>NZ_JBSJYX010000005.1:0-204107 GCF_053711175.1 Kocuria sp. KH4
AGTTCCCCCCGAAGAATCGGGGGGAACTGCGACGTCCTGGGGGACTCCGGAGCAGCCCGTGGCGGCTCCCCGGTGGTGGAGCCCGACGTCGTCTCGCCGGCGCGTCCACAGCGAGCGGTCGAGGACCCCGGCAGCAGGGAGATCCTGCTATTCCCGAGGCATGAGCGAACTGCAGAGCACAGCGGACCTCCTCGATGCCGGCCTGAGCAACCACGAGATCCGCCGCCGGATCCGCACCGGGAGGCTCCGGCGCGTGCACCCTGGATACTTCATCGCCGCGGACCGGCTCCCGAACCTGACCCCGGAACAGCAGATGCTCCTGAAGCACCGGGCCTTCGCGCGGGCGGCACATACCGTTCCGGTGTTCTGCCTGGCCTCGGCGGCCGTGGTGCACGGCCTCGGACTGCGGCGGGTGCCCTCGCGGATCCACACCGTCTCACCACTCGGGCACGGCACCCACCACGGCTACGACGGCGTCGTCCGCCATCAGACGAGGCTCTCGACCTCCGACGTGGTGGTCGTGGACGGGTTGCGCACCACCTCTGCGGAAC
The DNA here is from genome assembly GCF_053711175.1 of Kocuria sp. KH4. Taxonomy (NCBI): domain Bacteria; kingdom Bacillati; phylum Actinomycetota; class Actinomycetes; order Micrococcales; family Micrococcaceae; genus Kocuria; species Kocuria sp. KH4. The sequence goes on from NZ_JBSJYX010000005.1 coordinate 552, forward strand.
GGACGCTGCTGGACTGCGCACGGCTGCTGCCGTTCGTCGACGCCGTGGTGCTCGCGGACCAGGCGCACCTGCTGGGAGTCTCCCGGACCCGGATGGAGTCGATGCTGTCGGAGTGGGCCGGACAGAGCGGAGTGCGGCGGGCGAGATCGGTGCTGACGGTCATGGACCCGCGCTCCGAGTCCGTCGGGGAGACGCTCACCCGGTTGATGCTGCTGGAGTACTCGCTGCCCGTGCCGGAGCTGCAGTGGGTCATCGACGGCCGCAGCGGGTCCTACCGCGCCGACTTCGCCTGGCCGGAGCACCGCCTGGTGCTCGAGTTCGACGGGCAGAGCAAGTATGCCGGCGCAACGACCATCCGCTCCGTCCTCCGGGACGAACGACGCCGCGAGACCGAGATCCAGGAACTCGGCTGGACGGTGATCAGGGTGGGCTGGCACGACGTCGTGCGCCGTCCCGCGGCGACCGTCGCGCGGATCGAGACGGCTCTCCACCGGGGGACGGGCACCCGCTGATCCGGCTGTCCTCGCTGCCCGGCCGCGCGCCATTCCCTCCCTCATCCGTGCACCACACCTGCCGCGCCGGGCGAGTCGCCCGTGTGCTCGCGATTCCCCCGGGACAATCCGGGGGAATCGCGAGCACATGGGGGACTCGGCGCTGGAGGAGGGGGCTCGGCGGAGGAAGGGGAGGGGGCAGGGGCGGATCTGCGCCGAGGTGCGGGCGGGGAGGGACGGGGCGGCCGATACGATGTCCCGGTGACAGAATCCACCCCGCCAGGACCCGCCGCCCGCCCCCTGCTCGGGCCCGCGGAGATCCGTGCGCTCGCGGAGCAGCTGGGCATCCGGCCGACCAAGACGCTCGGGCAGAACTTCGTGATCGACCCCAACACGATCCGGCGGATCATCGCCGCCGCACGGCTGGGCGAGCAGGAGACGGTCCTGGAGGTGGGACCGGGCCTGGGCTCGCTCACCCTCGGGCTGCTCGACGCCGCGCAGCAGGTGGTGGCCGTGGAGATCGACCCCCCGCTGGCCGCGCAGCTGCCCCGGACCGTGGAGCGCTTCCGGCCGGAGCTGGCCGACCGGCTGCACGTGCTCGAGCAGGACGCCCTGCGCGTGCTGGAGCTGCCGGCCGAGCCCACCGCCCTGGTGGCGAACCTGCCCTACAACGTGGCCGTCCCGGTGCTGCTGCACCTGCTGGCCCGGTTCCCGTCGATCCGGCACGGGCTGGTCATGGTGCAGGAGGAGGTGGCGGACCGGCTGGCCGCGGCGCCGGGGTCCAAGGTCTACGGGGTGCCGTCGGTCAAGGCCGCCTGGTACGCCGAGGTCACGAAGGCCGGGACCATCGGCAAGAACGTGTTCTGGCCGGCCCCGCAGATCGCCTCCGGGCTGGTGCGCTTCGTGCGCCGCGAGCAGCCGGTGGCGGAGGTGGACCGCGAGCTGGTCTTCGCCGCCGTGGACGCCGCGTTCGCCCAGCGGCGCAAGACCCTGCGCGCCGCGCTCGCCGGCTGGGCCGGGTCCGCCGCGGCGGCCGGGGAGCTGCTCGAGGCCGCCGGGATCGACCCGGGGCAGCGCGGCGAGAAGCTGGACGTGGCCGCCTTCGCCCGGATCGCCCGGGCCGGGGCCGCCGCCGGGCTCACCGCCGGAGCGCGCTGCGCATGAGCACGATGATGCTCACGGAGCAGGCCCACGCCCCCGGCAAGGTCAACCTCTTCTTCGCCGCGGGGCCGCCGCGCCCGGACGGCTACCACGACGTGGCCAGTCTGTACTGCGCGGTCGGCACGACCGAGACCGTGACCGCCACGCTCATCGCGGGGACCGGGATCACCGTGGACGTCGCCGCGGTGCCGGGCTCGCTCGTGGCCCAGCAGGTCGCCCTCGGCGGCTTCCGCCTCGACGAGGTCCCCGCCGACGACTCCAACCTGGCGGTCCGCGCCGCCCGCGCCGTGCTCGGACACCTCCCCGCGCTGCCCGGCGGGCTGCACCTGCGGATCGACAAGGCCGTGCCCGTGGCCGGCGGCATGGGCGGGGGCTCCGCCGACGCCGCCGCCGCCCTCGTCGCCGTGAACCGGCTCGCCGCCCGCGCCGGCGGAGTCCCCGGGCTCGACGACGACGCCCTGCTGCGGCTCGCGGCCGGTCTCGGCGCGGACGTGCCCTTCGCGCTCACGGGGGGTGCGGCGGTGGGCACCGGAACGGGGGCCCGGCTGCGGCCCGCGGCGGTCGGCGCGCCCCTGCACCTGGTGCTGGTGGCCGCCGAGGCGGGCCTGTCCACGCCGGCCGTCTACGCCGAGCTGGACCGGCTGCGCGCGCCCGAGGACGTGCCGGCGCCCGAGCTGCCGCAGGGGCTCGAGGACGCCCTGGCGGCCGGTGCGCCGCAGGAGCTGGCCCCGCTGCTGGCCAACGACCTCCAGCCCGCGGCCCTCTCCCTGGCCCCGCAGCTGGCGCCGGTCCTGGCCGCGGGCGCGCCGGCCGGCGCCCTGGCGAGCTTCGTGTCCGGATCCGGGCCCACCGTGGCCCACCTGATGGCGGACCCGGCCGCGGCCGAGGACCTGGCCGCACGGCTGCGGGGCCGGGGAGCCCCTGCCCTGGCGGTGCAGGCTCCCTGACCCCCGGGGGCGTCCCGTTCCGGTGGCTGCCACCGGCGGCCGCCGCACCGGCGGCACGGCGCAGGGGCCGGGGAGCGCCCGCTCTCGCGGTGCGATCTCCCCGGCCCCTGGCTTCCGGCCGCCGGCGCCGGATGCCGGCCTCCCGGGTCCGGGAGGCGCCGGCGGACGCTCAGCGGTGCTGCGGCAGGCCGTCCTGGGCCGGCGCCGGAGCGGCGGCGGGACGGGTCTGGCGCTGCACCACGTAGGCGGGGACCACGGCGGCGCCGCGGCCGCTGAGCCGTTCGAAGCGCTCGCGGAACCGGCGCAGCCGGCCCCGGGGCTCCACGGCCAGGACCACGCCGTCGACCCGGTCGGTCAGGGCGGCCAGCTGCGCGGCGCCGGTCCGCGGCGGGACCGTGGCCACGTACAGCGCGGACGTGGTGCTGTCCATGTCCAGCCAGCCGGCGGCCAGCGGGCCCACCGGCTCGGCGAGCGTGTCGACGTCGACGACCTCCACGGTGCCGCCCCACGAGGAGACCACCGCGTCCAGAGCCTGCACGACCACCGCGGACTGGCCGGGCAGCGGCGAGTGGACCGCGATCCGGGAGCCCGGCCGCGGCACGGCGCGGTCCTCGTCCTGGGCGAGGCGGCGCAGCAGCTCGAGGGCGCCGTCCTCGTCGTCCTCGGACTGCAGCACCACGACGGCCGAGCCGGTCGCGTCGGCGAGCCGGTCGGGTCGGCGGACGCTGCGGTCGGTCCGCTCCCGCACCGCGCCGGCGAGGGCGCCGAGCACCAGGCCGCCGACGAGGCCGCCGGCGAGGAACAGCATCAGACCGGCGGAGGAGGGCGCCTGCGGCGGCGTCGCCTCGCTGATCACCCGGCCGGGCGTCGGCGCGATGAGGGCCAGGGCGGTGCGCTGCTCGCGCAGCTGCCGCAGGCTGGAGGAGTCCTCGTCGGTGCGCTCGAGCCCGGCGATGGACTCGTCGATGCGCCGGAGCGTGTCGTCGGCGGTGGTCTGCACGTCCTCGCCGCGGTCGGCGAGGTAGGCGGTGGCCAGGGCGTTGGCCCGCTCGGCGGCCAGGTTCGGGTCCGTGGCGTCCACCGTCACCCGGAGCACCTGGGTGTCGTCCGGGGCGGTGGTCGAGAGGTTCGCGAGCAGCTCCTCGGCCAGCGCGGGGTCGGCCTCCTCGAGGGGGACGTCCTGGAGCAGGGCCGCGGCCCGCAGCGTGATCCGCTGCGACGCCATCGTGGCCATCTCCGTCTGCATCTCCACCTCCTCGAAGCCGGCGTCCCCGGTGAGGGGGTTCACCGCGCTCGGGGTGACGGTCATGGAGGCCGTCGCCTGGTAGGTCGGGGGCCACAGCAGACCCGCCACCAGGGCGGCGGCGAGCACGAGCAGCCAGGTCGTGAGGATGGTGGGCCACCGGCGCAGGACCCGGCGCCAGGCCGGCGTCGGGTCCGCCGGCTCCGGGCGGCGCGGCCGGGGCCGGGCGGTGTCGTACTGGGTGCGGCGCCGGTCGGCGCCGACGGCGTTGATGGTGTCACTCATGTGGATTCCCCCCTGGTGGATCGCGGCTCGGCTCGGCAGGAGCGGTCGTGGCCGGCTTCCGCCCCCCGGCGGACCGCCGACCCCGGCCTCGGGATGCGCTGCCGGGTCCAGCCCGGCCGGCGGCGTCCTGATCCGATGTCGATCGATTTGAATGTTACAGATGCAAACTCAGCGCGACCACAGCAGCGGCCGGGAGCCCCGTGGTCTCTTCGGGCCACACGCGGGCTCGGCCGTCCCCCGGACGGCGGAGCGCCGCCGCAGCACGAGCACCGCCGCGGCTCCGGCCACGAGCGCGCCGGTCAGCCCGAGGTGGACGACCAGCCCGGGAGTGCCCGGGCCGAGGACGGCGCGCACGACGAGCCCGCTCCCGCCGCTGAGCACCGCCGCGGCCGCGGCGATCGCGCCCACCACGGACCAGCGCGGCGAGATGCCCAGCAGCCGCACGCATTGGAACAGGGCCAGCCCGGTGTCGGTGAGCACCGAGGCCGCCCACGCCGTGGCCGCGCCCAGCAGCCCCCACTGCGGGATCAGCCACAGGTTGAGCGCCACGGCCACGGCCAGCGCGGTGGACTTGTTGGCCAGCTGCCACCGGCTGCGCCCGGCCATCAGCAGCAGCGACTGCACCCCGCCGGCGGAGACGGCCAGCAGCATGGCGGAGGCGATGACGAGCATCGCGGGGTAGCCGGACGCGAAGCCGTCGCCGAAGAGGGCGAGCACCCCGGGCCCGAACAGCAGCAGGGTCAGGTAGAAGGGCCAGGCCCCGGCCACGAGCACGGCCGTGGTGCGGGTGAACACGGAGCGGGCCGCGGCGAGGTCGTCGACAGCCAGGGCGGCGCTGATGGACGGGCCCGTGACGATGCGGGCGGTGTGGTCGAGCATGGCCCCCACCCGGATGCACCGGTTGACCACGCCGTAGACGCCCGCCGCGGCGGGGCCCAGGAACGCGGCCACGAGCAGCACGTCGAGCCACTCCAGCAGCGCCTCGACCACCGCGGTGACCCCGCGGGCGGAGGAGAAGGACCAGAACGCCCGCCGCTGCGCGCCGGCGTCCGGCGGGGGAGCGGCCCCCGGCTCGTCGCGCAGGCCCCGGACGATCCGGTGCAGCAGCACGAGGGCGAGCACGCAGACCACGGCGACCGGCACCGTCCACGCCGCCGTCAGCGCGAGCAGCCCGCCGCCGGCGAGGACGACGCCGAGGACGCCGAGCACCCGCAGCGACGGCAGCACCACGTTCTGCAGGAAGGAGAAGGTCGGCACCCGGTGCAGCCCGCGCAGGGCGCCGAAGGCGAGGTTGAGCGCGGCCCCCAGCACCAGGAAGGGCGCCGCCAGCAGGACCGCGGGCCCGACCCCGTCGGGCAGGGCCCCCGGGGCGAGGGCGAGCACGGCCGCCGTGGCGGCGACCCCGGCGGCGAGCACGAGCACCGGCCGGCCGGCGATCCGCAGCACCGCGGGCACCGCCGAGGCCTGGCCCCGGGCGGTGAGGGCCGGCACCGAGCGGACCAGCCCGGTGTCGGCGCCGAAGGTGGACAGGGTCGTGGCGATCGCCAGCACGGCCACCACCTGGAAGAACTGACCGGCCGCCGCCGCCCCCGAGGCGTTGGAGACCACCAGGGTGGCGGCGAAGGCCAGGCCCGCCCCGGTGACCACGAAGGCGAAGGTCAGCCCGCCCGAGCGCGCCAGCCGCTGCGGGGTCACAGCCCCTCCCCGTAGCGCCGGGAGCGCAGCAGCACCGCCAGGCTCAGGCTGATCAGGATGAACTGCACCGCGTCGAGGCCGTAGTAGGTGAAGAACAGGCACGCGGCCACGGGCGCGGAGTGCACGAGCAGGCCGGTCGTGGTGCGCATCCGCAGCGTCGCCAGCGTGGTCCCGTGCAGGTAGGCCACGAACAGGCCCAGGCCCACGAAGCCGTAGCAGAACATCAGGGTCCAGACGTAGCCCTGGGTGCCCATCTCGATCCCGACGGTCTCGTCGTAGAGCGGGGCCCCGTAGCCCAGCAGGGGGGAGTCCAGGGTGGCCAGGAACGTGTCCCGGTAGAGGTCGGACCGGGTCCCCGTGCTGTCGCTGTACTCCTGCCGGCCCAGGATCCGCTCGACGGCGCCGCTGGCCACCAGCCACGCCCCGACGGCGGCCACGGCGGCGGCCCCGGCCAGCGCCACCCCGATCCGGCCCCGCAGGACCATCCGGACCATCACGTAGCCGAGGGCCACCGCGATGCCGAGGAACATGCCGCGGTTGGTCGTGGCCACGGCCGGGGCGAGCGAGGCGAGCAGCCCGGCCACGATCAGCAGGTGCCGGGCGCGGAACCGGACGGTGGTGAGGTGGGCCAGCACCAGGGGCGTGAGCAGCACGAACCCGGAGCCCCACCCGTTGGTGTACGGGAACGGGGCGGCCGGGCGGTTGTAGGGCTCGGGCGCGCCCCAGGGCAGCTGGACCTCCGCCAGGGGCGGGAAGAAGTAGTTCTGCACCAGCGCGTTGGAGGTGATGCCCTCCGGCAGCAGCAGGCCGATCGGGGTGGTCAGCCGCGCCTCGGGGATCACGAAGGTCAGCAGGCCGAACCCCACGAGCGTGGCCCACGCGACCACCGCGGCCCGCAGGAACCGGCGGGCGTCCAGGGTCTCCCGGGCGTTCCAGTAGTAGACGACGTAGACCAGGGCGGCGACGATGTTCACCCAGCGCAGGGCGAAGCCCATCCAGGAGCCGAACCCCTCGATCTGCACCGAACTCGCCGCCATCCAGAGCAGGAACACGCCGAGCACCCACGCCGGCCACGGGACCGTGACGCCGCGGCGGAGCACGAGCAGGAACAGCATGGCCACCGCGAGCAGCGCCGGGGCGAACTGCAGCGCCCCGGAGGCCCAGATCAGGGGCAGCCCCCAGAACAGCGCCAGCAGCGGCCAGGCGGGCAGGGCGCCGGTGGTGCGGCGGACCGGGGCCGGCCGCACCACCGCGGGAGTCGACAGCGCCACGGCCGGCTCACACTCCCCGGCCGAAGAAGGACACCGCGTTCTGCAGCCGCTCGGCGCTGACCGCGCCGGTCGACACGGCCAGGGCGCCCCACGCCCGCAGCTGCCCGCGGTCCCGGCGCAGCGCGGCCCGCGCCCACCGCACCGCCGCCCGCCGGTCGCCGCGGGCGGCGTGGGCGAAGGCCACCTGCCCGGCCATCAGGGCCGTGCCCCGGTCCGAGGTCTCGAACTCCGGGAACTTGCGCAGCATGTAGGTCAGCGCGTCAGCCATGTCCCCCCACTGCTGGCGGAAGAAGGAGGGCCGGTCCCAGCGGACGGTGAGCACGGTCTCGGGCACGGAGTGCACCGGGGCGTGCCGGGCCAGGCGCAGCAGCAGGTCGTAGTCCTCGCCGTAGGAGGAGGGCAGGTCCTCGTCGACCAGGCCCACGGGCCCGTACAGGTCGGCGCGGCGGCAGATCAGCGCGGACGGGTGGATCTCCATCATCCGGTCGGCCAGCAGCTCCTCGAAGGTGGCCACGGCCTGCGGGACGCGCCGGATGGTGCGCTCGTGGGAGACGATGTGGATCGCCCCGGCGATCGCCGAGGCCTCCGGGTGCCGGTTCCAGTGCGCGACCTGGCGGCTGAGCTTGCGCGGGGCCCAGACGTCGTCGTCGTCGCAGAAGGCGACGATCTCGCCGGTGGCGGCGTGGATGCCGGTGTTGCGGGCGCCCACCAGCCCCGGGTTGCGGGTGTTGGGCACGGTGCGCAGGTCCACCCCGGCCGGGACGGCGACGTCCGCGAGGGGGTCCACCTCCACGCGGTCGAAGACGACCACGACCTGCAGCGGGCCGGCGTAGTCCTGCTCGACGATCGCGCGGACCGCCTCGCGCAGCATCTGCGGGCGCCCGGCGGTGGCGATCAGGACGGACACGGACGGGGTCTCGGAGCGGAACCCGGCGGCGGTGGTGGCGGCCGGGGCGAGGACGTCAGCGGACATGGGAGGTGCTCCTGTCGGTGGGGTGGACGCCGGCGGCGTCCGGGGTGGTGTCGGCAGGCCGGGAGGTCAGGCCCAGGTACTTGCGCCGCATGGAGACCGCGCTGATCGCCGCGAGGGCGCCCAGCAGGATCGCGTAGGCGGGCAGGAAGAGCGCGGGGACCCCCCAGAGGAGGAAGATCCAACAGGTGATCCCCGCGTCGGTGGGCAGGTTGAGGAAGGAGCGCAGCGCCCCGCCGGACGGCGGGCCGGCCAGGCCGCCCGTGCGCCGCAGCTGCTCGGCGAGGATCTGGCTCATGAACTGGCCGACCTCCACGAGCACGAACAGCGCCGCGAGGACCGCCACCGCGGCGGCCGGGAACGCCTCGGGCCGCGGGTGCAGCAGGGCGGCGGCCGCCACGGCCAGGTGGATCGCCGGGGTGCGGATCGAGTCGACCACGTGGTCCAGCCACTCCCCGGCCGGGGAGCCGGTCCCGGTGAGCCGGGCCACCTGCCCGTCGGCGGAGTCCAGCACGTACCCGGCGGCGAGCAGGACCGCGACGACCCCGCCGGTGGCCGCCGCCGGCGGGGCCGCCACGAGCACGGCCAGCCCCGCCGCGGAGAGGACCGCGCTGAGGGCGGTCACCCCGTTGGGGGTCAGGCCGGCCGCGGCGGCCCGCGCGGCGGCGTAGCGGGCCAGCGGCCGGTTGACCCACCGGGTGTAGGCCGGGACCCCCTGGCCGGGCTTCTGCGCCGCGCGCAGCCCGGCCAGGGCCTCCGGGTAGCTCGGGCGGCGCCGCGCGGCGCCGGTCGCCGAGCTCATCACGCGCCCTTGGGCTGGGGCTTGAGCTCCAGGTCGAAGGTGGCGTCGGTGGTGCTCGTCCAGTTGGAGTGCACCTCCGCGGCGATCACGTTCTTGCCGGTCCGCAGCGCCGACGCCGGGATCGTCACCACGACCGGGTCGGCCAGCGCGGTGGCGGTCCGGCGCGGGGCCAGGGCGTAGGTCCCCGGGCTCAGCGTGCCCTCCGGGAGGTTGGAGCGGACCACCTCCTTGCCGTTGACGTAGACCGCCACCGCGTCGTCGGCGCGGGTGGTGAGCGTCAGGTCGCCGAGCGTGGAGGCGTCGGCCACGTCCACCGTCCGGCGGTAGTAGGTGGTCAGCGGGCGGGTGCCCTCGGCCACCAGCGTGGTCCGCACCGAGGCGTCGCCCCAGCCGAGCACGGCCGAGCCCTGCTTCCAGGCGGCGTCGTCGAAGGCCGTGCCGGCCCAGTCGGCCGCGGGCGGGTTCGCCCGGTCGTGGTGGTACTTCCACGTGGCGCCCTCGGCGATCAGGGCGGCCGGTGCGGGCGCGGGCTCCGGCTCGGGCTCGGGTGCCGGTGCCGGTGCCGGTGCCGTGCCTGCCACGACCACCGGGGTGGAGGCGGAGACGTTGCCCGCGGCGTCCGCCGCGCGCACCGCGTAGCGGGCGCCGTCCACGTGGGCGACCTTGAAGCTCGTGCCCGTGGCGGTGCCGATCGGCCGGTCGTTGCGCAGCACCTGGTAGGTGACCCCGGCCTCGGGGGCCGCCGTCCAGGTGAGGGCGTCGGAGGTGCCGTCCCGGCCGACCTTCAGGCCCGAGGGCCCGGCCGGGGCCTTGGCGTCGCGCGGGGCGAAGCGGAGGAAGCCGCCGGACCACTGGGCGGCGCCGGTGGAGGAGACGCTGCGGTTGATGTCGCCGCCGGTCCACAGGACACCGTTGCTGTCCATCATCGCGGCCCACACGCCCCAGCCGCCGAAGCCCTTGATCTCGGGGTTGAAGCCCGGGACGTAGCGGCCGGTGGCGGCGTCCCAGGCGCCGATGGCGTTGATCCGGTCGGCCACGATCACGGGGCGGGTGGCGCTCCCGGCCTTGATCCACTTGGTGGCGCCGGCGTTGTACCAGTTGAAGCAGTGGCAGGCGCCGAACACCGTGTCGTTGGTCGAGGTGATCGCCTGGATGTCGCCGCCCACGGACGTGATGCCCTCGGAGGTGCGCCGGAAGGTGGTGCGGTCGTAGCCGAACATCGAGTGCTCGGCGCCGCCGGCCCACACGGTCGAGCCCTGCTCCCGCACGGCGAGCTGGAACCCGTCCTGACCGGGGTTGGCGTAGTCGACGGGGATGGACGGCTCCCAGGTCCAGGGGTCCAGGGCCGCGCCGGCGCTGGTGCGCACCGCGGCCAGTCGGAAGGCGGAGGCGCTGCGGGACTGGTTGAAGTAGCCGGCCGCGTAGAGCCGGTCGCCCTTGGCCGAGGCGTCCATGCTGGTCACGGTGCCGTTGAACTCGGGGTTCCACGCGGCGTCCGGGGTGCGGGTGGAGATCTTGACGCGGGCCCCGGCGCGGGCGTAGACCTTGCCGGTGGCCTGGCCGCCGCTCAGGTGGGTGAAGGCGCCGCCCAGGTACAGCCAGTCGCCCTGCACGGTGAGGGTGCGCACCTGCAGGACGCCGCCGGTCAGCAGGTTCTCCACCTTGACGTTCCAGGCGGTGTCCACCTTGCCGGTCGTGGCGTCGAGCACCACCAAGCCCGGGGCGCTGACGCCGTTGACGGTGCTGAAGCGCCCGCCCACGGCCAGCCGGTTGTTCGGCAGCTCCGCGAGCGCCTTGACCTGGCCGTTGAAGACCGGGCGGAAGTCGGTGCGCAGCTCGCCGGTGTTGACGTCGAAGGCCGCGAGGTAGGACTGGGCCACGCGCCCGGTGCCGGCCGCGTTGCGCTGCATGGCCTTGAAGTTGCCGCCGGTGAAGACCGAGTTCCCGATCTGCTCGAGGGCCTGCACCTCGGTGTTCATCTCCTCGCCCTGGCCGTCGGCGCGCTCCACGGCGCCCCACTTGGTGGGCATGGCGCCGCTGTTGGGCAGGGCCCGCTGGGCGATCGCGGCGGTGCCGGCGTCCGGGAGGGTCTTGCCGGTGAAGGCCTGCTGGGTGACCTTGGGCCGCAGGTAGACCTGGGTGAAGGGCATGGCGCCCTTGCCGCCCGTGGCCGGGGACCAGAGGTAGGTGGTCGCGGTGTTGCTGCCGACCACCTCGTCCCCGTAGCGGAAGCCGCGCTGCCAGCTGGTCTCGGCCACGTCGGCGAAGCGCAGGCGGGCCGTGCCGGTGGTGCCGACGTCGTTCGTGGTGCCGCCGGTCCCGGAGGCCACGCCCGTGCCGTAGCGGAAGGACCAGGAGGTCACCGGGGTGCGGGAGCCGAACGTCCAGTTCCAGTAGGGCTTGGCCGTCACCTTGACGCGGCCCTCCTGCCAGGTGGTGCCCGCGGCGTCGCGGGCGCGGCGGACCCGGATGCCGTCGTCGAGGGAGTCGGGGCGCTGGCCGTTGAGCAGGTCGTCGACCGTCTCCGAGGACAGCTGCTTGGGCGCGAACGCCGCGGTGCCCGTCACGGTGGAGGAGACGTCCTTGGGCGTGCCCACGCCCTGGTAGTACTCCTTCCAGTCGCTGCGGCCGCGGCCCACCAGGACCCAGCCGCCGCCGTCGGTCACCTGGTCGCAGTAGAACTGCTCGGGGGCGGTCATCGCCGGGGTGACCAGCCAGTAGACGCCCGAGGCGGACTTGGGGTCCTTCTGCTTGATCTCCCAGCAGGAGGCGGCGGCCGTGGCCGCGGACTTCCCGTCCACCGGCGGCGTCTCGGCGGCGCCCACCGGGGCGGAGGTCAGCAGGGTCGCGGCGACGGCCAGCACGGTGCCGAGGCTCAGGGCCGCCCGGGTGCGGGCCGTGCGCGCCCGGCGCCGGCCCCAGGCCGCCCGGGACGAGGTGTTCGTGTTTCCCATGGTGTGGTTCCTCAACAGGTTCGTGCGGACGGGTCAGCAGGTCGGGTCGTCGGGGAAGCCGTGCTGGACGACTTGCCAGGACTCGCCCGGTGGGCGGATGAGGTCGTAGTTGTGCAGGGCCTTCCGGCCCTTCTGCTCGGCGCTGACGACCACGCCGGCACGGTCCACGACGCTGACCCCGGAGGTGTCCAGGCAGACCGTCACGCGCACCGCCTCGCCCTCGTCCGTGGGCAGCGGGGCGGAGACGGGCTCGCCGACGACGACGGGCAGCCCCCGCTGCTCCCAGCCCTGGTGCTCGAACTCGGACAGGGACGCGACGACCTCCTGGAGGGCGGCGCCGTCGGCCGTCCTCTCGACCGCCGCGACCGCGGCGGGGTCCAGCTCGGTGGTCTCCTGCTCACCGGGGGCCTGCGGGTTCTCGGGAGCCGGGGCGTCGGAGGGGACGAAGGCCTCCTGGGCCTCGAAGACGGCCTCGATCGGCTCGAGCTGCGGCGCGTCGACGGCCACGGGCTCGGCCGAGGGCAGGTCCGAGGCGAGGACCTCCACGGGCGTGTCCGGCCCCACGGCGCGGTGGTCGTCCGGCGTGTCGCCGGCGGTCCCGTCGGTGCTGCTCTTCGGCTCGGCACCGCTCTTCCGCGCGGCACCTGTCTCCGGCTCGGCGCTGCCCTTGGGCTCCGGGTGGCGCTTCGCCTCCGCGCCGCTGCCGGCGGCCGGGGACGGACTGTTCCCGGCCTCGGGCGCCGCTCGGTCGCTGCCGTCGGCGGCGCCGCAGGCGGTGAGCAGTCCGGCCAGCACCAGCGTGCCGAGCACGCTGCGCACGGTGCGGACGGTGGGACCTCGGGTGCTCGATGGGCACGACGGGTCAAGGATCATGTCAGTTCCCCCCAGATCTGAGCTCCGGCACGGTTCGGCCGGCGCCGTTCGTGGTCCTCCGCGGGCCGTCGGTCGAGGGACCCCCGCGGTGTCCGGACGACCCCCCGTCCGGATTCATTGGATCGCATGGAGTCTAACCCCGGTGTTAACGATCGGGAACGGATGCGGATGTCCCCTTTTGTGACCCGTGTTCTCAGATGCAAACGCACGTTTCCCCGCAGTAGGGTGAGGCGATCACCGGAGTTCGCTGATGTGAACGGGGAGCTCCGGACGCAGGACGGGACGGCCGGCGCTCAGGGGAGCACGGCCTCCGGCGAACCCAGGGGAGACGCAGTGGCGGGGGAGACAGCAGCACCGGGAACGGCAGGGCCACGACGGCGCCCGCGGGCGCAGCTGCCCGTGCGGCAGTTCGCGCACCTGGACGCGATGCGGGCCGCCGCGGTGATGCTCGTGGTGCTCGCCCACGCGGGGCTGGAGCTGGTGCCGGGGGGCAGCGGCGTGACGATCTTCTTCGTCATCTCGGGCTTCATCATCACGCATCTGGTGCTCAAGGAGCACCGGCGCACCGGCGGGTTCGACGTCGGCGGGTTCTACCGCCGGCGGGCGCTGAAGCTCGCGCCGCCGCTGCTGGTCGCCCTCGTGCTGCCGACCGCGCTGTACGCGTGGCTGGTGCGCCCGGTGGACCCGGGGGACGTCCTGGCCCAGGTCTTCTTCTTCTTCAACTGGCGCTACGTCGACTCGCAGGTGGACGTGCTGCCCGGCTCGATCGTGGTGTGGAGCCTGTCCATCGAGGAGCAGTTCTACGTGGCGTTCGCGCTGATCTGGCTGCTGCTGGTGGCCACCCGCCGCCCGGCCGCCGCACTGGCGGTGCTGGCCGGCACGGCCGCGGTCGCCTCGGCCGCCGCGCGCGCGGTGCTGCACCTGGGCGGGGCGAGCGAGGACCGGATCTACTTCGGCACCGACACCCGGCTGGAGGCCATCGCGATCGGCGTGCTGGCCGCCGTCTGGTACGCCCGCTCCACCCGGGAGGGCTCCGCCGCCCCGGCGTGGTGGGGCCGGGACCGGGTGCTGGTGGCGGCGCTGGTGCTCTACCTGGGCTCGGTGCTGATCCGCGACGAGCTGTTCCGGGAGACCCTGCGCTACTCGGTCCAGGCGGTCGCGGCCTGCCTGGTGGTGCTGTGGGGTCTGCACGGGCCCACAGGAGCGCTGGGGACCCGGGCGCTGGCGGTGATGCGGTGGCGGTGGATCCAGCTGCTGGGCCTGGCCAGCTACAGCATCTACCTGCTGCACCTGGGCGCCCAGCACCTGCTCACGGCCCTGGTCGGGGAGCTGCCGGGCCCGGGCGGGGTTGTGGTGCACGTGGTGGTCGGCACCGTCGCCGGCATCGCCTGCTGGTGGTTCGTGGAGGAGCCCGTGGCCCGCCGGCAGCACCGCCGCCGGGCGCGCGCGGTCGCAGCGGCCGCCGCCGGGTCCGCGGGACGGCCCGCCGGTCCGCCCGCCGGTCCGCCCGTGGGACGGCCCGCCGCTCCGCCCGTGGGGCGGGCCGTGGCGGCGTCCGCGGAACGGACCGCGGGACAGCCCGCCGGCTGAGCCGGCGCGGCCCGCGCCACGTCCGGGCCGGCGCCGGACGGCACACAGATTTCACGCCGCGCCCCGGAGGGTGCGCGGCGGACAGTCCGACAGGGACTCCCGGCGGGGGCCGGGCGGTCCATCGGGCCGGGGCGCGAGACGCCCCGGCTGGCTACGAGGGGGAGTGAGCACCATGAGCACCAACCAGTCCGCACCGCGCGTGGGATACGCGGCCGGGGCGTTCGACCTGTTCCACGTGGGACACCTGAACATCCTGCGCCAGGCGAGGCAGCACTGCGACCACCTGATCGCCGGGGTGGTCTCCGACGACCTGATCGAGATCACCAAGGGCCACCGCCCGGTGGTGTCCCTGCGGGAGCGCATGGAGATCGTCGAGCACATCCGCTACGTGGACCAGGTCCACGCCGAGATCCTGCTGGACAAGCTGGACACCTGGCGGGCGCTGCGCTTCGACGTGTTCTTCAAGGGCGACGACTGGCGCGGCACCCCGAAGGGGGACCGGCTCGAGCGGGAGTTCGCGGCGGTGGGGGTGGAGGTCGTGTACTTCCCGTACACGGTGCACACGTCCTCCACGAAGCTGCGCGCCGCCCTGGAGGTCCTCTCGCTGCCGGTCGCCTGAGCGCTCAGCCCCGGGGGCCGGTTCCCGGGCCGTGCCCACCCGGCGCCGCCCACGGCGGCCGGGCCCTCGGGGAGCCGCCGGGTGGGAATCCGCTGCCTGCCGGAGGGCGTGGCCCGCCGCGCGGCGGACGCCCCCCGGCCTGCGGGTGGGGGCCGGGACCGGCGGGCGGATAGGCGCCGGGGCCGGCGGGCGGGTGTGCGCCGGGGCCGGCGGCCCCGCCCGGCGGCAGCCCCGGGCCCTGCCGGTGCGCCCGGCGGCGGCGCACGACGTCCCACAGCCACACCGCCAGGGCCCCGACGCCGAGCAGCGCCACGAGCAGGGCCACCACCGGGCCGAGGTAGGGCACCGCCCGCAGCAGCACGTAGACGAGCAGGCCCAGCGCCAGGGCCCCCGCACGCCTGCCGAAGCGCGCCGGAGCGGGGTCCCGCAGCAGGAGCCCGCCGCCGGTGAGGCCGGCCACCACCGGGGCCAGCAGGGCGACGGCCAGGACGAGGCCCAGCGCCAGCACCGCGTGGGCCACCACGCCGGCGGCCACGACCGCGGCCGCCAGCCCGCCGAGGGTGAGCAGGCCCAGGCCGAGGCCCAGCAGGACCGCGCCGACCAGGAGCGCCAGCGCCGCCACCGCGACACCGGCGACCGCGAGCACGCCCCATCCGAGGCTCAGGAAGGGGCGGGCCCGCAGCACGGAGGCCGCCCCGGTCACGGTCCGCGGGAGCAGCCACAGCACCAGCAGCCCGGCCAGCAGCAGCGTGACGAACCGCCGCAGGCCGGCCAGCAGCACCGCCAGCGGCCCGTCGGGGCCGGCCGGCTCGGCCTCGTCCACGACGACCCGCTCGTAGGAGATCTCCCCGGCGACCTCGGCGCCCGGGGCGATCGAGGCCTCGGCGCCCGAGCGGTACGAGAGGTCCCCGGCCACGCGGGCCTGCTCGGTGAGCGTCAGGCCGCCGTCCACCGGCGGCACGGGCACCTGGGTGGTGGGCGCCCAGGCGGCCCGGGCGTCGTCCGGGCCGCCGACCTCGGCCTGCACGCTCCCGCCGATCGCGCCGGCCAGGGCGAGCCCGGCGGCACCGGCGGTCACGTCGCCGTCGATGCTCCCCGCGAGCAGGCCCTGGTAGGCGCCGAGGAGCACGTCCCCGCCGACCTCGGTGCCGGGGCGGGTCTGCAGGCTGTAGCCGGCCGCGACGAGGTCCCCGGCCACCCGGGCGCCGTCCCCGAAGGAGAGCGCCTGGCCGGCGACCCGGGCGTCGTCGCCCACCGTGCCCTCGACCACCACGGTCTGGGCCGCGGCCAGGAGGTCGCCCTCCACCGTGCCGTTGACCGTCACCCGGCCCGCGGCCACCACGAGGTCACCTCGCACCGTGCCGTCGACGACGACCTCGCCGGCGGCCGCGTACAGGTCGTCGTCGACGACCTCGCCCTCCGCCACCCGCACGGTCTCGTCGTTGCGGACGTCGGCGGCCGCGCCGGCCGGGGCGGCGA
Source organism: Kocuria sp. KH4 (assembly GCF_053711175.1). Taxonomy (NCBI): domain Bacteria; kingdom Bacillati; phylum Actinomycetota; class Actinomycetes; order Micrococcales; family Micrococcaceae; genus Kocuria; species Kocuria sp. KH4. Next base: position 16,932 of record NZ_JBSJYX010000005.1, read on the forward strand.
GCAGCAGCCCGGTGAGGGCGAGCGCCAGGGCCGCCGCCAGCCGCAGCAGGAGCGTGGTGGGCGAGGTGCGGCAGGGGTGCGGAAGCCTCATGCCGTCGAGTGCACGCCGGGGCCCGGGAACGTGTCAAGGATGCGCCCGCTCGTGACGCGTCCCCGCCGTCTACCTGCAGGTAGGTCAAGAGCCGGTCACGGTTGGCGCCGCGGCGGCGCCCGGCGCGAGCGCGGGTCCTAGCCTGGGCCTGTCGCACGGCTGGCGTGCGGCAACTCCGACCGGGGGTGGGTCATGAACAGACTGGGAGCAGGAGCCGTCACGGCGGCGGTGGCGCTGGCGGGCGCGGTGCCGGTGGCGGCGGCGCACGACGCCGAGCGGCCGCCCGGGCCGCGGGTCGTCACGGAGGGCCTGGACAATCCGCGGCAGCTGAACTGGGACCAGGAGGGGGACTCCCTGGTCGTGGCCGAGGCCGGCCGCGGCGGGGAGCAGTGCACGGAGGCGGGGTGCGTCGGGACCACCGGGGCGGTCACGCTCGTGGAGGACCCGCACCGGTGGACGCCCACGGTCTCGACCGTGGCGGAGGGGTTCGTCTCCTCGGCCGCCCCGGACGGGTCCTTCGCCGTGGGCGCCAACGGGGCGGACGCCACGGACGTGGCCGGGCAGTACCTCGTGGCCGGCTACGACCCGGACCGGCCGCCCATGCGCAACGGCGCGATGCTCGTGGCCGGCACCGAGGGCGGACAGGAGTACCTCCTCCCGTACGCCGACCTGCAGGCCGCGGAGGAGGAGCTCAACCCGGACGGGGCGCAGATCGAGTCGAACCCGTACGCGGTGCTGTTCGTGGACGAGGACGGCGGGACGTCGCCGGACGGCTACGCGCTCGTGGCCGACGCCGCCGCGAACACCGTGTGGAAGATCGAGCCGGACTTCTCCACCGCCACGGAGGACACCCCGCCGCAGTACGAGATCACCGCGTGGGCCACCTGGCCGACCACGGTCCTGCCGGACGGCACGGACGACCCGGCGGGGCCGGCCGAGTTCGTGCCCACGGCCCTGGCCGCGGACGAGGACGGTGACGTCTACGTGGGCGGCCTGGGCTCGGAGCGCCCCGGCGAGGCCTCGGTCGTGCGCTTCTCCGCCGACGGGACCGAGCTCGACCGGTGGGACGGCTTCACCGCCGTGACCGGCGTGGCCGTGGACCGCGGCCACCTCTACGTCTCGCAGCTGTTCGGCCCCACCCCGCCGCTGCCGCCCGGGCAGACCCCGGCGGAGGAGGCGCCGCCGGCCGCCGGAACGGCGCCCGGCCAGGTGGTGGTGCTGCACCGCCACCACGAGGACCCGGTGCGCTGGGCGATCGACGTCCCGCTGCCGGCCGGGCTGGCGGCCGACGACCGCGGCCACGTCTACGCCGCGGTGAACAGCGTGGCCCCGGCCGAGGGCATCGCGGCCGGCCCGCAGAACCCCTTCGGCGCCCTCGGCGGCGGTGCCGTCTGGGAGCTGGACTTCTCCGACGCCTACCGGCTGGACCCCGTGCAGGACGCGGGGACCGGGGACGCCGCGGACGGCTAGCACGGCGGGGGACGACGACGGCGGCGGCAGGACCCGGTCCTGCCGCCGCCGTCGTGCGGGGCCCGTCGTCCTCAGCCCGCCGGGAGCTGCCCGGCGCGGGCGAGGAAGCGCTCGGCGATCTCCAGCCGGCGGCGGGCCCGGTCCGGCGGGCCGCCCGAGCGCCGGGCGCCGGCGACCAGGGACAGGGCCACCCCCGCGCACCGGACCCGCAGCGCGGCCGGGTCCACCACCGCGTCGAAGCCCGCGAGCAGCCGCTCGGCGGTGGCCGGCGCGTGCCCGTAGCGGCCGCCGACCGTGGGCAGCACCGCCACGTGGGCGACCAGGCAGGCGAGGTCGTCCACCCGGTGGCCCGGTCCCACGGCGTCGACGTCGAGCAGTCCCGTCAGCGGCCCGAACCGCCCCCGCCCCGCGGGGTCCACCAGCAGGTTGGCCTCGTAGAGGTCCCCGTGCACCGGCGCCGGGAGGCCCGGGTCGGTGGCGCGGCGGGCGTCGTCGATCGCGGCGGCCAGCCGCTCGGCCCGCTCCCGCTCCTCGGGCAGCGCGAGGGCGGCCGCCCGCCCGTAGTCCAGCACCCGCTCCGTCCAGCTGGGCCGCGGCGGCAGCCGGACGGCCGCCGCGGGCAGGGCCTCGAGCAGCGCCAGGACGTGCTCGGGCCGCAGCGCGGCGGCGCCGTCGTCCCGCACCGCGCCCGCGAGGGGGGCTCCGGGCAGCTCGTGGAGGACCACCACGCCCTGCACCGGCTCGCCCGCCGGCGCGGGCACGGGCAGCCCGGCGTCGAGCAGCATGCCCAGCCGGCCGTGCAGGGCCGCGGCCCGGCCGCGCCGGAGCACCTTGAGGTAGCGGACCCCGCCGTCGTGGCCGGCCCGCAGCACCGCACGACGGGTCGGCCGGTAGGAGAGCTCCGTGAGCTCGGCCGCCACGGCGGAGCCGAAGGCCGTGCGCCCCACGTCCTCGGGCGAGCTCGCCCACGACAGGCCGGGCAGCCAGGGGTCGTGCGGCTGCCGCCACGCGGTCAGGGCGAGGCCCTCGTGCTCGACCAGCAGCGGGCCGGCACCGTCCTCGACGGCCTCCCGCGGAGGGGCGGCGGTGCTCACGCAGACCACCTCGGCGACCCGTCGCCGCCCGTCCAGGGCGGCGACGTCGAAGACCGCGCTCGCCCCCGCCCCGGGCCGGTGGTGGACCCGGCGCAGCGTCCACCGGTCGGCGTCCAGCCCGGCCGGGCGCAGCACCTGCTCCAGGACCGGGCCCATCCGCGGGCCGGTCAGCACGGCCACGGCCTCCCGCTCGGGGTCGGCCACGGACCTAGGCCAGGTCCTCGGACAGCTCGAGCCAGCGCAGCTCGAGCTCCTCGATCTCGTCCTGCACCGCGCTCAGCCGGGCGGTGATCCCGGCCAGGCCGGTGTAGTCGGACTGGTCGTGGGCGGCCATCTCCGCGTGGATGCTGTCCACCGTCGCGGCGAGCTTCCCCAGCTTCCGCTCGATCGCGCCCACCTCCTTCTGCGCGGTGCGGGCCTGGGCGCCCGAGAGCTTCGGCGCGCCCTGCGCCGTCGTCGTCCCGGTCGAGGACGCCGCCCCCGTGGCCGCCAGCGGGTTCGAGGCCTTCGCGGAGCCGGCGGCCGTGCCGGTGCGCGACTGCGCGGCGAGCTCCAGGTACTGCTCCACGCCCCGAGGCAGGTGCCGGAACCGGCCGTCGATCACGGCGTACTGCTGGTCGGTGACCCGCTCCAGGAGGTAGCGGTCGTGGGAGACCACCAGGAGGGTGCCCGGCCAGGTGTCCAGCAGGTCCTCCATGGCCGCGAGCATGTCGGTGTCCAGGTCGTTGGACGGCTCGTCGAGGATCAGCACGTTGGGCTCGTCCAGCAGGATCAGCAGCAGCTGCAGCCGCCGCTTCTGCCCGCCCGAGAGGTCCTTCACGGGGGTGGCCAGCTGCTCGTTGGTGAAGCCCAGCCGCTCCAGCAGCTGCCCCGGGGTCATCTCCTTGCCGTCGGCGAGGTAGGTGGTGCGCTTGGCCGCCACCACGTCCGAGACCCGGTCCTCGGCCACGTCCTCCAGCTCGGACAGCTGCTGGGTCAGCGTGGCGATCCGCACCGTCTTCCCGCGCTTGACCCGCCCGCTCGTGGGCTGCACGTCCCCGGTGACCAGGCCCAGCAGCGTGGACTTGCCCGCGCCGTTGACCCCGAGGATGCCCGTGCGCTCGCCGGGGGCGATCAGCCAGGTGACGTCCCGCAGCACCTCCCGCGGGCCGTCGTCCTCGGTGGGGTAGGCGACGGAGACCTTCTCCAGGTCCACCACGTCCTTGCCGAGCCGGGAGACGGCCAACTGGGACAGGGCCACGGTGTCGCGCGGCGGCGGGACGTCGTTGATCAGCTGGTTGGCCGCCTCGATGCGGAACTTGGGCTTGGCGGTGCGCGCCGGGGCGCCGCGGCGCAGCCAGGCCAGCTCCTTCTTCATGAGGTTCTGCCGCTTGGCCTCAACGGTGGCGGCCTGCCGGTCCCGCTCCACCCGCTGCAGGACGTAGGCGGCGTAGCCGCCCTCGAAGGGCTCGACCATCCGGTCGTGCACCTCCCAGGTGTCCGTGCACACGGCGTCCAGGAACCACCGGTCGTGGGTGACCACGGCCATGCCGCCCTGGTTCCGGGGCCAGCGGTTGTTGAGGTGGCGGGCCAGCCAGGTGATGCCGTCCACGTCCAGGTGGTTGGTGGGCTCGTCCAGGAAGATCACGTCCCAGTCCCCGGCCAGCAGCGCCGCGAGCGCCACGCGGCGCTTCTGCCCGCCGGAGAGCTCCCCGACCCGGGCGTCCCAGTGCAGGTCCTTGACCAGCCCCGCGATCACGTCCCGCACCTTCGCGTCCCCGGCCCACTCGTGCTCCTCGCGGTCCCCGACGACGGCGTGCCCCACGGTCAGCTCCGGGTCCAGCACGTCGGCCTGGTCGAGCATGCCCACCCGCACGCCCGAGCGCACGGTGACGCGGCCGCCGTCCGGCTTCAGCCGCCCGGCGAGCAGCTTCATCAGCGTGGACTTGCCGTCGCCGTTGCGGCCCACGATGCCGATCCGGTCGCCCTCGTCGATGCCGAGGCTGACGGAGTCGAAGACCGTCTTGGTGGGGAATTCGAGGTGCAGGTTCTCGCCGCCGAGTAGATGTGCCACCCGTCAAGGGTACTCGGGTGCCCCCACCCGCCCCGCCGCCCCCGTCGACTTCCCACGTCTGTCTGCCGGGAGGGGCGTGGCAGGGGGCCCGGCGGCGGGGGAGACGGCGTCCGGGACGGGGCCGAAGAGCGGACAGGGACCTCTCAGCCACGGCACAAGCACGGGTGAGAGCATGGACGCATGGAGCAGCAGAACCCCGCGGAGCGATCCTCCGCGCGCACCGGCCACCCGATCGGCACCCGCCTGGACGGGGTCACGGACCTGGCGGACGCCGTGCGCGCCGTGCAGGAGCACCCCGGACCGGTGGAGATCCCCGCCGGGCCCGGGCAGCTGGCCGGTCGCCACCTCGGTTCGGTGCCCCAGCGGCAGGTCGGCGATGCGCTGCGCGGGGCGGGGGCCGCCCCGCTGATCCTGCGGGCGGACATCTCCATCGACGAGGACATCCCGGACGAGGGCGTCATCGCGGTCCTCGACGACCACCTGTCCCTGGCCGCCGGCGTGGGCGCCGAGTACCTCGTGGTGCCCCGGGCCGGGGTCGGCGGGCGCGGGCGCAGCGAGGACCGGATCTTCTCCATGCTGGCGGCGCTGGCCGAGGCGGCCTCGGCCCACCAGGTGCACCTGCTGCTGGAGACCGAGGGCGCCACCGCGGACGAGGTGGAGCTGATCCAGTTCCTGGAGCGCGCCCGCGAGGAGGGCACGCTGGACGTGGACCCGCACTACCTGGCCTCCGTGGCCTGGAACGTCGCCGCGTCCACGGCCGCGGGGGAGGGCCCCGCGGCGGCGTTCGAGCGGATGCGGCCGCTGCTGGACCGCGCCCCGCTGATCGTGTGCGGCGTGGACGAGGACGCGGTGGAGGACCTGTTCGCCGCCGTGCCGGAGCTGCGCGGGGCCGCCGCGGCGGCCCGGATCCTGGTCGTCCTGGGGCGTCCGGGACCGGCCGGCGCCTGACCGCCTGGTGGTAGGGTGACTCCTTGTGCACGGTGTGCACCACTGCCGTTCCACGGCGGTGCTCCGCCTTGGTGTAATCGGCAGCACCCCGGCCTTTGGAGCCGCGGAGTCTAGGTTCGAGTCCTAGAGGCGGAACGTCCGCATTCCGCCCGACGCCCTGACCGCCGACAGCCTGTGAGACGGAACCGAGACGGACCCGGTGAGCCCACCGGAGCCTCTCGCCGATCGACGACCGAGGAGCTGCATCCCGCCGTGAGCACCCCCCAGACTCCCGCCACCGCGCCCGGGACGGCCGGCGGCCCCGCCGCCGTCATCGTCCTCGCCGCCGGCAAGGGCACCCGGATGAAGTCCAAGACCCCCAAGATCCTGCACCGGATCGGGGGTCGTTCCATGGTGGGGCACAGCCTCGTGGCCGCCCGCAGCCTGCACCCCCGGCGGCTGGCCGCCGTGGTGCGCTTCGAGCGGGACCTGGTGGCCCCGCACGTGCTGGAGCAGGACCCGGCGGCGCTGATCGTGGACCAGGACGACGTGCCCGGCACGGGCCGGGCCGTGCAGGTGGCGGTCGAGGCGCTGGACGCCCAGGAGCGGCTGGCCGGGACCGTGGTGGTCACCTACGGCGACGTCCCCCTGCTGACCCCGGAGGTGCTGCGGACACTGGTCGCCCACCACGAGGAGCGCGGCAACGCGGTCACCGTGCTGACCGCCGACCACGAGCAGCCCGGCGGCTACGGCCGGGTCCTGCGGGACGCCGACGGCTCGTTCCGCGAGATCAAGGAGGCCAAGGACGCCACCGAGGCCGAGCTCGCGGTCACCGAGATCAACTCCGGCATCTTCGCCTTCGACGCCGACGCCCTGCGCGAGGCGCTGGCGCAGGTCACCTCGGACAACGCCCAGGGCGAGATGTACCTCACCGACGTCCCGCTGCTGGCCCGGCAGGCCGGCCGCGCCGTGGACGCCCTGAAGATCGAGGACCGCTGGGAGGTGGAGGGCGCCAACGACCGCGTGCAGCTGGCCCAGCTCGGCGCCCACCTCAACCGCCGCGTGCTCGAGGCCCACATGCGCAACGGGGTGACCATCGTGGACCCCGCCACCACGTGGATCGACGTGCAGGTGCGCATCGGCGCGGACGTCACGGTCCTGCCGGGCACGCAGCTGCTCGGGGGCACCCGGGTGGCCGAGGACGCCGTCGTCGGCCCGGACACCACCCTCACGGACGTGGAGGTCGGCCCCGGCGCGCACGTGGTGCGCACGCACGGCTCCGGCTCGGTGATCGGCGCCGGCGCCTCCGTGGGGCCCTTCGCCTACCTGCGCCCCGGCACGGTCCTGGGCGCGGACGGCAAGATCGGCACGTTCGTGGAGACGAAGAACTCCCGGATCGGCACCGGTTCGAAGATCCCGCACCTGTCCTACGTGGGGGACGCCACCATCGGCGAGCACTCCAACATCGGGGCGGCCTCCGTGTTCGTCAACTACGACGGCGTGCGCAAGCACCGCACCGTGATCGGCGACCACGTCCGGATGGGCTCCGACAACATGTACGTGGCGCCCGTCACCGTGGGGGACGGCGCCTACTCCGGGGCCGGCACCACGATCCGCAAGGACGTCCCGGCCGGGGCGCTGGCGCTCACCGAGGGCGCCCAGCGGATCGTCGAGAACTGGGTCGTGGAGCACCGCGGGGGCACGGCGGCGGCCGAGGCCGCGCTGCGCGCCCGGGCGGACGGCGCCGCGGCGGCCGGGGACGCCCCCGGGCAGAGCACGTCCGGGCGCACCGCCGCCGGGCACAACACCGAGGAAAGCGAGCAAGAATGACGACCGCCATCACCAACGCAGGTGCGAAGCAGCTGGTCCTGGTCTCCGGCCGGGCGCACCCGCAGCTCGCGGAGCGCATCGCGGCGGAGCTCGGCACCGAGCTGATCCCCACGGCCGCCTACGACTTCGCCAACGGTGAGACCTACGTGCGCTTCGGGGAGTCGGTGCGGGGCACGGACGCCTTCCTGATCCAGTCCCACCCGGCGCCGATCAACCAGTGGATCATGGAGCAGCTGCTGATGATCGACTCGCTGAAGCGGGCCTCGGCCCGCTCGATCACCGTGGTCTCCCCGTTCTACCCCTACGCCCGGCAGGACAAGAAGCACCGCGGCCGCGAGCCCATCTCGGCCCGCCTGATCTCGGACCTGTACAAGACGGCCGGCGCGGACCGGCTGATGTCCGTGGACCTGCACACCGCGCAGATCCAGGGCTTCTTCGACGGCCCGGTCGACCACCTGATGGCCATCCCGCTGCTGGCGGACCACGTGCGCTCCGTCGTCGACGTCGAGAACGTCACCGTGGTCTCCCCGGACACCGGCCGCGTGCGCGTGGCCGAGCAGTGGACGGAGCTGCTGGGCGGCTGCCCGCTGGCGTTCGTGCACAAGACCCGGGACATCACGGTCCCGAACCAGGCGGTGTCCAAGGAGGTCGTGGGTCAGATCGAGGGCCGCACCTGCGTGCTGATCGACGACATGATCGACACCGGCGGGACGATCACCGGCGCGGTGAAGGTGCTGCGCGAGAAGGGTGCCAAGGACGTCATCATCGCCGCCACCCACGCCGTGTTCTCCGACCCGGCGGTGGAGCGGCTGTCCTCCTGCGGCGCCCTGGAGGTCGTGGTCACCGACACCCTGCCGGTGCCCCCGGAGCACCAGTTCGAGAACCTCACGGTCCTGTCCATCGCCCCGCTCATCGCCCGGGCCATCCAGGAGGTCTTCGAGGACGGCTCGGTGACGAGCCTGTTCAACGGCCGCTCCTGACCCGTTCCCCGGACCGACGACGCCGCAGCCCCTCGCCCTCCGGTGAGGGGCTGCGGCGTCGCCGGGACCGCCGTGCCGCAGAGGACGTCCCGCACCCCATGACCCGCTCCCGCGCCCGCCGCGTCCTGCCGTCCCTGGCCCTGGGCTCCGCGGCCGCCGCCGCCCTCACCGGCTGCGGCCCGGACCTGCCCGCGCCCTGGGCCGGGCCGTACGTCAACGTCACCGCCTACCCCTACTTCGACTTCGGCACCGCGGCCGCCGGGCAGTCGCACACCGTGCTGGGCTTCGTGGTCGCGGACCCGGAGGAGCCCTGCACGCCCTCCTGGGGCGGCTACTACGGCCTGGAGGAGGCCGGGACCACGCTGCGGATGGACGAGCAGATCGCCGCGCTGCGCGAGGCCGGCGGCGACGTGGTGGTCTCCTTCGGCGGCGCCGCCCGCGACGAGCCGGCCACCGCCTGCGCCGACCCGGACGCCCTCCTCGAGGCCTACCGGCAGGTGCTCGACCGGTACGACGTCGCGGTCGCCGACTTCGACGTGGAGCTGGACGACCTCGAGGACCCCGCGGCGAACCGGCGCCGGGCCGAGGCCGTGGCCCGGCTGCAGGAGGAGCGCTCCACGGACGACCCGCTGGAGGTGTGGGTGACCCTGCCGGTCTCGCCGGCGGGTCTGTCCGAGGACGGTGAGAACCTCGTGGCCCAGATGCTCGCCGCCGGGGTGGACCTGGCGGGGGTCAACGTCATGACCATGAACTACGGCGGAAGCCGGCCGTCCGGGCAGTCCGTGGTGGACGCCTCGGCGGAGGCGGCCCGGGCGGCGCACGCTCAGGTGCGGGAGCTGTGGGCGGGAGCGGGCCGGGAGCTGAGCGAGGAGGAGGCCTGGAGCCGGATCGGCCTCACCCCGATGATCGGGGTCAACGACGTCCCCGGGGAGGTCGTGGACCTGGCGGCCGCCGCGGAGCTCAACGCGTTCGCCCGCGAGCAGGGCGTCGGCCGGATCTCCTTCTGGTCGCTGAACCGGGACCGGTCCTGCACGGCCGAGCACGGCGACCCGGCCGAGGCGAACGACTTCTGCAGCGGCCTCGAGCAGGAGGCCGGGGAGTTCACCCGGGTCCTGGGCCGGGGCTTCGGGGACTGAGGCCCTCCGGGGGCACCGTCGCCCGGGCATCGCGCGGATACAGCCAGGACCGGCCGGAGAAGCTGGGGGCGCCCGCCGGGCGGACCGGCGCCGGCCCGGCCGCGGCGGCGGGGACCGGTGCCGGGTGCACCGGCCACAGCCGCGGGCGGCGTCCCGCGGCGAGGTCCTCCGCCCAGCCCACGGCGAGCACCACGGCGGCCAGCAGCGGCCAGACCAGCAGGAAGGACAGCCACGGGCTCTCCAGCAGCCCGGGCACGGCCGTGGCCAGCAGGTCGCTGCTCCAGAGCACGTCCACCAGGACCACGGTGACGACCAGCAGCAGGTTGTGCCACAGGTACACGGTCATCGCCCGGGCGTTGAGCAGGCGCACGGGCCCGTCCAGGAACCGCAGCGGCCGGGGCAGCTCCTGCCAGCTCGGGGAGACCCGCAGCAGCACGGCGCAGAAGCCGAAGGACCACAGCGCCTGGGCGAACGGGATCTCGTTGAGGTCCCACCCCGACTCGCCGAGGTGCCCGGCGGCCCACCACAGGCCCAGGCCCATCACCGCGGGACCGGCCGTCAGGACGACGCCGCGCGGGACCCGGCGCAGCAGCCCGTCCTGGTGGGCGAAGCCCAGGAGCCAGCAGGAGCCGTAGGTCAGGGCGTCCGTCACCGGCGCGTCGGCCCAGGAGGGCAGCGGCACCGCCCCGGAGGCCAGCAGCCCGCCCAGCGCCAGCGGGGCGAGCAGCACCGGCCAGGGCCGGGCGCGGAACGCCCGCAGCAGCACGGGGGAGAGGAGCATGAACCACACGTAGGTCCGCACGTACCAGAGGATCTCCCCGGCCTGCACCGGCCAGGTGGGGTCCACCGTCCCCGCCCCGGCGCTCTCCGGGAAGACCGGGTCGCCGAGCGGCAGGAACCACAGCAGCACCTGTCCCCAGGAGCCGTCCGCGCCGGGGGACCAGCCCTGCCCCACGAGCAGGGCCAGGACCGTGGCGGCGTAGACCCACAGCGGCACCAGCACCCGGCGGGCGCGGGAGCGGAGCACCCCGGCCGCCGGCCGGCGCAGGGAGCGCGCCATCAGGGCGCCGGCCAGGGCGAACATCACGCCCATCGCGGGGAACAGCAGGCTGAAGACGGCGCCCGCGAACGTGTGGTAGGCCACCACGCGGACCAGCGCGATCGAGCGCAGCAGGTCGAGGTAGCGGTCCCGGCCCGGCTCGGACCCGCTCATCGCGCCGGCCCTCCCGCGACGGGACCGGCGGGCTCCGCGGCGGGCGCCAGGTCGAGGACGGTGTTGGTGCGCTCGGGCTTGTACCAGCCGATCATCCGGCCCTTGAGGGCCTGCAGGACGGAGGCGTAGAGCAGGTAGGCCCGCAGGGGCTCGTAGATGACCCGGTAGACCGGGACGATGAGCAGGTGCGCCCAGGACTCGCCGACCATCCGGATGGCGATCACGCAGATGACCGCGTGGATGGCCAGCACGAACGCGGCGAAGGCGGCCAGCGGGACCCAGGTGCCGGCGGCGAGGTTGAGCACGGCCATCAGCACGGTCAGCGGCAGGAAGACCAGCGGCACCAGGGTGGCCAGGGCGGTGTAGGGCAGCGCCACCATGCCGAGGAACCCGTAGCGGGGCCGGAACAGCATCGCGGCGTGCTTCCACAGGGCCTGGAGGTTGCCGTAGGTCCAGCGCAGGCGCTGCTTGGCCAGTCCGCGCACGGTCATCGGGGCCTCGGTCCAGGCCACGGCCTGGTTCTCCTGCACGATGGCCCAGCCGTGCTGCTGCAGGGTCATGGTCAGGTCGGCGTCCTCGGCCAGCGTGTCGTGGGAGTAGCCGCCGGCGGCCTGCAGGGCCTCCCTGCGCCACGCCGCGCAGGCGCCGGGGACGATGGAGATCGCCCCGACCACGGACTCGGCCATCCGGGTCACGCAGATCCCGGAGATGTACTCCAGGGACTGCCACATGGTGAGGATCCCGGCGCGGTTGCCGACCTTCACGTGCCCGGCCACGGCCCCGACCGGCCGGCCCCGGTGCGGGGCGGTGAAGTGGCGGGCGAACATCCGGATGGTCTGCGGCTCGAAGAGGGTGTCCCCGTCCAGGGTCACGACGATCTCCCCGGTGGCGGCCATGATGCCGTGGTTGGAGGCCACGGACTTCCCCGCGTTGGGCTGGCTGATCACCCGCAGCGCCGGCCAGCTCGAGGCGGCCTCCTCCAGGACGGCCAGGGTGCCGTCGGTGGAGCCGTCGTCGACGGCGATGACCTCGACGTTCGGGTAGTCGCTGGCCCGCAGCGCGGCCAGCGTGCGGGCGACGACCGGCTCCTCGTTGAACACCGGCAGGATCACCGACACCAGCGGCAGCTCCTCCTCGGCGAGCTCCGGCCACTCGCGGCGCCGCTGGCGGCGGTGGCCGATCAGGGCCAGCACCACGTACAGGGCCGACATCAGGGTCAGGGAGGAGACGCCGAACCAGAACAGCCAGGTCATCACCACCTGGGGGGCCACCGTCAGCCCGGCCACGGCCAGGGCGGTGGCGTCGTCGGCCAGCACCGCGTCGGCGGACACCGGCTGGTAGTTCTCCGGGAGGACCGGGGCCAGGGTCGAGAAGGTGTAGCCCTCGGCCTTGGCCCGGGCGATGAGCTCCTTCAGGGCGGCCACGGTGGCGGTGCGGTCCCCGCCGCCGTCGTGCATGAGCACGATGTGGCCCCGGCCGTCGAGCGGGGGCAGCTCCACGGCCTCGCCCGGCGCGGCCGCCCAGTCGAGCGTGTCGTAGTCGAAGTCCACGTGCAGGTAGCCCAGCTGCTGCGCCTCGAGGATCGGCAGCGGCTTGTTGTCGGGGTCCCCGGTGGGCAGGCGGAACAGGTGCGTGGCGTAGTCGTCGACCGAGCGCATGGCGCGGTCGGTGCCGATGAGCTCCTCGCGGCTGCGCAGGTCGTCGTCCCACACGGTGGTGTGCGTCATGGTGTGGTTGCCCACCATGTGCCCCTCGCGGACCATCCGGCGGAACAGGTCGGGCTGGGCGACGACGTTGGTGCCGATGTTGAAGAACGTGGCCGGCACCCCCTCGGCCGAGAGCACGTCGAGGATCTCGGGCGTGAAGGTCGCGTCCGGGCCGTCGTCGAAGGTGATCATCAGCTGCTTGTCGGGCAGCGTCCCGAACCGCTCCATGACGTAGGGGCTGTCCCCGACGGTCTCGGCCTCCTCCGCGGTGAGCGTGCGCAGGGTCTCGTCGGTGAACGGATCCGTCAGCACCGTCTCGCCGGTGCGGTGGCCCACCAGGGCGATCCGGCTGAACGGGTTGGACGAGTCGCCCAGCAGCGGGATGTCCTCGGGGTCCCCGGTCGCCAGCAGCTCCTGGGCGTAGCCGGTCTCCTGGTGGGCGGGGCGGTCCCAGGTCTGGGCCAGGGCCTGGGGCACGAGCCAGGACACCGACCCCGCGGCCACGGCCACCAGCAGGAGGACCGTGGCGAGGATCCGGTACCAGCGCTTACCGCTGGGGTCGAAGAAGACCGGGGGCGCCGCGGTGCTGCCGGTCCGGTCCGCGCTCCGCCGGCGCGGCGGACGTCGATCGTCAGAGTCTCTGGTCACGGCACGCTCGTTCCCCCCGGATGGCGGTCCGCCCCCTCGGCGGACCGGCCGGCGCATCCCCCCGGATGAGCCGACCGCGTCAGCCTGCCAAGCCGCACCCCGGCAGTCACAAACGCGAACACGTCCGCACAGGAAAGCATTTGCATCGTTTTGCAACGAAATGCGGATGCAAATCCCCGGCGGGCCGCGGTTCTTTGTTACGACCCGGTAATTAATCTTCGGGAACGTCAACGGGGTGGGGGACGGGTCGGGGGCGATCCGTCCCCCGTTGTGCCCACGCCGGGAAGCCCGCATTCACAGGTTCGCCGTGGGGCGCGGCGTCAAACTTCGTCACGGACGTGAACTGTGCCACGCGCTCACCAGGGGCTCTTCGCCCCCGCCCGTCCCGGGTGCGCCCGACACGGAACGGCGGAGCGCCCGGCCGGGACGTCCGGCCGGGCGCTCTGCGCGGGTGCCCTGGTGGGCGAGGGGTCAGCGGGTGACCCAGTGGCGCTTGGTGACCGAGGACCAGTGGATGGTGTAGCCGTGGGAGAACCGCTGGCGGACCTCGGTGCCGTAGCGGTACTCGTCGGTGACCGGGTAGCCGTAGCCGCGCTCGGCGCCGGCGGCCTTCCACCGCTGGCCGATCGCCCCGCTCTCCTTGACGACCTTCGCGCCGGTCCTCGGGCTCCAGATCACCTTGTGCACCGCGGTGCCCTGGCGGAACATCTGGTACGCGCCGCCGCCGGTGAGCCCGGTGATCTCGCGGGTGGTGGGGTAGCCCAGGCCGTTCTCCCAGCGCTGGGCGGCGAACTTGCGGCCGATCGCGCCGTTGACGTGCACCGGCCAGGCCCCGGTGGCGGAGCTCCAGTAGAAGGTGTGGCCCTTGGCGAAGCCCTGCAGCGTGCCGCCGCCCACCAGGCCGCCGCGCTCGGGGCCGGTGGGGGCGCCGAACGCGGCCGCGCCGCCCAGGGCGTGGTACTGGCGCCCGATCGCGCCCCGCACGGAGTAGCCGGCGGAGCTGATCGGTGCGGTGCTGGGGGCGGGTGCGGGTGCGGGGGCCGCGCCCACGGAGGTGCGCGTGTCCGCCGGGGCCCGGCCCGCCGGGTAGCCGTAGGAGGCCACGGTGCCCACGAGCTTCCAGCCCTGCTTGTTGCCGGCCAGGGACCCGTCCACGTAGGTCAGGCCGATCCCGATCACCGTCATGTCGGGGTCGGTGAGCACCTTGTTGTGGGCGGTCGAGCCCTTCCACCAGGTCATGAGCTCGGCGACGGAGCGCTGCCAGGAGACCGCGTGGATCTCGCCGGCGTGGTTCCAGGCGCCGGCCCGCGGGTCCTTGAGGAAGGTGTCCGTGTGGTTGATGACCTCCTGGCGGGTCAGCCGGTCGGACTCGCCCTGGGCGATCCCGGAGACGGTGGCCGAGTACCTCACCGGCGCGAGGCCCTTGGCCCGGCGGTGGGCGTTGATGAGCTCCAGCAGCTTCTGGGCATCGGCCGTCCGGGTGCTCGCCGGCACCTGGACGATGTCCGAGGACGCCGCGCTCGCGGGGGCCGCCACCAGGATCCCGCCGGCAGGGACCGTCAGGGCGAGGGCCGCCGCGGTGAGGGCCAGCCGTCCGGGCGTGCGGGGGCGGGAGGGGGCGCGGTGCTTGGCGTGCTTCATCGGGTCACCCAGATTCTCTTCGTCACGGTGGAGTAGTGCACCGTGAAGTTCTTGGAGAACTTCTGGCGGATCTCGGTGCCGTAGTGGTATTCGTCGGTGGTCGGGTAGCCGTAGCCGCGCTCGGCGCCGGCGGCGATCCACTCGCGGCCGATCGCGCTGTTCTCCTTGAGCCAGTGGCTGCCGGAGGCGGGGCTCCACAGGATTCGGTAGACCGCGCTGCCGTTGCGGAACACCTGGTGGGCGCCGCCGTTGACCAGCCCGCCGACCTCGTCGTCGACCGGGTAGCCGAAGCCGCGCTCGGCGCCCCGGCGCTTCCAGACCCCGCCGATCCCGGTGTTCTCCCGGACCGCGTGGGTGCCGGTGGCCGGGCTCCAGAGGAGCCTGTTCACGGCCGTGCCCAGGCGGAACGTCTGGGCGGCGCCGCCGCCGGCGAGCCCGGTGACCTCCCGGCCCGTGGGGTAGCCGTAGCCGTTCTCCCAGCGGCCGGCGGCGAACGCGCGGCCGATGGCCCCGTTGAAGTTCACCGGCCAGGCCCCGGTCGGGGAGGACCAGTAGAAGGTGTGCTTCTTCGAGAAGCCCTGCAGCACGCCCCCGTTCACCAGGCCGCCGCGCTCGTTGCCGGTGGGGGTGCCGAAGACGGCGGACCCGCCCAGCGCCTGGTACTGGCGCCCGATCGCGCCCTTCACGGTGTACCCGGCCGGCTTGACCTCGGTGACGGGCCCGGAGGGGGCGCGGCCGCCGAGCGGCTTGTAGTAGCGGTTGCGCACGAGGTCCCGCAGCTGGGTCGCGGACCCGCGGTAGACGTTGGCGTCGATCTCCTCAGCGAAGCCCGCGTCGGTCCACTGCCAGAAGTCGTAGGCGGACCAGGCGCTGGGCACCCGGGGCGCCGTGGTCTCGTAGGCGGCGATGTGCATGGGGTGGTCGTTGAAGGCGCTGGTGTTGCCCGTGCAGTCCTGCCACCAGTAGTAGTTCGTGTAGATCGCCGGCAGCCGGCCGGTGCGGGCCTTGTACCGGTTGGAGAAGTCGCGGATCCAGCTGACCATCTCGGCCTGGCTGAAGTTGTAGCAGTGGTTGCCGTACAGCGAGGGGTACGGGTTGTCCTCCAGGTCCAGCAGGCCCGGCAGGGTGCGGCCGTCGGCGGACCAGCCGCCGCCGTTGGCGAGGAAGTACTCGGCCTGCTTCGCGCCGGAGGAGTCCCGGGTGGGGATCGCGAAGTGGTAGCCGCCGCGGTACATCCCCACCGCTCCGGCGCCGTCGTACTGTTGGCGGAACAGCCGGTTGGTGATGCTGTCCCCCTCGGAGGACTTCACGTAGGCGTAGCGGGAGCCCTGGTTGAACAGGCTCGTCCAGTTCAGGGAGGTCTGCCAGTTGGAGACGTCCGTGCCCCGGATCCCGGACGGCGCCCAGGACGCGGCGGCGCCCAGCGGACCGGCCGACGCGGCACCGCCGGCGGCCTCCCCGTCGGCCGAGCCGGCCGGATCGGAGGCGCCGGCGGTGCCGGACGGTGCGGGGTCGCCGGACCCGTCCTCGAGCTGCGCGGCGGTGCGGGCGGAGTTCGCGGCCAGCCGCTCGAAGTGCTCCGGGGACTTGGCCCACTGGCCCATCACGGCACCGCCGGAGAGGCTGCCCTCGGCGGGGCGGGTGCCGGCGAGCGCCGGGTCGGGGAGCACGCTCTCCCCGGTGGTGCCGTCCACCAGGGTGGAGACGATCTCGCCGTCGGACTCCACGACCTTGGAGACCAGGTTGCCCTGCTGCTCGGCCGAGAGGGTGGTGGGGGCGGCCTCTTCCGTGGCCGCGGAGGGGGTCAGTGTGCTGATGGCCAGCACCGCCGCCGTGAGGGCGGCGGGCAGCGTCAGTCGGGGGGGTGCTTTCACGCTGGGGTGCCTAACTCGCATGGATCGTTGGGGGAACGACTCGTGCAAGGCCATGGGGATGGGGGGAAGATCCTCTGGAGCCACGACGAGTATAAAGGCGCGTTTGCATAAATAATCAATAACGGCGCCGCGTGTTACACACCTTCCGGCACCCGGAGGTGCCGTCGGACGGGCGGCGGTCCCCGGCGGCGGTCAGCGGCCGCCGGGGCGGATCCAGCGCACCCCGGGCAGTTCCTGCGGATCCTCCTGCAGGTGCAGGTCGACGACGTCGAGCCACGCCCTGACGGCCGGGGAGAGCGGGCGGTCGCGGTGGCGGACCAGGGCGATGGTGCGGGAGCGCTCGGGGACCAGCGGCACGAAGTGCAGGCCGGCGAAGCGCATGAGGGGCAGGACGAAGCCCGGAACGGGAGCCACGCCCAGCCCGGAGGCGGCCAGGCCGGCCACGGCGGCGACGTTCTGGGCGCGCACGATCGTGGCGGGGGAGACGCCGGCGTCCCGCAGGGCCCGCAGGACCGCCTGCTGGATGCTCGAGGCGGAGCCGAACGCGATCAGGGGCTCGGCCTGCAGGTCGGTCCAGGCCACGCTCGGCGCCCCGGCGTGCGGGTGGGAGGGAGACACCGCCAGGAAGAAGCTGTCCTCCGCGAGGGGGCGGACGACGTAGTCCTCCCGGGCCTCGGGGTCGGTGGTGACGGCCAGGTCGGCCCGGCCGTCCTGCAGGTGCTGGGCGACCTGGTCGCTGAGATGGTCCTCGACGTGCAGGACCACCTCCGGGTGCAGCTGCTGGTAGCGCCGGATGACCGGGGGGAGCAGCGTGGCGGCCAGCGAGGGCAGCGTGGCGACCGTGACGCTGCCCCGTGTTCCCGCCAGGTAGCCCTCGATGTGCTGGAGCCCCGCGTCCACGTGCTCGATCACGCCGCGCGCGACCGCGGCGACCGCCTCGCCGTCAGGGGTGGGCAGCACCCGCCGGGTGCTGCGCTGGAACAGGGGGGTCCGGAGACGGCGCTCGGCCTCGAGGACCGTGCGGCTCAGGGAGGACTGGGCGACCCCCAGGCGCTCGGCGGCCAGGGTGAAGCTGAGCGTGTCCGCCACGGCCACGATGGCGCGGAGGTGGTGGACGCCCAGATTCATGCTCATGCCGCATGAGTCTATCGCCGGATGATGTTGGACTGCATAAAGTGAGCCGCCTCACACTGGGTGGAGCTCGAGGAAAGGAGCTCTTCATGCTCGCGTGGACAGGTTTTCTCACCATCGGGGTGATCCTGGCGCTGCTGCTCTCCAACCGGGTGGCGGCCGTCGTGGCGCTGGCCGGCGTGCCGATCGTCTTCGCCCTGGTCGCCGGGTTCTCCCCGGCCGAGATCGGTGAGTTCGTCGCGGACGGGCTGGGCGGGGTGGTCGGGGTCACCGTGATGTTCGTCTTCGCCATCACCTACTTCGGGGTGATGCGGGACGCCGGACTGTTCGACCCCGTCATCCGGCGCATCGTCCGGTGGGCCGGCAACGCCCCGGTCACCGTCTGCCTGGCCACCACGGCGCTGGCGATGGCCGCCCACCTGGACGGCGCCGGGGCCACGACCTTCCTCATCACCATCCCGGCCATGATCCCGCTGTTCGACCGGCTGGGCATGAGCCGGCTGACGCTGAGCGTGTGCGTGGGACTCGGCGCGGGCACCATGAACCTGCTCCCGTGGGGCGGGCCCACGGCCCGGGCCGCGGCGACCTCCGGAGTTCCGGCCAACGACCTGTGGGTGCCGCTGATCCCGGCCCAGCTCGCCGGCATCGTCGCGGCCCTGGCCATCGCCTGGTTCCTGGGGGCCCGGGAGTCCCGGCGGATCGGTCGCACGGGGACCTCGGCCCCGGACGGCGCACGCCGCGCAGCGGGCACCTCCACCGGGACCGACCGGACGCCGGAGGCGGACGGTCCGGCCGGAACGCCGACGGTCACCGCCGCCGGCGCCTCGAGCACACCGACCGCACCGGCGTCCGGGCAGGCCGCCACGGCGACCGGGCTCGCCGAGCGTCCCTCCGTCGATGAGCTGTCCGAGGAGGAGCGGTCCCTGCGCCGACCTCGCCTGCTGTGGTTCAACGCGGTGCTGACGGTCGCGGTGCTGGCGGCGCTGATCGCCGGCCTCGCCCCGCCCGAGCTGATCTTCCTGACCGGGGTCGTGGTGGCCCTGGTGGTCAACTATCCGGGTCTGAAGCGCCAGACCGCCCGCATCGAGGCGCACGCCACGGGGGCCATGCTCATGGCCACCACGCTGCTGGCCGCCGGGGCCTTCCTCGGGATCCTCGAGGGCTCCGGGATGATCACGGCGATGGCCGACGCGGCGACGTCGGTGATCCCCGCTTCGGCCGCTCCGGGACTGCCGGTGATCGCCGGGGTGCTCGGCGTGCCGCTGAGTCTGCTGTTCGGCCCCGACGCCTACTACTTCGGCGTCCTGCCGGTGCTCAGCGCCCTGGGTGAGCAGTACGGGGTGTCCGGGGTGGAGATCGCCCAGGCCTCCCTGCTCGGCCAGGAGACCGTCGGCTTCCCGATCAGCCCGCTGACCGGGTCGTTCTACCTCCTCGTGGGTCTGGCCGGGGTGGACATCGGCAAGCACATCCGCGCCCTGTTCGGCTGGGCCTGGCTGGTGAGCATCGTCATGCTCGCCGTGGCCCTCGTGACCGGGGCCGTCGCCCTGGGAGCCGCCGGATGAGCCGCACGATCCGGCTCGGCGCCGGTGCCGGCTTCGCCGGGGACCGCATCGACCCCGCCGCGGAGCTCGCCCGCTCGGCCGAGCTCGACTACCTGGTCTTCGAGGTCCTCGGCGAGCGCACCATCGCCGCCGCCAACGCCCGGCGCCTCACCGGCTCGGGCCAGGGGTACGACCCGCTGCTGCGCCGCCGGCTGGAGGCCACCCTCCCGGCCTGCCGGCGGCACGGCACCACGATCGTCACCAACGGCGGGGCGGCGGACCCGGTGGCCGCGGGCCTGCTCGCCGTCGACGTCGCCCGGGCGCACGGGCTCACCGGCACCCGGGTCGGCGTGGTCACCGGCGACGACGTGCTGGACGCCGTCCGCCGCGCGGACCCGGTGCTGTGGGAGACCGGCCGCCCGCTCTCGGCGGAGACAGCCGAGCTGGTCTCCGCCAACGCCTACCTCGGCGCGGCGCCCGTGGCCGAGGCGCTCGCGGAGGGCGCCGACGTGGTCGTCGCCGGACGGCTGGCCGACCCGGCCCTGTACCTGGGGCCGATCGCGCACGAGCACGGCTGGGACCTGGCCGGGGATCCGGCGCTGCTGGGGCAGGGCACCGTGGTGGGACACCTGCTGGAGTGCGCCGGGCAGCTCACCGGCGGCTACTTCGCCGACCCGCTCACCAAGCCGGTGGAGGGCCTCGCCCGGCTGGGCTTCCCGTTCGCCGACGTGGCCGACGACGGCGCGGCGGTGCTCGCCAAGCTCCCCGGGACCGGCGGGCTGCTGGACACCCGCACGGTCACCGAGCAGCTGCTGTACGAGGTGGGGGACCCCTCCGCCTACGTCACCCCGGACGTCGTCGCCGACTTCTCCGGGGTCACGCCGCGCCGGCTCGGCCCGGACCGCGTGCAGGTCACCGGCGGCGCCGGTGCGGCCCGGCCCGAGGAGCTCAAGGTCACCCTCGGCTTCCGCGGTGGCTGGCTGGGCGAGGGGCAGATCAGCTACGCCGGCCCCCGCGCGCGCGAACGGGCCGAGCTGGCCGCGGACATCGTCCGGACCCGCCTCGTCGACGTCCACGGACTCGTCCCGGACAGCGTGCTGGTCGAGCTGATCGGCGCCGGGGCCGCCTTCCGGGGGCTGGCCGGAGACCGGGACCCGGTGGAGGTCCGGCTGCGGGTGGCGGCCCGGGTCCCGGACCGGACCGCGGCCGAGGCCGTGGGCTGGGAGGTCGAGTCCCTGTACACGAACGGGCCCGCGGCCGGCGGCGGCGCCCGCCGCCACCTGCAGGAGGTGCTGGCGATCCGATCCTGCACCCTGCCCCGCGGTCTCGTCCGTCCGCGCGTGAGCATCGAGGAGGCCTGAATGAGCACCGTCGACGACTGCGCCGACGTCCGGACCGGGGACAAGGGGGACACCCTCATCCTCGCCGTCCGGGCCCGGGACGCGTCCGCCTACCACCTGCTCGAGGAGCGGCTGACGGCCGAGGCGGTGGCCGGCCATTACGCCCTCGCCCTGACGGGCCCGGTGGTCCGCCGGCTCCTGCCCGGGCTGCACGCCCTGGTGTTCACCCTCCCCGGGGCCCTCGGCGGCGGCGTCACCGGCTCGCCGGTGCTGGACGGCCACGGCAAGGCACTCAGCTACCACCTGCTCAGCATGCCGATCGGGGAGGAGCCGCTCCGCCGGATACGATGAACCGGACTCGCCCCCCGGAGGAGAACCATGCCCCCCACGCGCATCCTGACGGTCTGCACGGGCAACGTCTGCCGCTCGCCCATGGCGGCGGTGGAGCTCGACCACGGCCTCAACGGCGTCTCCCCGGGCGGGTTCACGGTGACCAGCGCCGGGATGCACGCGCTGGTGGACCAGGGCTTCGAGGAGCGGGTGGGCCGGCTGGCCCACGACCGCGGCCTCGACGCCGCCGCCGAGCACCGGGCCCGGCAGGTCACCCCCGAGATCCTGCGGGACGTGGACCTGGTGCTGGTCATGGCCCGGGAGCACACCCAGCTCGTGCTCCAGCAGTCGCCGCGGCTGCTCAAGCGGGTCTTCACCCTCCGGGAGTTCGCCCGGATCCTGCAGTACCTCTCCACCGACCCGGAGCTCGACGCCGCCGTCCCGGCCGACCGCGGTCAGCGCTGGGCGTGGCTGGTGCAGCAGGCGCCCCGGCTGCGCCAGCGCGTGCCGGTGCGCCACCCCGAGCGCAACGACGTGATCGACCCCTACCGCCAGGAGGACGCGGTGCTCCAGCAGATGGCGGAGGAGCTCTTCGAGGCCACCGACGCCGTGATCGCGTGGGAGCGCCGCTACGCCGAGCGGACACCGGCGGCGTGACCGGCGGCCCCGGCCGCGGGCGGCGATCCGGCGGTGCGTCACCGGGCGTCGCCGGACGGTGCCCCGGGCGCACCGGATCGGTAGCGTAGAGGGCATGACCATCGACGCGGAGACACCGGAGGAAGCGGCCCGGGTCCGGGCCCTGCACGCGCTGCACGTCCTCGACACCCCCCGGGAGGAGCGCTACGACCGGGTGGTGCGCATCGCCCAGCAGGTCTTCGGGGTGAAGGCGGCCGCGGTGAACCTGATCGACGCCGACCGGCAGTTCACCAAGGCCGAGGCCGGCCTGGACGGGCTGGTCCACGCCACGCGCACCGACTCGCTGTGCGCCCGCACCGTGGAGGCCGACGAGGTGCTGGTGGTGCCGGACGCCGTGATCGAGGAGCGGTTCCGGGGCAGCTCCTTCATCACGGACCCGGACCCGGTGCGGTTCTACGCCGGGCACCCGCTGCACGCCCCGGGCGGGGAGCCGGTGGGGTCGCTGTGCCTGGTGGACGACCACCCGCGGGAGCTGGACGAGCGGGAGCGGCGGCTGCTGGGCGAGCTGGCCGCGTGGGTGGAGCGCGAGCTGGCCGCGGCCCGGGAGATGGAGCGGGCCGAGCAGGTGCAGCAGATGCTGATGCCCCGCACCGCCCTCACCACCCCGGAGGTCCAGGTGGCCGGGCGGTGCCTGCCGGCCAGGTCGCTGGGCGGCGACTTCTACGACTGGATGCTGCGCGACGGCCAGCTGCAGCTCATGGTGGCCGACGTGATGGGCAAGGGCATCCCCGCGGCCCTGCTGGCGGCCTCGGCGCGCGCGGTGCTGCGCGGCACGTTCCAGTACAACGCCGCTCCCGAGGCGATGGCCCGCGCCGCCGGCGCGCTGACCCCGCTGCTGGAGGAGGCCGGGGCGTTCATCACCACGTTCATCGCCCGGCTGGACACCGGCAGCGGCGCCCTCGAGTACATCGACGCCGGGCACGGCCTGGCCCTGGTCCTGCGCCCCGACGGGACCTGGCGCCGGCTGGCCTCCTCCGGACCGCCCCTGGGCGTGCTGCCGGACTGGACCTGGGACCTGCACACCGATGCCCTGGCGCCGGGGGAGACCCTGCTGGTGGTCTCCGACGGGTTCCTGGACTTCTTCGCCGACCTCCACGAGGCCGTCGCCACCGCGGCGGCGCTGAACTCGCTGGCCGCGACCGCCGAGGAGCTCGTGGTGCTGTGCAACGACTACGCCGACTCCGCCGTGGCCGAGGACGACACGACCGTCCTGGCCCTGCGCCGGGTCGGCTGAGCCGGACCGGGGGCTCAGGCCTCGGGACAGGCGTCCCGGGGCGAGCCGTAGGGGGTGAGCACCCGGTCCATGCCGGTCAGCTTCAGCAGCATGCGCACCTGGTCGTTCACGGCGGCGATGCGCAGGTCGCCGCCGGCCTGCCGGGCCAGTTTGAGGCAGCCGACCAGGGCGCCGAGACCGGTGGAGTCCACGAACTCCACCCCCGCCATGTCGATCACCACGTGGTGGTGGCCCGCGCCGACCACCTCGGCCACCACCTCGCGCAGCCTCGGCGCCTGCACCATGTTCAGCCGGCCGGTGCCGGAGATCACGGCGCAGCCCCCTACGTGCTCCACGGTGAACTTCATGCGTGCTCCTCTCCTCCGGCGCTGCCCGCCCACGACACTGTGCTCCCAGTATCGAGCAGGCGGTCGCCGGCCGCACGCCGGGCCGAGCGGGCCGGGGTCGGCCCGTCCCGCCGCGCCGCGCACTAAGCTGGGTCTCCGCGGGCGGAGTTCCGTCCCGCAGGACACCCCCGGGAGATGATGTGCACCGTTTCTGGATTCGCCTGCTGGTCCTGCTGACCGTCCTCCTCGGCGTGAACTACGTGACGTGGCGCTGGCTGGAGTCGCTGAACTGGTCGGCGTGGTGGATCGCCGTGCCGCTGGTGGTGGCCGAGACCTACAGCCTGATCGACGTGATGCTGTTCGGCCTGACGATGTGGCGGATCAAGGAGCGCACGCCCCCGGAGGCCCCGCCCGGGATGACCGTGGACGTCTTCATCACCACCTACAACGAGCCGCTGGACATGGTCATGGACACCGCCCTGGCCGCCCAGCGCATCCGCTATCCCCACGCCACGTGGATCCTCGACGACGGGGCGCGCGAGGAGCTGCGGGAGCTGGCCGAGTCCCACGGCATCGGCTACCTCACCCGCAGCGCGGACTGGGCGGACCGGCCCCGCCACGCGAAGGCGGGCAACCTCAACAACGCCCTGATGCTCACCCAGGGCGAGTTCATGCTCATCCTCGACGCCGACCAGATCCCGAAGCCGGAGATCCTCGACCGGACCCTGGGCTACTTCAACAACCGCAAGGTCAGCCTGGTCCAGACCCCGCAGTGGTTCGTCAACGTCCCCGAGGACGACCCGCTGGGCAGCCAGGCGCCCCTGTTCTACGGTCCGCTCCAGCAGGGCAAGGACGGCTGGAACGCGGCCTTCTTCTGCGGCTCCAACGCGATCCTGCGCCGCGAGGCGCTGATGCAGCTGGGCCTGGTCGGCTACGTGCAGGAGGTCGAGCGCAACATCCGCACCGCGCTCAAGGGTTCGCGCTCCGCGGTGCGCAAGGCGCGCCGGTCCGCGCAGGCGTCCGACCCGATGGTCGGCCGCCTGCTCGACGAGGTGGAGCAGGCCACCAACCGGGCCCGCGCGGAGCTGAAGTCCGGGCGCTCCTACAGCGAGATCACCTACGACCTGCGGCGCACGGTGGACCGGGCCGTCCAGGAGCTCGTGTCCGCGGACGTCTCCGCGCTCCAGGCGGACCTGGCGGAGATCGCCGCGATGGGGCTGGACGGCAGCCACGGGCACCTCACCCCGGAGGAGGTCGAGGTCGCCGTCGAGCAGCTCTCGTCCCGGGAGTGGTCCCCGCTCGGGGCGCTGGAGTCCGTGCAGGCGGTGCTCGACGCCATCTCCGTGGAGCGCGGGGACGAGGCGCAGCCGGTCATGCCGCTGGCGACGATCTCGGTGACCGAGGACATGGCCACCTCCATGCGCATGCACGCTCTGGGCTGGCGCAGCGTCTACCACCACGAGATCCTGGCGCTGGGCCTGGCCCCGGAGGACCTCAAGACCATGCTGACGCAGCGCCTGCGCTGGGCGCAGGGCACCATCCAGGTGCTGCTGCGGGAGAACCCGCTGTCCAAGCGGGGCATGAAGTGGACCCAGCGCCTGATGTACTTCGCCACCATGTGGAGCTACCTGTCCGGCTTCACCGCGGTGATCTACATCGCGGCGCCGATCATCTACCTGCTGTTCGGCGTGCTGCCCGTGGACAGCCTCAGCACGGAGTTCTTCATCCGGTTCATCCCGTTCATGCTCATCAACCAGGTGCTCTTCGCGGTGGCCGGGCGGGGCGCCAAGACCTGGCGGGGACAGCAGTACAGCCTGGCCATGTTCCCCACCTGGATCAAGGCCTGCACCACCGCCGCGCGCAACGTGTGGTTCGGCCGCCCCCTCGGCTTCGCCGTCACCCCGAAGGTGAAGGAGGGCAACAGCCGGGACTGGCACCTGATCCGGCCCCAGCTGATCGCCATGGGCCTGCTCGCCGCGGCGGCGGTGGTCGGCATCGCGCGCCTGGCCCTGGGGCTGAACGAGCCGATCGGCACGCTGGTCAACGTCGCCTGGGTGGTGTTCGACCTCGTGCTGCTGAGCGTGCTCATCAAGGCCGTGCGCTACGACGGCTTCGCCCCGCAGGAGGAGCCGGCGCGGAGCGAGGCCCGCTGATGCCGCCGCGTCACCGGAACAGGCCGGGGCCGCGGCGGCAGGACCCGGCAGGAGACAGGCACGGACCACCATGGACATCCACCCACCGGACCGGCGCTGCGTGCTCACGGCCGCGCTCACGGCGCTCCTCGTGACGGCCTGCGCGGACCGGACCACCGTCGAGAGCCTGCCGCCCCACCACCGCGTCCGCCCGCTGGAGCACGGGGTCTTCCTGCCGCACGGGCCCCAGGACGGACCGGCCTTCACCGCCATGACCGGTGCCGCGCCCCGGTGGATGCTGCTCTTCCGGGACTGGTCCCACGAGACGCCGCCGCTGGACGCCCTCGACGCCGTGCGGGCCCAGGGCGCCGTCCCCGTCCTGACCTGGGAGCCCTGGTACGCCCCGCCCGAGGGCGCGGCGCCCGCGGACGGGACGCGGCAGCCGGCCTTCGCCCTGTCCCGGTTCGCCGCGGGGGACCACGACCACCGCATCAGCACCTGGGCGCAGGCCCTGGCCGCGTGGGGCCACGACGTCGTCCTGCGCTTCGCGCACGAGATGAACGGCACCTGGTACCCGTGGGCGGCCGGCGTCCAGGGCAACACCGCCGAGCAGTACGTCCGGGCCTGGCGCCACGTCCACGGCATGTTTACCGCCGCCGGGGCCGACAACGTGCGCTGGTGCTGGGCGCCCAACGTCCCGGCCCCCTCCGCGGACGCGGGCGGCGCACGGCTCGCCGACTGCTTCCCCGGCCCGGACGTGGTCGACGTCCTCGGCCTCGACGGCTACAACTGGGGGCCCGAAGAGCCCCCGCTGTCCTGGACCACCCCCGAGGAGCTCCTCGGCCCCGGTCTGGCGGAGCTGCGCGGCCTGGGCACCCGGCTGCCGGTCGTGGTCACGGAGACGGCGTCCGCCGAGGGACGGGCGCCCGGGCAGTCCAAGGCCGAGTGGATCACCGGGCTCTTCGACTACCTCGTCCGGCAGGGCGACGTCCGTGCCGTCATCTGGTTCCACGAGCGCAAGGAGCGCGACTGGCGCGTCGACTCCTCCGCCGCCGCCCGGAGCGCGTACCGCCGCGCCGTGGCGGGCCTGCGCTGAGCCGCGGCGGCCCGGGTCACATCAGGGCGGAGACCAGCCGGCACACGTTGTCGAGGTAGCGGTGGTGCCAGGGCTGGCCCCGCCACTCCTGCAGGGTCAGCTCCCGGCTGATCGCCCGGTACCGCGCGTCGTTGGCCTGCAGCCGGGCCACCAGGTCCCCGCCGAAGGCCAGCAGCATCACCTCGTAGTCCAGGGCGAAGGACCGGAAGTCCAGGTTGGAGGATCCGATCATGGCCACGGTGTCGTCGACGGTGAGGTACTTCGCGTGCAGCACCGCCGGGGCGGGGTAGAGGTGGATGTGCACCCCGGCCTCCAGCAGGGCGCGGTAGTAGGAGCGCTGGGCGTGGCCGACGAGGAACTGGTCGGCCTCCGCGCCGACGAACAGGTCGATCCGCACGCCGCGGTAGGCGGCGGTGGTGATGGCGGCCAGCAGCGACTCGTCGGGCACGAAGTACGGGCTGGTGAGCGAGATCGTCTCGGTGGCCTGGTGCACCAGCGCGGTGAAGACCCGGAGGTTCGGCTCGGAGGGGAACCCCGGCCCCGAGGGGATCAGCTGCATCGCGTGGGCCGGCCCGCCGGGCACCAGGGACGGCGCGTCCACGACGTGCTGGGCGGGCGTCAGCCGCTGCCCGGTCTCCAGGTACCAGTCCGTGGCGAAGACCGCCTCGACCGCCCGCACGATCTCGCCGCGCACCTGGAGGGTCAGGTCGTTCCACCGCCGCCCGGCGCGGGCGTTGCGGGCGCTGCCGTAGGCCGGGTCGATCATGTTGTGCGAGCCGAGGAAGGCCACCTCGCCGTCGACGACCAGCAGCTTGCGGTGGTTGCGCAGGTCCGGGCGCCGCCACCGGCCGCGCAGGGGGGCGATCGGCATCATGAGGTGCCAGTCGATGCCCGCGTCCGTGAGCCGGCGGCGGAACGCCCGCCAGCCCGGGTACCTCCGTGACCCGAGGTGGTCCATGAGCAGCCGCACCCGCACGCCGCGGCGCACGGCCTGGGCCAGGGCGGTGAAGAACGGGTCGGTGGTCCCGTCCCAGGCCATGATGTAGAACTCCACGTGCACGTAGGTCCGCGCGCCCGCGACCGCCTCGGCCATGGCGGCGTAGGTCTGCGGCGCGTCGTCGAGCAGCCCCTCGTCGGTCCCGGTGACGCACGGCATCCCCGAGAGCCGGCGGGTCATCCGCAGCACCGACGCCAGCTCGGGGGACGGGTCCGCCCCCGGCGGCACCGTGGGCCGGTGCCCGGTGTGCTCGGCCAGCAGCCGGTTGACCCGGGTCTGCACCTCGTGCCGGCGCCCGCGCAGGTACGGGCTGCCGATCAGCCAGTACAGCGGGAAGCCCACGACCGGCACGAAGAGGATCAGCAGCAGCCACGCCGAGGACGAGGAGGGGCGGCGGTTCTCCGGCACGGTGCCGACGGCCACCAGCTTGAGCCCGTACTCCACGACCACCAGCGCCACGGCCACCAGCTGAGCCCACTCCACGGAACACGCCTTCCCCGCGGCGCCGGGCGCGCCGCTGTCATGGCAGTCTCGCGTGCTCCGCGCCGGGGCGCCAGCCGGCCGGTGCGGGCGGACTGTGACGCCGCACCGGGTGCGGCCGCGGCCCCGGAGTGGTTAGGTGGGTGCCACGACGACGCGCGCGCGACGTCGGCGGCGGGACGGCCACGACCGGCGCCGCCGCCCGGCCCGAGGGCCGGCATCCCGGGAGGAGCGCGATGGAACGCAGCTACTACCAGCGCGGTCGGCTGAGGACCGTGGAGCAGATCGAGGACGTCGCCCCGGTGCAGTCCTCCGCCGCGGGAGTCCGGTGGGAGGCGCTGGGCCCGGAGGTCGACCCCGCCGCCCTCGCGATGCCGGCGGACTCCCTCGAGGCGTTCCACCGGGCCGGCTGGGTCTTCGTGCGCCCCACGACCGGCACGTCCCGTCTCCTCGCGCAGCCGCCGGCGGACGGGCCAGCCCCGGCGGCCGGGGTGCTGGTCCGGCGCCGGGACGGCCGCTACGGGATCGTCACCCGCCGCCTGGTGGTGCAGCTGCGGGAGGAGATCCCCGAGGAGGACGCCGCCGCGGTCCTGGCGGAGCTGGAGCTGGCCGAGGTCGGGCGGCTGGGCTTCGCCCCGAACCTCTTCGAGGTGGACGCCACGGCCCACCCGGACGCCCTCGACGCCTCCGTGGCGCTGCACGACGACCCCCGGGTCAGCCTCGCCGAGCCCAGCTTCCAGGAGCACGTCCCCGGGCGGGCCGCCCCGGCCGATCCCCGCTACCGGGAGCAGTGGCAGTGGTCGAACACCGGCCAGACCGGCGGCACACCGGGCGCGGACGTCGCCGCGGAGGCCTCCTGGGAGCGCACCCGCGGGGCCGGCGTGCGGGTGGCCGTGATCGACAACGGCTTCCTGGCCACCCACGAGGACCTGCGGGACGGGGTGCTGGGCACGTCCGGGCATTTCACCGACCCCAGTCCGGGACCCGGCGGGAGGCCGCGGTTCGTGCCCGGCACGGCCGGCATGCCGTCCGGCGACCACGGGACGTTCTGCGCCGGGATGGTCGGCGCCCGGCAGGGCAACGGCCGGGGCGGCTCCGGGGCCGCCCCGGAGTGCGGGCTGGTGCTGCTGGCGTGCCTGCCCGACCAGGTCGGCGACCAGACGACCCTCGCGCGGGCGGTGGCCTGCGCGGCCGACCCGTCCTCGGAGGTCCCCGGGGCCGATCCGCGGTCCGGGGCCGACATCCTGGTCTGCAGCCTGGGCCCCAACGACGCCGCGTGGGAGCTGGCGACCGTGCTGGACCTGGCGCTGGCCGCCGCCGCGCGCGGGGGCCGCGGCGAGGCGGGCATGGCGGTCTTCTGGGCGGCCAGCAACGGGCGCAACGTCGACGTGCTCCTGGACGAGGTGGTCTCCCACCCGGACGTGGTGGCCGTGGTGCGCTCCACCCACGACGACCTCGAGGACCAGGCGGCCCGGGGACCGGAGGTCGAGCTGATCGCGCCCGGCGTGGACGTGCTGAGCACCGGCGGCGACGGCGGCTACCGGGTGGCCACCGGCACGAGCTTCGCGGCCCCGTGCGCGGCGGGCTGCGCGGCCCTGGCGCTGGCGGTCAACCCGGGTCTCACCGGGGCGCAGCTGCGGGCGGTCCTGCGGGAGTCCGCGGCGAAGATCGGCGGCGTCCCCTACGACGACGCCGGGCACGACGACGACTACGGCTACGGGCGGGTCAGCGCCGCGGCCGCCGTGCAGGCGGCCGAGGCCCTGCTCCCTGCGCCGGCGAGGGAGATGTCATGAGCGAGGACGTTCCGGGCGGCGGCGCCGCACTGCCGGCCCTGATCCACGTGGAGGTGCACGGCGCCGAGCTGGGCGAGCTGCGCGCCTTCGCCCGGGAGACCGGGGCGGACCTGGGCTGCCGCGCCGTCCCGCGGCCGGAGGCCGGGGGTTGGGTGGTGGACGCCTACCTGCCGCAGGACCGGCTCGAGGCCGCCCGCGGCACCCGTTCCGGCGCCCGGGTGCGGGTGGAGGTCCGGGAGGACGCCACCGCCGTGGGCCGGCAGCGCCAGGCCGAGGTCGGCACCGGCAACCGGTTCCTCCTCGGCGGCTCCGCACTGCAGGAGGCCGCACGAGAGGACGCCGCACCGGGACGGGCCACCGTGCCCGGCACACGGCTGGTCCCCGTGCGGGGCCTGGGGGGAAAGGGCTGATCGCCATGAGCTACCTCAACGTCGACGAGATCGAGACGGCCCTGCAGTCCCTGGCCGCCGAGTACCCCGCCCTCACGGAGCTCATCGAGCTGCCGCACCGCACCCACGAGGGCCGGCTCGTCCGGTGCCTGCGCCTCGGGGCGGACCCGCAGCGCCCCGGGGTGCTGCTGCTGGGCGGGGTGCACGCCCGGGAGTGGGTGCCGCCGGACGCGCTCGTGTCCCTGGCCGCGGACCTGCTGGAGGCCGCCGCCCGCGGCACGGGCCTGGTGTACGGGGACCACCGGGTGCCCGCCGAGCAGGTCCAGCAGGTGCTGCGGGGCACCACCCTCTACGTCGTGGCGTGCGTCAACCCGGACGGGCGCCACCACAGCCAGACCGCCGAGCCCCTGTGGCGCAAGAACCGCCGCCCGCACCCGGCCGGCGGCCTCTGCACCGGGGTGGACGTCAACCGCAACTTCGACTTCCTCTGGGACCACACCGCGGCGTTCCACCCCGACGCGGACGTGGCCACCTCCGCCGACCCCTGCGACCCCCGCCAGGTCTACCGCGGCCCCGCGGCGGCCTCGGAGCCGGAGACCCGCAACGTGGTGCATCTGCTGGACACCGTCCCGGGGATCCGCTGGCAGGTGGACGTGCACAGCTACGTGCCGGTGATCCTGCACAACTGGGGCAGCGACGAGCACCAGTCCGCGGACCCCGGGCAGAGCTTCCGCAACCCCGCCTACGACGCGCTGCGCGGGATCCCCGGCGACACCGCCTACCGCGAGTACCTCCCGGCCGCGGACCTGGAGGCGGAGCTGGCCCTCGGGGCGGTGATGAGCGAGGCGATCCGGCAGGTGCGGGGGGACGTGTACCCGGTGGTGCCGGCCTTCGGCGGGCTCTACCCCACCTCCGGGGCCGGCGACGACTACGCCTACAGCCGGCACTTCGCCGACCCGTCCCGCACCCGGGTGCTGGGCTTCACCATCGAGTGCGCCCACAGCTTCCAGCCGCCCTGGGCCGAGGCCGAGCACGTCGTCCGGGAGGTCTCCGCGGGCCTGCTGGCCCTCGCCGCCGCCGTCGCCGACCCGGCCGCCGCGGAGGACCGCAGCGTCCGGGACCGCAGCGCCCGGGACCGCGGTGCGGGGAACCGTGCGGCCGCGCGGCGGGAGGGCCCGGCGTGAGCCTCGTGGTCACCACGCCCACCGGCCACGTCGGCTCCCGGGTGGTGCAGCTGCTGCTGCAGGCCGGGGCCCGGCCCACGCTCCTGGTCCGGGACGCCGCCCGGCTGGACCCCGCGGTGCGGGCGCGCTGCACGGTGGTGGAGGGGGACCAGGGCGACGTCGAGGCGGTGCTCCGGGCCACGGCCGGCGCCGAGGCCCTGTACTGGGTGGACCCGCCGAGCCTCGACGACGACCCGGTGGCCGGCCACGCCCGCTTCGGCACGGCGGCCGAGGCCGAGGTCGCCGCGGCGCTGCGGGGCCTGGGCCTCACCGACGCCCAGGTGGAGGGGGTGCTGGGCATGTCCCGCGGGCAGCGCGGCTTCGTCCCCGAGAACCCCCGGGACGTCCTCACGACGACGCCGACCCGGCTCGGCGCGTGGGCCTCCACGGTGCTGCGCCCGGCCCTGGAGGGGTGACCCGGGCGGCTCCGGAGTCACGGCCGCGGGGAGCGGCAGCGGTCGAAGGTCTCCCGCGCCACCGACCAGGTGGTCTTGCCGACCGCGAAGTGGTCGGTGAGCATGTACACCCCGACCCAGCGCTGGTAGGTCCACGCCCGGTCCAGGAACCCGGGGTCCTTCGGCCCGGTGTAGCGCTCGTAGACCGCGCCGACGAAGGCCTCGCCGTACTCGTGCAGCTCGGCGAAGTCCACCGCCGGGTCCCCGAGGCACATGTCGCTGAAGTCGATGACCCCCAGCCGGCCGGCGGCCCCGTCCCAGAGCAGGTGCCGGCTGTAGACGTCGTTGTGGGTGAACACCGACGGCAGGTCGGCGGCCAGCAGCTCGTCGACGTCGGCGAGGACGAACTCCACCTCGGCCAGCTCCGCCGGGGTCAGCACGGCCGGCAGGTGGGCCGCCGCCCCCGCGCGGATCTCCTGCTGGTCCTCGGCCAGGCAGGACGGCGGCACCCGCTCCAGCGGCGTCCCGGCGATCGGGGCGGTGTGCAGGGCGGAGAGGAAGCCCGCCAGCTGCCCGATCAGCGTTCCCCGCTGGGCGGCCGGCAGGGCGGCCAGCAGCTGCGGCGTCAGCGCCCGGCCCGGCACGAGGGGATAGCCGGCGAACGAGCCGTTGGGCGCCACCCGGTCGTAGCGCGGGATCCGCACCGGCGGCTGGGCGCCGGGCCCCCGGCTCGCACGGCCGGCGGCACGTTCGGCGAGATGTCCGGCGAGATGCTCCAGGACCGCGATCTCCCGGCCGAGCCCGTCCGCGTAGGGCGGCTCGAGCGGGAAGCGGAACACCCGGGCGTCGTCGAGGACGACGACGACGTGGTCCCAGCCCTCCGTGATGCGCCGGGCCCGGGACCAGCGCAGCTCCGGAAAGGCGGCGGCGATCCGGTCCAGCTCGTCCATGGCAGTTCCTCCGCGGGGCCGGCACCTCGCCGGCTGAGCCCAGCATAGGACCGCGACCGGACGCCGCGGCACCGGGGTGAATCCGCTTCAGGCGGAGCCGCTCAGGGCGGAGCCGCGCACAGCAGATCCGGGTTCCGCCCGCTGCCGGGCGGGTCCACGCTGGAGCCATGAACACCACCACCGCACCACCCAGGACCCCCATCGACGACGAACTGGCCTCCCGGCTGCTGGAGCAGCGCATCATCGTGCTGGGCGCCGAGCTGGACCAGGCCACCGGCAACCGGCTGTGCACCCAGCTGCTGCTGCTCTCCGCCCAGGACCCGCGCCGGGACATCAGCCTGTGGATCAACTCCCCGGGCGGCTCCGTCCCGGCGATGCTCGCGATCATGGACGTCATGCGGATCATCCCCAACGACGTCTCCACCCTCGCCATGGGGCTGGCCTGCAGCGCCGGGCAGTTCCTGCTCTCGGCCGGCACCCCGGGCAAGCGCTACGCCCTGCCGCACGCGCGGATCCTGCTGCACCAGGGCTCGGCCGGGATCGGCGGCACCGCCGGGGACATCGCCATCCAGGCCGAGGACCTGCGCCACACCCGGGACACCGTGCTGGGGCTCATCGCCGAGCACACCGGCCAGCCGGTCGAGCGGATCACGGCCGACTCCCAGCGCGACCGCTGGTTCACCGCCGGGCAGGCCCTCGCCTACGGGTTCGTGGACAAGGTCATCGCCGGGCTCGACGACGTCCGGCCCCGCGCCGCCGCGTCCCCCGCCTCGCCCGCCGCCGCGGGGGTGGGGTCATGAGCACCTACACCGTGCCCTACGTCGTCGAGCGCACGCCCCACGGGGAGCGCAGCATGGACGTCTTCAGCCGGCTCCTGGCCGAGCGGATCGTCTACCTGGGCACCGAGATCGACGACGGGGTCGCCAACGTCCTGATCGCCCAGCTGCTCTACCTCGACTCCTACGGCTCCGAGCAGCCGATCGGCTTCTACATCAACTCCCCGGGCGGCTCCACCACCGCGATGCTCGCCGTCTACGACGCCGTCCAGTACGTGGGCGCCCCCGTGGAGACCACCTGCGTGGGCCAGGCCGCCTCGGCGGCCGCGGTGCTGCTGGCCGCCGGCGCCCCGGGACGCCGCTCGGTGCTGCCGCACGCCCGGGTGGTGCTGCACCAGCCCGCCGCCCAGGGCCAGGGCGCCATCCCGGACCTCATCCTCGAGGCCGAGGAGATCGCCCGCACCCGCGCGCAGCTGGAGCAGGTCCTGGCCCGGCACACGGGGCGCACCCCGCAGCAGATCCGCGAGGACACCGACCGGGACCTCGTGCTCACCGCCGAGGAGGCGGTGGCCTACGGTGGGGCGGACCGGGTGGTGGCCCCGCGGGAGGTCCGGGCCCGCTGACCCGGGGCAGCGGGCCCGGGAGAGGGGTCCTCGGTGGGCAGCACCGGGGGAGCGGTGCCGGGGAGCGGCGCCGCGGGCGCTCAGACGGCCAGGGCCACGGGACCGGCCAGGCCGACCGGCCCGCCCGGTGCGGTCCGGGCGGCCGGGGCCGCGTCCCGCAGCACCCCGGTGGTGCCGGCCGTGAGGTCGAGCAGGTTCAGCCCCAGGGCCCCCACCACCGCGGCGATGATCTCCGAGGAGGGGTCCTTCACCCCGCGCTCGATCTCGGAGAGGTACTGCGTGGACACCCCGGACGTGCGCGCCACCTGCGCCAGCGTGAGCCCCTGCGCCAGGCGGTGGCGGCGCAGGAACATCCCGAGCACGGACCGCCACAGCGGGTCCACGGGCGCTCGCGGCGCCGTCCGCTCCCGCGGTGCGGGGACGGGGGAATACGCCGGTGTGGGCTCAGTCACATCGCTCATGGACCCATGCTAGGTCCGTCCCGGCATCGGCGGGCGGGTCCTCTGCTGTGAGCGGATCGCCGTCCGCCTGTCCCCGCGGCGGGCCCGGTGGGATACTGCTGGCATGGAGTCGCCGCAGACCGGCGGGCTGATCCAGGAGGGGGCGGAGGCGCTCGAACGGGCCGACTGGCCCGGTGCGCGCCGGGCCTTCGAGTGCGTCCTGGACGGTGCCGGCTCCGCCGAGCACGCGGCGGCCGCCGAGGGGCTGGGCCTGGCCCTGTGGTTCGAGGGCAGGATCGCGGAGGGCATCGAGTGGCGCGAGCGCGCCGTCACGGGCTACGCGGCCCAGCGCCGCTGCCACGACGCCGCCCGGGTGGCGGCCTGGGTGTCCGACCAGCACCTGATCGCCGGCCGGCCGTCCGCGGCCCGGGGCTGGCTCGCCCGGGCCGAGCGGATCCTCGAGGACACCCCCACCGGCGTTGGGCACGGCTGGGTGGCGATCGGCTGGGCGCAGCAGGCCGAGGCCGTCGAGGAGCAGGCCGAGCAGGCCGCCCGCGCACTGCGCATCGGCCGCGACACGGGGACGGAGGACCTCGAGATCCTCGCGCTGAGCCTGCTGGGCAAGGCGGAGCTGACCGCCGGGCACCGGGAACCGGGCCTGCGGCTGCTCGAGGAGGCCATGGTCGCGGCCACGGCGGGCCGGATCCGCAACGTCCACACCCTGGGCGAGACCTACTGCACCCTGGTCGGGGCCTGCGCCGAGGCGGAGGAGTGGGAGCGGGTCGTGGAGTGGTGCGAGCGGGTGGAGGGCTTCGCCCGGACCCACCACGCGGCGCCGCTGCTGGGGGTGTGCCGGACCGTCCACGCCGACGTGCTGATCGCCACGGGCCACTGGGCCGAGGCCGAGGCGGCGCTGACGTCCGCGCTGGCCACCCACGCCCGCGCCATCCCGGAGCTGAGCGTCCCCGCCCGCGCCTCCCTCGCGGAGCTGCGGATCCACCAGGGGCGCCTGCGGGAGGCGGAGCAGCTGCTGGCCCGGCGCGAGGAGCACCCCGCGTCCCTGCGCGCCCTGGCCCTGCTGCACCTCGCCGACGGGCGCTCGCAGGTGGCGGTCGCCCTGCTCGAGCGGGGCCTGTCCGAGACGGAGGGGCACGCGGTGCGCACCGCGCAGCTGCTGGCCGTCCTCGTCGACGCCCGTCTGGCGGCCGGGGACCCCGCCGGGGCGGAAGTCGCCGTCGAGCAGCTCCAGGGCATCGCCGGGGAGTCCGGGGTGCGGCTCGGCGCCGCGCGCGCCGATCTGGCGGCGGCCCGGCTCGCCCTGGCCACCGGGCACCGCGCCGCCGCGGCGGAGTCCGCCCGGCGGGCCCTGCGTGCCTTCGGCGTGCTGGCCATGCCGCTGGACGTCGGGCTGGCCCGGGTCGAACTGGCGCGCGCGGTGCGGGACGACTCGCCCGAGCTGGCGCGGGAGGAGGCGCTGGCCGCCCAGGCCGTCTTCCGGGAGCTCGGGGCTTCCCGGGAGCTGGACGCCGCCGCCCGGCTCCTGCGCGAGCTCGGGGGCGGCACGGCGCCGCGGTCCCGCAGCGCCGGGGAGCTGACCTCCCGCGAGCACGAGGTGCTGGACCTGATCGCCCTCGGGATGTCCAACGCGCGCATCGCGCGGGTGCTGGGGATCAGCCAGAAGACCGCCGGGCACCACGTGAGCCGGATCCTGATGAAGCTCGGGGTGCACAACCGTGCGGAGGCGGTCGCGCACGCGGTGGCCACCGGCCGGGACGGGGACCCGGGACGGGGCACCGGACGGGGCCCGGCATAGGGCTCCGGGGATGGGGATCGAATAGGGCGTTCTCCCGATGTTCGGCCCCGCCGGCCGGCGGATGCTGGATGGCGTGACACCACTTCACCGCACACCAGCAGCAGGCCTCGACCCGAGGCTTTCGCACCACCGAGCAGGAGACCCCGTCATGGCACAGACCCTCAGCACCCCGGCACCCGGCACGCCCACGGCGGACCAGCAGCTCAAGGCCAAGCACCGCGCCATCTGGGCCTCGGGCGACTACCCGGCCATGGTGGAGACGTTCCTGCTCCCGCTGGGCCCGCGCCTCGTCGAGGCCGCCGGCATCGACCCCGGCCGGCGGGTCCTGGACGTCGGCGCCGGCACCGGCAACGCCTCCCTGCCCGCGGCCGCGGCGGGCGCCCGCGTCACCGCCAGCGACCTCACGCCCGAACTGCTCGACGTCGGCCGCCGCCGCGCCGAGGCCGCCGGGCTCCACCTCGACTGGGTCGAGGCCGACGTGGAGAACCTGCCCTTCGAGGACGGCTCCTACGACGTGGTGATGTCCTCCATCGGCGCCATGTTCGCCCCGCACCACCAGCGCACGGCCGACGAGCTGGTGCGGGTGACCCGCCTCGGCGGCACCCTCGCGCTGCTCTGCTGGACCCCGGAGGGCATGGTGGGGGAGCTCTTCCGCACCATGAAGCCCTTCGCCCCCGCCCCGCCGCCGGGCGTGCAGCCGCCGCCGCTGTGGGGCAGCGAGGAGCACCAGCGCGGGCTCTTCGGCGGGCGGGTGGACCTGGCCACGGTCCGCCGGGACGTCCTCGAGGTCACGGCGTTCGAGCGGGCCCGCGACTTCGGCGAGCACTTCAAGGCCAACTACGGGCCCACCATCGCCGCCCGGGCCAATGCGGCGCGGGAGGGCCGGGCCGCGGAGTTCGACGCGGCGATCGACCGGCTCTGCGACGAGTGGAACCGCGGGAGCGCCGACCGGGCGCGCTTCGAGATGGAGTACCTGGTCACGGTCGGCACCCGGGTCTGACCGGACCGCAGCACGCGGAGCGGGGGACGCGCGACGTCCCCCGCTCCGCGTGCTGCCGTCGTCATCCGGCAGCACACCCTTGATCAGCAACTCCGGGGTTGCCTATCCTGGGTGCGTGGAACTCCTCTTCCAGGCGCTGGCGCACCCCGCGCGGCGGATCCTGCTCGAGGAGCTGGCCGCGCGCAACGACCAGAGCCTCTTCGAGCTGACCGTGCGCCTGACCACCGGCCACGGCCTGTCCCTGACCCGTCAGGCCGTGACCAAGCACCTGGCCGCGCTGCGGGAGGCCGGCCTGGTCACCCGCACCGTCCGGGGGCGCACCACGGTGCACCACCTGGACACCTCCCCGCTCACCGACCTGCGGCAGTGGCTGGACGCCCTGCCGCCCGCACCGAAGGACACGCCATGAGAATCACCACTGCCAGCATCTTCGTGGACGACCAGCAGAAGGCCCTGGACTTCTACACCACCAAGCTCGGCTTCCAGCTCAAGACCGACGTGCCGGCCGGGCCCTTCCGCTGGCTCACCGTGGTCTCGCCCGAGGTCCCGGACGGGGTGGAGCTGCTGCTGGAGCCCTCCGAGCACCCGGCCGTCCGGCCCTTCAAGGAGGCGCTGGTGGCCGACGGCATCCCGTTCAACAGCTTCGCCGTCCAGGACGTGCAGGCCGAGTACGAGCGGCTCACCGGGCTGGGGGTGCGCTTCGTGCAGGAGCCGGCGCGAATGGGCCCCGTGACCACTGCGGTGCTCGACGACACCTGCGGCAACCTCATCCAGATCGCCCACATGAACGCCCCGGAGGCCGCTGGGCAGTGAACCCGCGGCCCCGACCCACCATGTGATTGTGGTGCCCCATTACAGATCAATTCGGGCGCAGCCGTAGGCCTGCTGATTCCGTAGAAAACCGGTGCAACCACGGGCAACGCCGATACGACAGTGGTGGCTCGGTTGCCGACCTGACCGACGTCCACGGGGCCGCTCGCTCGTAGGCGAGACCCTGCATCCCGGCCACTGTATGACGCGAACGCGCCTGCCCCATCAGTGCGGTTGCGCGGCGTCGAGGTACTGATCCGCGCTTCCATAACTGATGATGTGACGGACGGTCGATCTCGATGCTCACCACCCTGTGTCCGATAGATCATCAAGTCGTCGCTGAGATTTGGCACCAGCCGCTGGTTGCATAGGTCACTCATCTGCGGCGAAGGGCTTCTCCAGGGAATTCGGACAGCCATCCCGAAGCGGCAACTGTTCCATGCTGGACATTTTGTGTTTTCTTCAGGGAGCACCAGTTATCAGCGGACGAGACGCATTGCTCGGGCATTGCCCACGGAGCCTCACGACGTCTCCTGGCGTGGCCGGTAGTGCTGTGCCCAGTCCAGGTTCGGGACTACCTCTGCGCAGGCGTTTGCATGCAGGCACATGTGTAGATATGTGGCGCCTCCGATTGATGGTCTTGTGACGCGTCACCGAGCCCTGTCATTCTGAGTGGAGTCGGCTCTTCCTGGGGGGAATGGAGCCGATTGGCCTGTCGGGGGGATGGGCCGGTCTCGGTCCACAGGAGCTGTTCGTGCTGTCTGTCTTTGTCATGCCCGCAGATATC
Source organism: Kocuria sp. KH4 (assembly GCF_053711175.1). Classification (NCBI taxonomy): domain Bacteria; kingdom Bacillati; phylum Actinomycetota; class Actinomycetes; order Micrococcales; family Micrococcaceae; genus Kocuria; species Kocuria sp. KH4. The sequence continues at coordinate 55,897 of NZ_JBSJYX010000005.1, forward strand.
GTTCCGTACGTAGAATCGGCGCAGTCGATCCTGCAGGCAGGGGAGCGCGTGATGCTCACCGTCGCCATGGGGCTGTTCTTGGCGTACCTGACGTTCATGCTGAGCGCAGTGACGATCTCTGCCGCCCTCACGCGCATCAGTGCCGTCAACGCTTATTTGCGCGGCTTCCGGCATATCGTGGCCACCCCAAGGCGGTTCGAGGAGCTGGAGCCCACCGCTGAGCCGCACGTTCTCACCGCGTAGTACCGCCATGACTGTCATGCTGTTCGATCAGCCGATCGACCCCGTCCTGAGCCTGGCGATCCTGCTGGTGACACTCAGCGTGCTGTACAGCCTGCTGCTGCTCGTACTGTCCCGACGGGATCCTGGATACGCTCGAATGCGCACGCACCATGGGCCATACGCGCATGCAGAGACTCCCGTGGTATTCGTGATTCCCTGCCTCAACGAAGACCGGGTGATCGGGGCGAGTCTGGATCGACTGGTCAGCTTGAACCATCCGCTTCTGCACATTCTCGTCATCGATGACGGCTCTGATGACGAGACTGCTTCAATCGTCAGGGCTCATCCAGATCCTCGGATCCATCTGCTGCAACGGGTGCTGCCTGAAGCACGACAGGGCAAGGGCGAGGCCTTGAACGCGGCCATTCAGCATCTGCGGGCCAGCCCGATCCTGGAGAACTGGAAACCCTCTGACGTGGTCGTGTGCGTGATGGACGCTGATGGAAGGCTGGATGCGCATGCACTTCAGGATGTGATGCCCCTGTTCGCGGACCAGCAGCTGGGGGCTGTGCAGATCGGAGTGAGGATCAACAACCGGGACCGCAATCTCCTGGCTCGCATGCAAGATCTGGAGTTCGTGCTTTACACGCACATTTTTCAACGAGGCCGGCGGCACCTGGGCAGCGTGGGGCTGGGGGGAAACGGACAGTTCGTGAGGTTCTCAGCATTGAACGACCTGGGTACCTCACCATGGTCGCGCAGCTTGACCGAAGACCTGGATCTTGGAGTCCGGCTCATCCTCCACGGATGGCACACTGAGTTCTGCTCCACCTCCTCGGTGCATCAGCAGGGCCTGGTGGACATCCAGCGCTGGATCAAGCAGCGCACCCGCTGGTTCCAGGGACACCTGCAGTCATGGTCCATGGTGTCCTCCGTGTTGCACAACCTCGTCGGCATACGCAGGGCTGACCTGCTGTACCACCTCACCAGCCCCTTCCTGCTGTTGCTGACCTCCTTCCTCAGCGCAGCCTTCGCACTGTGGATAGTTGAACTGGCAGCCGGATTCTTGCTGGGCACGGTCGTGTACTCGACGTGGTGGCTGTCGGCATACTTGGTCGCCTTTGGCCCCGCCCTGTTGTTCAGCCTCGTCTATTGGGGACAAGAGAAGGGTCACGGCCTAGGACGGCTGAAGGCGCTGCTGCTCATGCACGTCTACGTGCTCTACGCGATCCTGTGGTACGTCGCAGGTTGGAAGGCTGCCTACCGTGCGTTGCTGGGACACAATGGTTGGGCCAAGACGGAGCGATTGATCGAACGACGCGAGCGGGCCAAAAGCAGAATGGTAGAACCTGCCAGTGGGACCGCCGCGTAGGGCGATCCGTCGCTGTGATCAACCGGTGTCTCGTGAAGCTGATCGTCGCGCGGATTGGCGTGGTGCAGCAGGAATGTGGACGAGCGGATAGAAGGGTTCAAGTCCGCTACAACCTGGAGAACGGCTCGGATGTTGCAGCGGTGGCTGCGTCTCGTCCACCGTCCGGAAGCCACGTGCCTGTGCTCACAAAGTAGGGCTCGACGTAACAAAAGGTCCGTCTTCTCGATGACCCAGAACAGTAATCAAAGCCGCAGGGTGCCCTTCCGACGGGAAGGGCACCCTGCGGCCTGGGTGGGACGAGATCTTGAACGTGGTCAGTGTCCCGTGGACGTGGACCCGGTGGTCGAGCCGGGGCGCCCCCACGCCTCGATCCCGAAGGTCTCGTGCTCAGGGTTGTCCTGCTCCGTGGAGCGCTCGGCCCGCGGGGCCGGGGCGGCGTCCTCGGCGGCAGGGGCCGTGGGCTCCTTCCACGGCGCCGGCGGAGCGGCGGCCGGGGCCGGGACGACCGGCTGCGCACCGGTCCTCGGCGCCGGCTGGTCGTCCGAGCTCGCGTAGTAGGACTTGCCGTAGTACCCGTAGTAGCCGGCGTCCGCACCGGTGGTGGGCACGCGGTTGAGCACCACGCCGAGCACGGTGCCGCGGACCTGGTGCAGGTTCTCCAGGGCCTTGGACAGCTCGTCCGTGGTGGTCTTCTGCGCGGTGGCCACGATGATCGCCCCGTCCGCAGAGGCGGTGAGCAGCGCGGCGTCGGTGACCGGCAGCAGCGGGGGAGCGTCCACGAGGACCAGGGCGTCCTCGGCCAGGGTCTCGAGCATGGCGTGCATGGCCTTCGAGGACAGCAGCTCGGTGGGGTTGGGGGCGGTGCGGCCGGCGCCGAGCACCTGCAGGTTCGGGAACCGGTCGTAGGTCTGCAGCACCTCGTCCACCTGGACCTGCCCGGTCAGCACGTCGGTGACGCCCACGCCGGGGACCAGGCCGAACAGGTCGGTCATCACCGGGCGGCGGAGGTCCCCGTCGACGACGACGACGTTGCGCCCGGTCGAGGCGATGGCCACCGCCAGGTTCGCGGTGATCGAGGACTTGCCCTCACCCGGCAGGGAGGAGGTGACCACGATCATCCTCGGCGGGTTGTCCACCGAGACGAAGCTGAGGTTGGTGCGCAGCTCGCGCAGCGCCTCGGAGAACTCGTGGTGCCCGCGGCCGCCGGAGTAGCCGGTCTCGATGATCTCGCGGTGGCCCACCAGCCGCTCGTCCGTGGGGATCACCCCGAGGACCGAGACGCCGAAGCCGTCCCGGATCTCCTCGACCGACTTGATCCGCCGGTCCATCTTGTACCGGGCGAAGGCGTAGAGCAGGCCCAGTCCCAGACCGCCCACGAGGCCGAGGGCCAGGTTGAGCTTGAGGTTCGGCGAGGACGGGGCCAGGGGCAGGGAGGCGTTGCTCAGCGGCTGGACGGCCACGCGGTTGATCGCGTCCTCGTCGCCCTGGCTCTCCAGCTCCTGGACCTGACCCGCCAGGGCCACGACCCAGGCGTTGGCCAGATCGGCCGACTCCGTGGGGTCCTCGGCGTCCGCGGTGATGCGCAGCTCCGGGGTGTCCACGGGAACGTCCGTGGCGATGCGCGGCAGGATCTCCTCCGGCGTGGCGTCCAGGCCGAGCTCCTCGATCACGGACTCCGCCACCGGCCGGGACGTGGCCAGCGACTCGTACGAGACCGCCTTGGACTGGGCCAGGTTGTTCCCGGCGAGCGCGCTGGCCAGGTCCTGCTCACCGGTCGCCACGACCAGCCCGGACGCGGTGGCCGAGTAGATCTTCGGCTGGAGCAGCGTCCAGCCCAGGGCCAGGAGCGTGCACAGCAGGGTGATCAGCGTGATGGCCCGCCAGTGGGTGCGCACCAGACGCAGCAGATCCCGGGCATCGAGCGCCGGGGCTTCGCGCTCTGCGTCAAGGTGCTCCATGGTTCTCCTCGGGATCGGCTCGGGGGTGGGGGGTTGCGTGACGGTCACTCGCGGATACCGTCCTGGTGCTCGCGGAACCAGTCGACGGTGGTGCGCAGGCCCTCCTCAAGGGGGATCCGGGCGGACCAGCCGGCCGCGGCGAGCTTGGAGACGTCCATGAGCTTGCGCGGGGTGCCGTCGGGCTTGGTGGTGTCCCACTCGATGCGGCCCTCGAAGCCCACGGCCTCGGCCACCCGGTGGGCGAGCTCCTTGATGGTGACGTCGGTGCCGGTGCCCACGTTGACGTGCTCGGGCCCGTCGTAGTGCTCGAGCAGGTGCAGGCAGGCCTCGGCCATGTCGTCCACGTGCAGGAACTCCCGCAGCGGGGTGCCGGTGCCCCAGTTGGTGACCGACGCGGCGCCGGTGAGCCGGGCCTCCTCGTAGCGGCGGATCATCGCCGGCAGCACGTGGGAGCCGGTGGGGGAGAAGTTGTCCCCGGGCCCGTAGAGGTTGGTGGGCATCGCGGAGATCCAGGGCAGCCCGTACTGGCGGCGCACGGCCTGGATCTGCAGGATCCCGGCGATCTTGGCGATCGCGTAGGCGTCGTTGGTGGGCTCCAGGTGCCCGGTGAGCAGGTACTCCTCCTTCAGCGGCTGCGGGGCCAGCTTCGGGTAGATGCACGAGGACCCGAGGAACAGCACCCGCTCCACCCCGTGCTCCAGGGCGGCGTCGAGGACGTTGACCTGGATCCGCAGGTTGTCGGAGAGGAAGTCGACGGGGTAGGTGTTGTTGGCCAGGATCCCGCCGACCTTCGCCGCGGCCAGCACCACGTAGCGCGGCTTGGCCTCGGCGAAGAAGGTGAACACCGCCTCGCGGTCCTTGACGTCGAGCTCGGCGGAGGTACGGCCGATGAGGTCGGTGAAGCCCTCGGCCTGCAGCCGGCGCCAGATCGCGGAGCCGACCAGCCCGCGGTGCCCGGCCACGTAGAACGGTGCGGTGCGATCCAGCGGGCCGGGGACGAACGACGTCGTCGTGTCTGCTGTTCCCTCGGTGGTTTCTTCGGTGGTCTGTGCGGTCACGGTGGACTCTCCCGTCACTTGGCCCAGGAGGCGAGTTCGACGGAGTCGACCCAGGCGTCGTTCTCCAGCATGGCGATGTCGGCGTCCACCATGAGCCTGGCCAGCTCGGGGGCCTTGATGGTGGCCTCCCAGCCGAGCTTGTCCTTGGCCTTGGCGGGGTCCCCGATCAGGGCGTCGACCTCGGTGGGGCGCAGGTAGCGCTCGTCGAACTCGACGTGCTCGCGCCAGTCCAGCCCGGCGTGGTCGAAGGAGATCTCCAGGAACTCCCGCACCGTGCAGGGGGTGCCGGTGGCCAGGACGAAGTCCTCGGGCTCGTCGGCCTGCAGCATCCGCCACATGCCCTCCACGTACTCCGCGGCGTAGCCCCAGTCGCGGATGGCCTGCAGGTTGCCCATGTAGAGCTTCTCCTGCTGGCCGGCCTTGATGGCGGCCACGGCCCGGGTGATCTTGCGGGTCACGAAGGTCTCGCCGCGGCGGGGGGACTCGTGGTTGAACAGGATCCCGTTGACCGCGAACATGTCGTAGGCCTCGCGGTAGTTCTTGGTGATCCAGTAGGAGTAGATCTTCGCCGCCCCGTAGGGGGAGCGGGGGTAGAACGGGGTGGTCTCGGACTGCGGCGGCGGGGTCGCCCCGTAGAGCTCGGAGGTGGAGGCCTGGTAGTAGCGGGCGTCCACGTTGGCCAGGCGCATCGCCTCGAGCAGGCGGATGGTGCCCAGACCGGTGGTGTCCCCGGTGTGCTCGGGCTCCTCGAAGGAGACCTTCACGTGGGACTGGGCGGCGAGGTTGTAGACCTCGTCGGGCTGGATCTGCGCCATCAGCGTCACCAGCCGGGAGCCGTCGGAGAGGTCGCCGTAGTGCAGGAACAGCTTCGCGTCCGCCTCGTGGGGGTCCGAGTACAGGTGGTCGATCCGGTGGGTGTTGAACGTGGAGGCCCGGCGGATCAGACCGTGGACCTCGTACCCCTTGGCGAGCAGCAGCTCCGCCAGGTAGGAGCCGTCCTGACCGGTGATGCCCGTGATGAAGGCCTTCTTGGGGGTGGCGTGCATGATCGTCCTTCGGGGGGATGAGGCGTGGGCCGTTGGGGGGACAGCTTTATGCTAGTGAATCAACCGGCAAAGCCGGTGATCAGCGGCGGACATGTTGCGTCAAAGATCGGAGCACGTCGTCCCACCGGCGCATGGCCGTATCGGCCGCCAAGTGCTCTGCGACGTACGCGGGCCCGAGACCGCCGATCGCGGACGCCGTGGCGCGGTCACCGCCGAGCTCCTCGGCGGCCTCCAGCAACCCCGCGGGATTCCCGGACTGGATGACCCGTCCGGCGCCGGAGGACTCGATCTCGCCGGCGGACGAGCTCTCGTCGTCCACCGCAGCCAGGACAGGTCGTCCCGTGGCGAAGTAGGACGTCAGCTTGCTCGGCACGCACATCTCCCGCAGCTCGGGCTTCTCGTTCACGAGCAGGACATCGGCGGCCGCCAGCGCGGCCGTGTACTCCTCGTCGGGCAAGGGATCGATGAACTCCAGGCTCTCGATGCCCTCCGCAAGCCCCCTGAGGCGCTGCAACTGGTTGCCGGCCCCGAGCAGGACGAACCGCACCCGGGAGCCGCGCTCGTCGGCGAGCCGGGCGGCGTCCACGACGTTCTCCAGATACTGCTTCACACCCATGTTGCCGGCATGGAGGACGACCACCTCGTCCTCGGACCAACCCCGCCCGGCGCGGACCGCGGCCGTGTCGATGGCGTGCTGCGGCGTGATGTGGGACCAGTTCCGGTGGATGAGCGCCCGCTCCGGGGCGACGCCCAGTTCGTTGACCGCGTGGCGGCGGAACCGGTCGTGGATGACGATCACCCGGTCCATGGCCCGCAGGACGAGCCCTTCGACCTTCCGCATGACGAGGGCCAGCGCAGCGGCCGAAGTGTGCACCTCCTCGAGCCCGCGGGAGTAGAGGTCCTGGATCCAGATCGCCGTTCCGGGACGGCGCCGGCCGAGCTTCGCCCGGAGGGACGCCACGCCCGAGGAGAACAGCCCCGGGTTGACGAACAGGACGACATCCGGCCGTCCCCAGTCCGCGAGGGCGGCACGGAGGCCGAAGTGCACCTCCATCAGCAGACGGTTGAGCAGCTTCGGCTCCGCAGGCACGTAGTGGCGCAGCCGGAGAACCTCAACGCCGTCCTGCTCCTCCTTCAGCGTGCGCCCCTCGTAACCGTCATGGACGCGCCACTGCGGGTAGTGCGGGAACCCCGTGATGACCTTGACGTCCCAGCCCAGTTCGGCCATGCCCTTGGCGAGGGCCGTGGTGTACGGGGCGTTGCCGCTGGACTCGGGTGCGTAGTTGATGCCGATGATCGTCAGACGTGGGGGCATGGGGGTGCTTTCGTCACACTGGGAGCAACGCCGAGGGGGATCAGCGGCCCACCGAGGGGGATGGGGTATAAATCGAACGATACATGTGAGCGCATTCAGCTCCGGGACGACGCCCCACGTCGCGCCGTGGTTCAGCTCACATGACCCCCCCCCGCCCCCCACTCGCAGAGGTACCCATGGCATCCCCCGCCGAGCACGGCCCTGCCGACACCGACGTCCCGGTCATCGACCTCTCCCGAGCCCCCGGCGAGGGCGAGGCATGGAACCGCCCGAAGTGGATGATCTACCTCTGGTCCGCCACGGAGCTCGTTCTCGTCACGAACCCGTGGCAGATCAGCTCCGGTCTCCGCGCCAAGGCCCTCCGAGCCTTCGGCGCGAAGATCGGCGACGGCGTCATCATCCGGCCCCGCACCCGCATCAAGTTCCCCTGGAACCTGGAGATCGGTGATCGTTCCTGGATCGGCGAGGGCGTGTGGATCCACAACCAGGATCAGGTCACCATCGGGCACGACGCCGTGGTATCCCAGGAAACGTTCATCACCACCGGCAGCCACGCCCACCGCAAGGACATGGGCCTCATCACCCGGCCGGTGACCATCGACGACGGCGCCTGGGTCACCTCTCGCTGCGTGGTCACCGGAGGAGTGACGGTGGGTCGGTCGGCGTTGGTGCAGCCGCTGACGCTGGTGAACCAGAACATCGATCCAAACCTCGTCATAGGTCCTCCGGCGACCGAAGTCAAAGGACAACGTTTCAGAGGCCGACCCGAGGCAGCACAGTCGTGAGGATCCTCCAGGTCGTCACCTACATCAGCCCGGACGGCGCCTACGGCGGCCCAGTGCGTGTGGCCATCAATCAAGCTAAGGCGCTCAGCGAAATGGGTCACGAGGTGGTGGTTGCTGCTGCTGCAGGTGGTTTTGAGGGTCCGTTGCCGGACGCATTCGACGGCTTTCCGGTGCATCTCTTCCCGGCTCGCAGAGTGATACCGAAGTCCGGGTTTGCCGGCCTCACCTCACCGAGTCTTCTCAATTGGCTTCGAGGCGCAATGCGCAACGTCGATGTAATTCACGTACATCTTGCGCGTGACCTGGTAACCCTTCCAGTAGCAGCCATTGCTTTACTGGCGAAAAAACCGCTCGTCGTCCAGACCCACGGTATGATCGACCACACCGACAATGTCTTGGGCGTACCCCTGGATCGAATACTCACACGGCCGGTCCTCCGCGCCGCACGATGTGTCATGTATCTGACAGATCGAGAACAGGCAGACCTGATCGATGTGGCGGGAGCGCACCTCCGCCTCGCCCACCTGCCCAATGGTGTGCCACTGCCGGAGTCCCCGGCGACAGAGCATGCCAAAGGACCGCATGTCGCGCCAGAAGCCCTCTACCTTGCGCGGCTGCATCCTCGGAAGCGGCCCCTGGTTTTCGTCCGAGCGGCTGGCGCCCTAAGCACCGTCTTTCCCACTGCGCGTTTCTCCCTCGTTGGGGCGGATGAGGGAGAAGGTAAGGCTGTCCGCGCCGCACTGCAACGGCAAAACGGCATGGGCAGAATCACATGGTCAGGCTCAGTGGCGCCCGAAAAGACACTTGAGCGCATGCGGAAGGCCGCTGTCTACGTTCTGCCTTCCACAGACGAGCCCTTCCCCATGGCTGTGCTCGAAGCCATGTCATTAGGCCTACCAGTGATTGTCACGGACACGTGCGGACTCGCCCCCATGGTGCAGGAACAGAGCGCGGGCATTGTCTGCAGTGACGATCCGGAAGATGTGGAGCGTGCATTGGCACGGCTGCTGGCAGATCCTGAGTTACGCCTCGAAATGGGTTATCACGCTCGCAGAGCCGTCAAGAAGACTTATTCGATGCCATCGGTGGCCGCAAAACTTCTCTCAATCTACATCACTGCTTACAAGCTGAAGGAGTCGCCGGCATGACTCGGCGAGTGGTAATTGTCCAGCCCTACGTGCCCACATATCGCGTGCCATTTTTTGAGCGGCTCCGCCAAGTGCTCATCAGCCAGGGAGTGGACTGCATTGTGGCCGCTGGTGTACCTCGAGGCGATCAGGCCGGCCGGGGAGATTCGGTTCGGCCTGACTGGCTGATACCCATTCAGCAAAAAACCTTGACCGTCGGCAGGCGCTCCGTCGACTTCAGCATCCGACCAACTCCGTGGCAGCACACTGATGCTGTGATTCTCGGACTGGAGGGATCGTCGATTCCGGTGTATCAGTGCTTGCTCATGGCTCGTGCTACCGGAGTGCGCGTTGGACTTTGGGGACACGTCCGGCCATACGTAGCCCCGGGACACCCCGTGGACCTAGGGCTTGAGACACTTCAAATGAGATTAGCGGATCATATATTTGCTTATACCCCCGGCGGCGCGGCAGATGCGGTGAGTCGAGGTGTGCCGGAGGAAAAGGTGACCACCGTCATGAACACCGTGGACACAGCGGCATTCCAACACGCGTGTGAAACAACGCAATGTACGGTCGACCGTATCGCCTTCCTTGGAGGGGGTCAGCGCCGGCACACATTTTCATTCGTCGGCGGCCTGGACTCCAGTAAGCGCATTGCCTTCCTCGCCGACGCCTTAGACATCTTGTGGGGGGAGGATCCTAGGATTCGGCTTTTAGTGGGCGGTGCCGGCGCAGAGCGTAAGTTGCTGGATCCTGCGGTCAAGCGCGGCCAGGTTGTGGACCTTGGGCCGGTGGACACCCGCCGCAAGGCGGATGCCCTAGTTTACAGCCGGGCGATCTTAATGCCAGGACGCATCGGCTTGGTCGCCGTGGACGCTTTAGTGGCCCGTCGGCCAATTCTTACAACGGATTGGCCGTGGCACGCACCCGAGAGCGAGTATCTCGTTGAAGGGGTTTCCCGCCTGACGTCTGCAGACGACCCGCGCGCATACGCGGATATGGTTTTGCGGATAGCGCGACAGGCGCCAGTTGACGAGTCAGCGAGTTCCTGGGATTACCCAACGCTCGACGAGATGACTCGCCGTTATACCGAGGGCGTTGTGGCGCTTCTTCGGGGCACGTCCTAATTTTTGCCTAACACCGGTGGAGTATTCGTGTTGCAGAAGGACGATTTTCCGGATCTTGTACCCCCGCAGAGCTACTGACTGCCGTCGCTGTGCATCTGCATGCTGCATCTGTGAGTGTGGACCTGAAGGACCTGGTTGTAAGAAAGCATGACGTTACTGGCGCGGTCCGGGGTACGTGAGGCGGGAGTTGATCACCGCAGGCGGCATGCGGCCGATGGTAGTTGAAATGATTCACTCAGACCTCGATCGCCTCCCGGCGGGCCTGCTCGCTGGCGTAGGGGCGGGCGTAGAGCACCTCCTCGGCCAGCAGCCGGTTGTACCGCTCAACCTTGCCGTTGGGCCGCGGTGTGTATGGCTTGATGCGCTGGTGCCTGCCAGCAAAGGCTTCCACGCACCGGGTGAAGTCCTTGACCCGGTAGTTGGCGCCGTTGTCGGTCACGATCCGGTGCAACCGCGAGATGCCGTGGGTAGCAAAGAAGGCTCTCGCCCGGCAGAAGAACCCGATCGTGGTGGTGGCCCGCTCGTCTTCAAGGGCCTCGGTGTAGGCCAATCTCGAGAAGCCGTTCACGGCTGAGTGCAGATAGGTGTAGCCGACCTTCGCCCCGGGACCACGCTAGGCCGCCTTCGCGGCGGTGGATCTGCGGCCGTGGGCGCGCTCACCGCCGCCGTTGGGAATCCGTCCGAGCTTGTTCATGTCCAGATGAACCATGTACCCCGGCCGCCCCGCACGGATCCGCCGGGGTGGGTGCCGCGGGTCATCCCCGTCCGGAGTGAGGTCGCGCAGCCGAGAGATGCCCAAGCGGGCCAGCCACCGGCCCACCGTGCGCAGGTGCAGCTCTTACCCGAGATCCAGCAGGTGGCGGTGAATCCATCTGGCCAACCACTTCCGTTCATGCCGCAGGGACTCGATCAGCTCCAGGACCGCTACCGGGGTGCGGGTACGGCTGGTGTGCGGGGTCGAGGGCCGATCAACCAGCCCCGCCTCATCGGGGGCGAGGTAGTGGGTCACTCACGTGGTCACCGTAGGCCTGGAAACCCGATACTCCGCGGCCATATGCGCCTTCGGAATGCCATCGCGAAGACGGGGCAGGACCATCCGCAGTCGGCCGGTTGGGGTCAATGGTGCGTTTATGTGAGGCATGAACAGTCTTTTTTGCTGCGGACGGACGGTGTAAGAACTTCCATCCTGTGGTGGGGAGCCCGTTCCTTATTTCATCGGCATACCCGTGGCAACAACCTCATGCTCAGCAATAACTGATATGTAGGGAGTTCCTGTCAAGAGGGCAGGGTGAGGCGCCGTTCGGATGGCTTCCGGACGGCGCCTTTTTTGGCCCGGCCGGTGCTGCCTGGGGAGCGTGTCGGTGGCGACGCGCGGTCAGACTGATATGCGCGGGATGTGTACCACTGGATGGTGTTCGGCCGGAGCGGACCGCTTGTCTAGGATCCAGCGTCGCACCACGACAGCGGTCGTGGTGCTGCTCATTGTTGTTTCGCGGATCGTTCCACGCGCTGCCTGCGGATCAAGCGTCAAGGGACCAGCTTAAGGGCGGCCGATCAGTCCCCCATCACCGCCAGCGACCAGCACCACTCGGCCAGATCCCGGGCGATGGCCACATTGGCGACCGTGGGGCGCTTCTTGCGCTCGAGTATCCGCACCCAGCGCTCGTGCAGCCGCTGATTGCCGGCGTCCCCGCAAGCCCGGGCCGCGACCGGGGCTTGTCCCTCCGGGTGCGCATGGTGGCCCCGATCCTGTAGGCAGGGCGGTGGTGCCAGGCGGCTTCGACCAGCAGTCGGCGGGCGTGGGTGTTGCCGGTGAAGCGGTGCCAGTCACCGACCTTGACGGCCAGGGTGAAGCCGGTGAGGACGGATATCCCGCGCAAGCAGCGCACCCGATGCACGACCCGGGGTGAACTGGGAGTCGACGGCCATCGCGGTGATCGTCGCATCCAGCCGGTCGCCGCGGCCCAAAGTCGCCAGCACGGTCTCGTGCTCGGCGTCGAAGGCCATCGGGATCGCCGGTGTTCCCAGGTGCTGGCGGGCCAGGCAGCCGTGGTGAGCGCCCGTCCAAGCCGCCCCGTCGGTGTAAACGACGCCGTGGCGCAGCAGCAGCTTCGACACCCGGTGGCGGGCTCGCATCAGGTCCCCGTGGCAGTCCTCCCTGGCCCGCACCAGGTCCCGGGCGGCTTCTTGCTCCACATGGGAACCGTCACCGTGGTGATCTCGTCCAGGGGCAGCAGCCGGGCCGGGTGCACTGCATCCCGTGCATCGGTCTTGGTCCGCTGACCGGAAGTATGCTGCAGCTTCGATGGAGCCGCGACCACGCACCAGATCCCGTTGTCATTCAAAATCCGGGACAGCTCGAACCCGGTGGGGCCAGCCTCGTAGGCCACCGCCGCCGGCCCTGGCAGGTCCCCGATCCAGCTGCGGATGTGGTCGTGATTAGTGGTCAGTCTCACCTGGATCAGTTCGCCGGTGGCACCGTCGATCGCTGCGGCTGCGACCGATCGTGCGTACACATCCGGGCCTACGCTCGTACGCTCTGTGAACACCGGGGCCTCTCGCACATGTCGGATAGGCCGAGCAGGCGGCCTCTGCTCGATAACCCACGAATCTGTGTGCGTGAGGCCCCGGCCCGCAACCCCCGGCGAACCCAGGTGGTCACTACATACCGTTTAGCCAACCAACGCCGGAGCGGTCGAGGCGGCGAACGAACGTCGCCTAACCGGCCGGGTCTGGGTGCGCTCTACCTGATACGCCACCGCGGCCAGGGCGATCGGCAACCAGAAGTAGCGGTTGAAGAAGCTGGGGGCGGTCATCGCGAACACCAACGCGGTGATCATCCCAGCTGCCGCAGCTGCCGGGACACCGCGCTGCCAGGCCGACCGCAGGCCACGCCACACGAGCCGCACCAGGATGATCACCAGGCCGACGGTGAAGATCATCCCGCCCTGGTATAGCGCCGCCACGAAAAAGTTGTGCGCCGGTAGATCCACAGCTGTGACGGCGGCGGCGGGTTCCAACCCGGCCCCGAGGAACAGGTTTTGGATGAACCCCTCCCACCCGGCGACGATGCTTTCCCACCGGGTCGCGCTCGTGTTGAGCCCGGCGTCACCACCGGTCAGTCCGGTGGCCTGCTTGATCCGCTCGACGGGGGTGAGGGCGTTGTCCTGAACCGCCATCGCGGAGATCGCCCATGAGGCACCGGCCACCATGAGTACGCCCAGGGCGAGGATCTTGCCCAGGTGCAGACGGTGCCAGATGAGCAGGGCGAAGATCCCAACGACGGCGGCGATCATCCCGGACACGCTGCCCGAAAGGATCAGCCCGACGAGGCCGAGCGCGAGGGAAAGCACACCGGCGAGCCGCCGCACGGTACCTCGGGAGAACAGCAGGCCGGCGCCGTAGACCACGGCGAGACAGACGACCCCACCTGTGTCACTGACGTGCACTGCGAAACCCGGGAACCGGCCGCCTGTGGTTGTTTGTGAACCGGGGATGATGTCGCCCACAAGCAGCTGGACAATTGAGCCGGCGCCGCAAGTTGCCGCGCCCGCGGCCAGAAAACCGAGCCCCGTGGCGAGCCTTCGCCGGGTGTCGAGCAGCACGGTCATCGCCCACGGAATTAGGAATGCCAACAGTGCGACCCTGGCCGCCACGGTCGCACTGCCTGAGGGGTTGGCGGCCACGAAACTGGTCAGCACTCCCCCCACGAAAAGCAACGCGAATGCGGCCACCCCACCGTTGCCGAACTTGATGGGACGCCCATTTAAGGCAACGTCGGCGGCGGTCACGAGGAACGCGCCGATGAGCAGCACGTCCCCGACGGTGATCTGGCCACCGATGCGGATCACCAACAGTGACACCATGAACAGCCCCGCGTAGAGCAACGTGCGGGCTATGGCGAGCAGGTGTATGCGCTGCGGGGTCGAGGGGCGGTTCATCATCATGGTGATCTACTCCGGCTCGATCTCATTGAGGGCCCTGCGGATGGGCAGCGTGGATCGCTTCATAGGTGCTCCGCTCGGGGGGTGCAGTACCGGGGGGTGTATTAAGCAAGTGTAAATGTTGGCATGGCCTCGCCCTTGGACCTTACGCGCCACAAGCAGATCTCGTTCCTGGCTGTTCATGTACACCACACGATCACAAGCCACCCCGCGGGGTGGCTCTTCACATTGGAGGCTCTATGTCGCCCCATCGAAAGCTTGCCCGCGACCTCGGCATCAGGGGGGTGGCTGCTGTTGCTGTGCCCCGCACTCTCGGGGCATATCGGCCTCGGCGTGGTCATCGAGCCCAACAGCCGGCCCCCGTGCTCTTCTACGGGCACTTCCCCCTGTGGGTCAGGGTCGTCGGCTGGTGGTTCATCGCGGTGCTCGCCAGGTGGGGTGCGGTTTGGGGGACTGTTGCGCCGTTAGGTGTTAGGTGGGGTCTCATGCCGCGTGGGTCACGGCGGGCTTCATCATGGTTTTGTGCTCGATGGGGTCAACCGCCCCAGACGGACTTGCCGGCGGCGCCGGTGATAAATCCGCTCAGTCCAGGTGACAACCGCGATCCGCAGCTCGTCCCGGCTCGCCCAGGACCGCCAGGCGAAGACATTTTTTTGAAGCAGGGTGAAAAATCTCTCGATCGCGGCGTTGTCCCCGGCTGTACCTATCTTGCCCATCGAGCCCACCAGTCCGTGCCGGTTCGAAGCGTGCACGAAACTCCGAGCACGAAATTGCGACCCGCGGTCCGCATGCACGATGCAGCAGGCCACATCACCGCGGCGCGTGCCCGCGTCGTGCAGTGCCTGCACCGTCAGGCTGGACTTCATCCGCGAGTCGATGGAATAGCCCACCATCCGTCCGGAGTAGACATCGTTAGTCGCGCACGGGTACGGCTTGCCTTCGGCGGTCTGGTGCTCGGTGATGTCGGTCAACCACAGCTGGTTCGGCCCGACGGCGGTGAAGTCGCGCTCCACCAGGTCGTCCTGGACCGGTGGCCCGGGATTCTTGCCGTTTTTCGCCCGTTTCTTCCCGAACGGCGACCACCAGCGGTTGTCCCGGCAGATCGGCCACGCGCTGCGCTCACACATCACCTCGCCGGCGTCCTTGGCCTCATCGGCCAGAAAGCAGTAACTGAATCTGGGGTCATCCTGTTGGGCGTCGAACAGGGCGTTCGCCCGCCAGCCACCGGTAGTAGGGCTGGCGGGAGTGCTCGAGCATCCGGCACGTCACAGCGACGGAGATCCCGTCGGCGCCCAGCTCACTCATGAGCGGGTGGAGCCTTTTCCCGGCAAGTTCGCCTGCGAGAGGTAGGCCGCTGCCCGGCGTAGGACATCCTTCTCCTGCTCGAGGAGGCGGATCCGCTTCTTCAGCTCACGGTTTTCCGCGGAGTCGGCTCTTGTCATGCCGGGCTTCTCTCCGTCCTCGACCTCGGCTTGGCGCATCCACCTCGACAGCGTCATATCGTGGATGCCGAAGCCCTTGGTGATCTGCGCCGGTGTCACGCCGTCTTCACGAGTGCGGGGCAGGCGTACGACGACGTCACATAGTTCATGGGGATAGGGAGCGGGCAGAGCAACATCCTTCCAGGCCGCCCAGCGGGCAATCCAGATCGGGTGTCACCTATTCGTGCGGCAGTCCCTTGTGCATCTTGCGTTCGGCGACTGTCCAATGCAACCCGGCCAGCTCGAACGGCTCATCAATGCTAAAGACAGCTGAGCTGGCTACACGATTCCGGAGAGTCGACGTCATTCAGTTCCGCAGCGTCTCATGAATTGATGCTCAGTTCCAGGGCGGCGTCGTGCACCCCACGGTTGCCGTCCAACCTCAGTACGACGACCTGATCGCGGACCGACGGTGGGACCCCGCTAACTCGACACGCCCAGCTTCCTGCCCTGGCTTCTGCCAAGTCAGAAGAAGTTCTGCTGATGCGGGCTAATCCAAGGAGAGTGCGGCCGGGGACATGGAGGCCATGACAACTCTCCTCGCCCCACTAAAGAGGAACGTTTTCTAGCGCGGTTTCGCGGCGACCCGCAACGAACTGCGCATAGCGATGGTCGCTGGGACCGAGCGGACCTATTCCCGGCCCTGAAGGCAAGCCTGGTTCGGGCGGTTGACCCCACCCAGCACGAGGCCATGAAAAAGCCCGCCGTGATCCCCGCGACATGACACCCTACCTGTCATCTATCGATGTGAAGGTAGCCGAGACCAGAAAGATGAACTAGAACCGAAAAAGGTTCCAAGCGGCTCCCAAAAATCCCGGTTCACCTAAGGTCAGGGTAGCTTCTAAGCCGCGGGTGATGCTGATACCTCAGATATATAACCCGCCAAACTGCGGTAGCGCATGTCTGGAAGACGAACAAAAACGCCGCAGACTCCGGTGCGAGGCGCAAATGTCATAACAACCATCATGTCAATGACACGCATCTGGCGTGTCGCACCTTAGTAATACCGTAGTGAATTGTCTCAGGGGCACTTGGAGCTCGCGGCCCGACTAAGCGTCCGTTTGTACATTAGCCTGTAAGTCACGACAGATGCCATTGACGTGACAAGGACAGTGACCACCAGGGGGTCGAAGCGGTAGTGGCTCCAGAGCCAGAAACCAGCGGCCGTGGCAAGGACGTTAAAAACTAGGACTACGAAACGTGGCGTGATTGTGAGTCGCTGCAGCGACAACGAACGGGCAAGTCCAAGGTAAGGAGTGCAGGGACTCATTAGCACGGCGGCCAGCACGGTGACCGGAACCGCGTATGCCACCTGTGTCACGATGGTCGAATCGAGCCACGGCTGCGCCAGGTAGAACCCCAAACAGGCCAGTGCGCCATAAACTAAAGTTACAGATGAAATTGCTAAGGAGGAATGTCGCACAACCCGCTGCATCCCAAGACGGTCGTGGCTTTGCAGGGTAGAACTCCCCAGGAGGAAACGCACCATCACGAAGTTGTTCAGTGTGTTGAGAGGGCCCATGGCCGTTTGCGCCAGTCGGAACGCCGCAACACTACCCACAGGCAACACAGCTTGAACGACAAGTAACGGTGCAACCGAAGTCAGGCTGGCGATGGTCCACTCAGCGACTTGGTACCTGCCCAATGCCAGTGGTGCCCTTAATGACATTTGCCGAGCCGAAGGTAGACGAAAGAGCAAAGCGGGCACAGACATGGCTGCACTCATTCCCCACAGGGCCAGCATGACCTCAGGAGAGTCCGGCCGATAAAGTATCGTGCCCAGGAGGAGAGCGATCAACCAGACGCCGTCCGAAACCAGTGTGCGAGCATATGCCCCGTGCGCCAGGCTCCGATACCGAAGACAATCTTGCACCAAGGGGAAAAGGACTGATAGCACGGTTAGGGGACTGAAGAAGGAGATCTCAAGCAGGTAGGCAATGCTCAGCGCTACGACTGTGCATGGCCCTAAGGAACGCCAGAGCCACTTGCCGTATGCCACATTCGCAGTTCCATTCCCGGTGACCACCAAGGAGGGATCCAAAAAAATAGACCGTTGAAGGCCGATTAGTGAAGTGCCAATCAATTGAACTGTCACATAGTGGTTGAGCTGGTCGCCCGAAAGAAAGAATGCGGCCACCATAACAGCAGCTGCATTGCTCGCACTGCATACCACCTGGTCCAGTAAAAGCGTGGCATTTTTACCACTGAAGAATTTTCTGGCCTGCAACATAGACTGTCCTATTTCCGCAAAAGGTGATTGGTACCTATCACGGTGGCGCCAGCCGGTACGTCACGGGTCACGACGGCATTCGCCCCAATCTTTGCGCCTGAGCCGATCGTCACCGGGCCGAGGACGACAGCTCCCGTGCCGATGATGACGTCGTCTTGAATGGTCGGAGCGGCGTTTGCATCACCTTCAAGGGCTCCGATAGTCACGTTGTGATAGATAGTGCATGAGGTTCCAATTCTCGCCGAACTGTTAACGGTGATGTTTTTGGGGTGTGGGAGTCTCAAACCAACGCCGACGACCGTGGAGAAGGGCAATTCAATGTGACGTGGATAGTACACGAGGGCGTTCTGCATGATGTTGCATATAGCGACACAGCCACGGCTGGAATTTTCTGTCTGGAACTCATGCTGGGCTCTGTGGAGCAGCATCATTACATACACATAGCGGCTTCCCCCAGATCGCCGGCTGTCCTGTCGGGCGTCCGAAATGACACGTGTCCAGTCACGAAGCAGGGCATAAAACTGCGAAAGATGAGACAAGATGGAAGATGCCTTTCTAATCGCGCAATCCGGCGCCGCCTTCGCGGATTAAAAGCTGAACTGCACTAGCCGAGTTTTTTTCATAGGCCGACCAAGAGTACCCCCTTGCTGTCTGTTGGGCATTCAGTTTGATGGCTCGGGTCTGCTTTTGATCGTCTACGACGTTGGTCATACGCTGCACCAGCTGCTCAACGGAGCCTGCGTCCACCACGAAACCGTTCTCTCCATCCCGAATGACGTCCGAGGCAAATGTAAACTGGCTCACGATAGGTACGCACTGGTTGGCCATGGCTTCGAGAGCCGTCAAGGGGAATCCTTCGGCAAAACTGGGCAATAGCAGCGCATCTGCCTGTGCCATCACGGCAAATAACTCCTGACGCGGCATCGTGCCTAGGTAGGTGACGCGGGCATACCTGGACAGCCGGTCGCGCATCTCGGCGCTGGCGTGTCCTGCGATCAGCAGTTCCGTGTCCTTGGTCTCCATCTGCGCAAAGGCGTCCAAGATGTACCCAATTCCTTTCCGCTGGTTGACCTGACCAGCGAAGAGGAAGGTGGTTTTACAGGATGAATGCTGCGAGCGGTCCATTGATGGCGTGTCTGTGGGCGGCAGATCTACCCCCAAGTTCTGAACCACGAGTTTTTCGGCGTCAACTCCCGCGTGCATGAAAGTGGACCTTACGAACGAACTAGGAACCATAATTTTGTCCGCGAGCTGAATTTCCGCGTCCAGAAGTGTCTGTTTCCACAACGGCATTCTGTAACCCTGAAGGAAATGCGCCCACTCCGGATTACTTTCCGCTTCCGTCCGCATAGTTTCCTGCATCCAGCTGTGGTGGGCTATTGGGTACATCAGTATTTTCGTCGTGCGTTGAGCGGCCGCCTGGAACGGCTCAAGACCGGAATGATACTGGGCGATAATGGCGTCAAGACCGTCAGCATTAGTCACCGCCGCGGCGACTTTCCTGCGATGACGTTGATTGCGCTGCGCCAGCACCAGGTCTCTGCTGTTAAGGTCCGCTTTCATCAGGATTTGGAACAGCGCATCCAAGGCGGGGGTGGTCACCTTGACATCAGCGGCCTTGATGGGACGCGGCAGTTTTCGTCGCCTAATCTGGGCGGCAAACCTTAATCTTCGAGCTGTTGTGCTGTCGGCCCTGACCATTAATTTAGAGTCGGAGGCCCATGATGCACTGGTCATGTATGTGATCCGAGTTCCACTTGATGCCAGGCCAGCTGTGAGATGTGCGGGTTCCGGATGCGTGCCAGCGTTCGAGACGATGATCAAGATTGGTTTGTTCTTCCGATTGATGTGGTTGGATCCAGGATAGTGCTTATTCCGGTATTAGTGCCTTACTGCTTAGCGCCGAGGATTACGTTGGCCAAGTTTCCCAGCTGGTCAGGGATCCATCTACTAAGACATCGGTGGTCGATGCCCATAATAGAGGCGGAGCGCCTGACGAAGTCTTGACGCCCTGTCTGCCAGAACCAGCTTTCGGTATCCAACGCGAATGGAAACGTCTTGCGAAATCCACGTCCCTTCTCGGCCGGCAGATGCCATAGGGACAGCTTGCTCTCATCCCCGGTTACTGTTCGGTGCCTGTGAGTGGTCCAAACACGCCGGATGGACCGCTTCAAATCTACTACGGAAAAGTGTGCCAGAACGAAATTCATAATGTGCTCTTCGGTGTAGAAGCACGGATTTTTTCCATCGCTTTGCTCCTAGGTGTACTGCCAGGCTGACTCGGCGTATCCGCTTATTTCTGTCAGCAGAGCAGAGGGCAGCACATAGATTTCACCTCCATAGTAATCGGGTACTTGGAGGGGCAGTCCCAATTTGGAGTGTAAGTGAGATGCTTGCGCTTGACTGAGTCCGTTGACCCTGCGGGCGGGGTCATAATCAAGCAGAATTCCACCTAGCTGGTTCTGTTCGAGTTTGTCTATGAAGTCGAGCTTGTCCACACATAGTATGTCCGGGTCTAGCACGACGTTTTGGTCACCCCGTAATTCCCGAATCACATCTAAGTAGTACAGTGACGCGACGAACGCTGGGGGTATGTGTGGAGGGATGTGTCGTGTGTAAGGCACGATTTGCGTGTGAACACCTATTGACGCGTACATATCTCGGTACCGCCCGGGTAGCAGCCGGTTACTCGCTAGGGTGAGCTGAGTATCTGGATTGAAACGCGCTAACGAGGCAAACGTCACAAACATAGCCTGATAATAGTCGTCGAGTTTACCTTCACTAGAGGCAGAGCGTGTGTTCGGGGTACTCGGAACGCCAGCTTGCAGAAAAGGGATCGTGACTTGCCATGCGTCATTGGTATTCATCGTCCTGCGGTTTCCTCGGCGAGTCGTCGAATGGATCGTGTTTGAGTTCACACTTACTTTATATGGGTGGATGTCATGGGTCGGATGGAAACGGGGATAGGCGTCAATGGAATAGATGGGGTGTGCGTCACTTCGAATTGCTTGGACACCGGCAATCCTGCCAAGTGGTCCGGAACAACGTCCAATGGGCACAGGCTAGGGCGCCTTAGTAGGCGCCCTCTTTGGCCAAGACGGCCTTGAGAGTGCGTCCTAGAATCAGCATGTCCTGGACGGGCGACCAGTTCTCCACGTAGTAGAGGTCGAGACGCACCGACTGCTCCCAGTCCAGGTTGGACCTGCCCGAGACCTGCCAGAGGCCGGTGATGCCGGGCTTCACGCGCAGCCGGCGGTGGACGTAGTCCTCGTACTGGTCCACCTCGGTGGGAAGCGGAGGGCGGGGGCCCACCAGGGACATGTCGCCCTTGAGGACGTTGAAGAACTGGGGGAGCTCGTCCAGGCTGTAGCGGCGCATCCACGTGCCGGGGCCGGTGACGCGGGGGTCGTCCTTCATCTTGAAGAGCAGGCCGGCGCCCTCGTTCTGCTCCTTGAGACGCTGCAGGACCTCCTCGGCGTCCGTGCGCATGCTGCGGAACTTCAGCATCCGGAAGCGGGAGCCGTCCTGGCCGATGCGCTCCTGGGCGAAGAAGGCCGGGCCCCGGTCGTGCGCCTTGACGATCAGCGTCAGGGCCAGCAGGACGGGGGAGAGGAGCAGCAGGGCCGCCGCGGAGCCCACGATGTCCATGAGGCGCTTGGTCAGGGCCCGGCTGCGGCTCAGCCGCGGCGTGGCCACGTGGATGAGGGGGAGGCCGGCCACCTGCTGCATGTGGATGCGGGGGCCGGCAATGTCGGTGAGGCCGGTGTCCATGACCAGCCGGATGTGGGCGTCGGCCAGCGCCCAGCTGAGGTGGCGGATCTCCGTGGTGCTCAGCGGCACGTTGGAGGACAGCACCACGGTCTCGATGTCGTGCTGCTGGCAGGCGGCCATGATGCCCTCCACGGAGGGACGCTCGCCCGCGGGCAGGGCGTTGGTGGGCAGCTTGATGCGCTGTAGCTCCGCCGGCATGGGCTGCCGGGTCTCCGGCACGTAGATGGCGGCGGCGTCGAGCCCGGAGGTCGGGTGCTGGCGCAGGGACTTGATCAGGTCGGTGGCGCCGCCGAGCCGGCCGACGACCATGGTGCGGGACAGGGCCTCGCCGCGGTAGCGGGCCTTCACCAGCCGGTGGCGCACCACGAAGCGGCCCAGGATGAGCAGCCCGATGCCCAGGGGCAGGGCGATCAGGACGTAGCTGCGGGCGGTGGGGATGTCGAAGCCGAAGGAGATGATGGCGAGCGCGCCGAAGAGGATGAGGCTGGAGAGGACCACCTGCCGGGTCTCCTCGAGGCCGTGGCCGATGAGGCGCACGTCCCGGGCGCCGCGCAGGCCCAGGTGGGTCCACCACACCAGGGCGAGGACGAGCCCCACGACCGCATACGGCACCGAGCGGGGGCCGAGGTCCAGGCCGGCGTGCTCCAGCTGGAAGCGGAACAGGTGGGTGCCCAGCAGGGCCACGGCCACGGCCAGGGCGTCGGCCCAGCGCAGCCGGGTCAGGTACGCGGAGCGCCACCCGGTCTCGGACGCGGGCGTGCGCTCGGCGTCGACCCGGCGGAGCTGGTCGATCGGGTCCTCGACGTGGTGGTCGGCAGTGGTGTGGGCTACCTGGCTGGCCTTGAGCATGGTGGTGCTCCCTCCCCGAAAAAGCGCGCGGCCACCTGGGGAAGTCGACTCCCGGCCCGGGGAGCGACGGTGGACCGCGCGCTGCATTGCACTTGTGGCCAGTTTAGGGGCGCAAATCAATGAAACCGGCTCTATGACGAACCGTGTTTGCGTCTGCATCAAGCTCTGCCGCGAATCCGCGGAGCGACGTCGTGCCTAGTGGTGACGGGGCTCACGGCGTCGGGCAGGAGAATGACCCCCGCGGGGGCGGCGGGTGGTCGCCGTCCCCCAACGGGGGGACAGCGCTCCTCGGGGAGCTAGGCGGCGCGGGCCGACCAGCGGTCCTCTGTGCGGCCCAGGTGCTCCGCCTTGAGGCGGCGCAGGGCCGGGAGCAGGGACGCGGGGGTGTAGTCCGGCTTGGCAACCACGGGGGTGCCCGCGTGCCCGTGGGCGGCGAGGACGGCCTCGAAGCCGGCCTCGTGGCGCTCCAGCAGCACATGGCTGAAGTAGTGCTCGTTGAAGACCCGGGACAGCTCCAGGGCGTAGGCCCACGTGGGGGAGCCGGCCTCCGTGCAAGCCTGGGGGCAGTCCCAGTCGGCGGGAGCCTCCACGGAGCCGAGCTGCGAGCGCAGCACGCGCTCCAGGGCCTCCGGGGTGAAGGCGCCGGTGAGCTCGGCGACGTCGTCGACGATCTCGAACCGGGTGACGGTGAGACCGGCGGGGGAGCCGGAGCGCAGGTAGTGCTGGGCGGCGGTGAACAGGGGGGTGGGAGTCATTCGATTCTCGCTTGTCCGTCGAGGGGGATACGGAGCGGGTGGGTGTGTACGAGCGTATCCGGATGACTCCGCATGTGGGAGGCGGTTTCTGTCCCCACATGGTCCCCGGGGGACCGGACAAAGGTCTATTGTCAGGCTCTGCTGCGTGTGGGGAGCGGCCTCCGCTGTAGACCTTTGTCCAGAGCGTCTGGTCAGTTCGCCCGGAACCGTGGAGCGCCGGAACCCCGCGCGCGGAGGACTATCCTGAGCTCCTCGCGAATTCTTGGCGCTCTCGCGCTCCCCGCGCCGTCCCTCTGCCGTGAAAGGCCTGCATGCCACCCGTGTCCGCTGCCCCGTCGCGCCGTCGCCGGGGTCTGCCCGCCTCCGTCGCCTTCTGGGTGCAGACCTCCGTGCTGGTGGTGCTCATGGCCGCCTCCAGTGCGCCGAGCCCGCTGTACCCGCTGTACCAGGAGCTGTGGGGCTTCCCGCCGGTGGTGATCACGGTGGTCTTCGCCGCCTACGTCCTCGCCCTGCTCACCGCCCTGCTGACGGTGGGCTCGCTGTCCGACCACCTGGGGCGGCGTCCGGTGGTGCTCGCCTGCCTGGGGCTGGAGATCGTCTCGATGCTGGTGTTCGCCCTGGCCGGCAGCGAGACGGCGCTCGTGGCGGCGCGCCTGGTGCAGGGCGTGGCCACCGGCACCGCGATGGGGGCGCTGGGCGCCTACCTCATCGAGCTGGAGCCACCCGCCCGGCCGGGCCTGGGCACCGTGCTCAACGGGGCGGGGCCCACGCTCGGCCTGGCCGCCGGCGCGGTGGCCTCCAGCCTGATCGTCGCCGCGTCCCCCGGTGCGGTGCATCTCATCTACGCGGTGCTGCTGGTCCTGCTCGTGCTCCAGGCGGTGGGCACGGCGCTGGGTCCGGAGACCGTCCGGCGGAAGACCGGCGTGCTGGCCTCGCTGCGGCCGCGGGTCCAGTTCCCGCCGGCGGTGCGGCGCTCCGCGCTGTGGGTGCTGCCGGCCGCGGCGGCCACCTGGTCCCTGGGCGGGCTGGTCCTGTCCCTGGGGCCCAGCGTGGTGCGCTCCATGACCGGGGCGGAGTCCGTGGTCCTCACCGGCCTGCTCGTCGCGGCGCTGACCGGCACCGGCGGGCTGGCCACGCTGCTGCTCGGGGCGGTCCGGGCCTCCCGGGTGCTCGTGCTGGGCATGAGCACCCTGGTGGTGGGCATGGCCGCCACCGTGGCCGGACTGCTCACCGGGTCCGTGGGGCTGTACTTCGCCGCGACGGTGGTGGCCGGGGTCGGCTTCGGCGCCGGCTTCCTCGGCGTGCTGCGCACGCTGCTGCCGCAGGCCGCCCCGCGGGAGCGGGCGGGCCTGCTCTCGGCGATCTACGTGGTGAGCTATCTGGCCAACAGCGTTCCCGCGGTGGCAGCCGGTGCGCTGGCGGGCCGGATCGGCCTGCTGCCCACCGCGGTGGGCTACTCCGGGATGGTCCTGGCCCTGGCGCTGTTCGTGCTCGCCGGTCAGGCGCTCCGGGGACGGCCGGGGCGCCGGGGCGCGGCGGGCGCCTAGGCCACGAAGAGGCAGAACGGGTGCCCGGCCGGATCGGCGAACACGTAGAGCGGCTCGTCCGGGTCGTCCGTGCGGTCGAGCAGCTGCTCGGCGCCCAGCTGCAGGGCGCGCTCCCGCTGGCGCTCGAGCGCGTCCCGGTCCGGGACGGTGAGGTCCAGGTGCAGCTGCTGGGCCACACCGGAGGCGTCGGGCCACGTCACCCGGGGGAGCACCGGAACGGCCTGGAAGGCCAGCTTCCGGCCCCCGTGCGCGTCGGTGAGCACCAGCCAGTCGAGCTCGTCGGCGGCGCCGTCCGCCGGCGGCTCGTCCCCGGACCGGTACCGCAGGCCCAGCAGCTGCCGGTAGAACTCCGCCAGCTCCCGGACGTCCGTCGCGTCCAGCACGGTGGTCTGCAGGTGCGGATGGTCGTCGGCCATGAGGAGTCCTTTCCCGTCGTGCTCCTGGCTCACCGTAGCCAGGAGACGGTGCGGCGCGGAAGGCACGGGAAGTCGGCAGGTGGGGGACACGCCCCTGTTACGCGGCGCGCGGAGGCTGGAGGGGTGCGGCCGGCCGGTCCACGCAGCGTCCCGGAAGGACATCCCACGATGACCGTGACCCTCAGCATCCTCACCGCCGAGACTCCCGCCGGGGCGGTGGAGTGGGCCCGGCTGTTCTCCTACCAGCTGCCGGCCGGCCACGACCCCGGCCTGCCGGCGGTGCTGGAGTCCCTGACCGCGGGCCGGCGCCGGCCCGGCCACCTCTACCGGTGGACGGACTACCGGGTGCCGGTCGAGCTGGTCCCGGCCCGCCTGCTGGACACCGAGCACGATGCGGAGCTCGACCACGGCCGGATCACCGGCTTCTCCGGCGTGGACCTGCTGCCCGTGCTGGCCGGATACGCCGCGGCCGGCGCCGAGCTGCGCGAGCCCGGGGCGTCCGAGCCCGCGGCGCCCGGCGCGCCGCTGTCCCCGGCCGCCTGAGCGGTCCGCCGCGGCGCCCGACGCGCTAGTGTTTGCAGGTGCCACTCCGCCCCCCGGGTGGTGCCCCCGCCGTCGGAAGAGCCCTGCCGTGGACGCCCTCGTCGCTCACCGTTCCCTGGTCCCCAAGCAGTTCCACGAGCTGTCGCTGCGCGGCCGGGTGGTGGTGAGCCAGCTGCCGCAGGCCGTGACCACGGCCCTGCTCCTCCTGGTCCTGGCCGTCTTCCGGGCGCCGCTGCTGGCGGACCTGCGGGTGCTCTGGGCCGGGGCGCTCACCGTGGTCCTGACCCTGGCCTGCGTCCTGGTGCCGTGGGACCGGCTGCCCGAGCGGGCCTACCTGGCCGTCCCGGTGCTGGACTTCGTGCCGATCGGGCTGCTGTTCGAGGGGCTGTTCCCGGACGTGCTCGGGGTGCCGTTCCTCGCCGCCATCCCCGTGCTGTGGCTGGTCGCCTCGGCGCAGCTGCCCCGGTCGGCCGCCCCGCTCGGGGCGGTGCTGACCACGGTCATGCTCTGGGTGCCGGTGCTGCTGCGCCCGGGACCGGCGTCCGTGTCCGCCCTGACCGCCCCTCTGCTGATCCCGCTGATGATGCTGGCCATCGGCACCATGGCCCAGATCCTGGTCAACAGCCACGAGGCCAAGGACGCGCAGCTGCACCGGCTGCTGGCCGCCGGCGACCGGCGGGAGCGGCTGCTGAGCACCGTGCTGGAGTCCGTGGAGGTCGGTGTCCTGGCCCTGGACGACGCCGGTCGGCCCTTGGTGGCCAACAACGGCCGGCTGCACGCCCACGCCCTGCAGCGGCTGGCGCCCACGGCGGCCTCGCGGGGCCCCGCGCTCTACGACGGGGCCGGTGAGCCGCTGCCTCCGGCGGCCACCCCGATCGCCCGGGCGGTGGCCGGGGAGTCCTTCTCCGCGACCCTGGTCCGCGTGGGCGAGCCCCCGGCGCAGCAGGTGCTGTCCGTGACGGCCCGGGTGATGCGGGACGAGCACGGGCGGGCCGAGGGATCGGTGCTGTCCTTCAGCGACGTCAGCGTGCTCGTGGACGCCCTGCAGGCCAAGGACGACTTCGTGGCCGGGATCTCCCACGAGCTGCGCACCCCGTTGACCTCCATCCGCGGCTACACCGAGCTGCTGGCCATGGACGAGCGGCTGCCCGCGTCCGCGCACAGCGGTCTGGAGGTGATCGAGCGCAACGCCGACCAGCTGCTGAGCCTGGTGGAGGACCTGCTCAACGCCCACCGGGACGCCGCCGACCTGCACCGGGTCCCGGTGGACCTGGTGGGGCTGCTCGAGCAGTCCGTCGCCGCCGCCCAGCCGCACGCGACCCGCACCGGGGTCGCCGTGAAGACCTGGGCGCCGGACACCCTCCTGCTGGACTGCGACCCGGTGCGCATCGGCCAGGTGCTGGACAACCTCGTCTCCAACGCCGTGAAGTACTCCCCGGCCGACAGCGCCGTGTTCGTGGTCGGCACCTGCACCGCCGACACCGCCCAGGTGCAGGTCATCGACCACGGTCACGGCATGTCCCCCGAGGACGCGGGGAAGGTGTTCGAGAAGTTCTACCGCAGCCGCACCGCGCGGATGAGCGCCACCCCGGGGCTGGGCATCGGGCTGTCCCTGAGCAAGGCGATCGTGGACCAGCACGGCGGCACCCTGACCTGCCACAGCACCCTGGGGGAGGGCACCGTGTTCACCCTGACCCTGCCGCTGGCCACCGCGGGCGCCGCGCTCCCGGCCGCGGGAGCCCGCTGACCGAGCGCCCCTCCGGAGTCCGGTCCGGCCGCCGGGTCCGGGGCGCGGCCCGTGCCGCTGGATAGAGTGCGGGAATGGGAATGGCAGTCGCGGGTGTCCTGGTGGTCGTGCTGATGGTGGCGGTCACCGGCGTGTCGAGACGGCTCGGCGTCGCCGCCCCGCTGCTCCTCGTGGTCGTCGGGCTGGCGCTGTCCTACGCCCCCGGCGTGCCCGCCGTCGAGGTGCCCCACGAGTGGATCCTCACCGTGGTTCTGCCGCCGCTGCTGTACGCGGCCGCGCTCAAGGTCCCGGTGATCGACTTCCGCCGCAACCTCGGGGCCATCACCAGCCTGTCCGTGGTGCTGGTGCTCGTGTCCGCCGTGATCACGGGGCTGGTGCTCTACGCCCTGCTGCCGGACCTGGGCCTGGCCGCCGCCATCGCCCTGGGCGCCGTGGTGAGCCCGCCGGACGCGGTGGCGGCCACTTCGATCGGCAAGCGGCTGGGGCTGCCGCCGCGGCTGGTGACCGTGCTCGAGGGCGAGGGCCTGGTCAACGACGCCACCGCCCTCGTGCTGCTGCGCAGCTCCCTGGCCGTGGCGGCGGGGACCATGTCCGGGGTGTGGGGCGGGGTCGCCGACTTCGGCTACGCCGTGGTCGTCGCGGTGGCCGTCGGCCTGCTGATCGGGGTGGTCACCGTCCTCGTGCGCTCCAAGATCCACGACCCGGTGCTGGACACGGCGCTGTCCTTCGTCGTGCCGTTCCTGGCCTTCATCCCCGCGGAGGAGCTGGGCGCCTCCGGCGTGCTCGCCGTGGTGCTGGCCGGGCTCTACACCGGCCACCGCAGCGCCAGCGTCCTGGACGCGACCGCCCGGATCAGCGACGACGTCAACTGGCGCACCGTGCAGTTCCTGCTCGAGAACGCCGTGTTCCTGCTCATGGGCCTGGAGCTGCGGCACCTGGTCGAGGACATCGACCAGGACCTGCTGAGCATTCCGCACACGGTGCTCATCGGCCTGCTGGTCACGGCGCTGCTCATCGTCGTCCGCGTGGCGTGGGTGTTCCCGCTCGTCTTCCTGCTGCGCCGGCGTGCCGGCCGGGCCGAGCGCCGGACCATGCGCCTGTGGCTGGGCCTGGACCGGGCGGGTGAGCGCGGCACCGATCCCCGGCAGGAGCGCCGGCGCCGGCTGCGCCAGCGCGTCTACGCCCAGCGGCGGGCCGATCTGGAGCAGGAGCGCCGCGAAGGACTGGGCTGGCGCGGCGCCGTGGTCCTGGGCTGGTCCGGCATGCGTGGCGTGGTGACCCTGGCGGCGGCCCAGTCCCTGCCCAACTCGGTGCCCTACCGGGAGCAGCTCGTGCTCATCGCCTTCACGGTGGCGGTCGCCACCCTGCTGCTGCAGGGCGGCACCCTGCCGGCGCTCATCCGGGCCCTGGGCATCCGCGGCATCGACACCACCGCCGACCTGCGGGAGTCCGCCGCCCTGTTCGACGAGATCGCCGACGCCGGGCTGCGGATCCTCGACACCCCGGACGCGGTCCTGGGTCCCGACACCGCCGTGGACCCCGACGTCGTCGAGCGCGTGCGGCAGGACACCTTCCTGCGCAGCGAGTCCACCTGGGAGCGGGCCCACGCGCGGGAGGCGAAGGACGCACCCACCCCGCACCACCAGTACCGGCAGCTGCGCCTGGCCGTAGTCCGGGAGGAGCGCGAGGCCCTGCTCACCGCGCGCCGGCAGGGGAAGTACCCCTCGCGGATCCTCGCCGACGCCCAGCGGATCCTGGACGTCGAGGAGGCGCGGCTGCGACCGCGCAGCGCCGGGCACTAGCCGTGCCCGGCGGACTCAGTGCGCGCCCTCCTTGGCGAGCACGGTCTTGACCGTGCGCAGCAGGATCACGAAGTCCTGGACCGGGGACCAGTTCTCCACGTAGTAGAGGTCCAGGCGCACGGCCTGCTCCCACTCCAGGTCGTCGCGGCCGGAGACCTGCCACAGCCCGGTGATGCCGGGCTTGACCCGCAGCCGGCGGTGCACGTAGTCCTCGTACTGGGCCACCTCGCTCGGCAGCGGCGGGCGCGGGCCGACCAGGGACATCTCCCCGCGCAGCACGTTGAGGAACTGGGGCAGCTCGTCCAGGCTGTACTGGCGCATCCACCGCCCCGGCCCGGTGACGCGCGGGTCGTTCTCCATGAAGAACAGCACCCCGCCCTTGGCGTCGTTGGCGGCCATCAGCTCGGCCTTGCGCTCCTCGGCGTCCGGATACATGGAGCGGAACTTCAGCATCCGGAACGTGGTGCCGTCCCGGCCGGTGCGCTCCTGGGCGAAGAGCACGGGCCCGCCGTCGTGGTTCTTGACGATCGCCGCCAGCACGAGCAGCACGGGGGAGAGCAGCACCAGCGCGACGGCGGCCCCCACCACGTCCACCCCGCGCTTGAGCATCCGCCGGGACCGGCTCAGCCGCGGCGTGGAGACGTGGATCAGCGGCAGCCCGGCCAGCTGCTGGGTGTGGATCCGCGGCCCGGCGATGTCGGTGAGCCCGGTGTCCAGGACCAGGCGGATGTGGGCGTCGGCGAGGTGCCAGCTCAGGTGCCGCACCTCCTCCGAGCTCAGCGGCGCGGACGCGGCCAGCACCAGGGTCTCGATCCGGTGCTCCCGGCACGCGGCCACGATCCCCGCCACGGAGGGGCGCTCGCCGGCGGGCAGCATGTTCTGCGGCATCCGCACCCGGGCCAGGTGCCGCGGCAGGGCCGTGCCCGACGACGGGGCGTAGACCGCCACCGGGTCCAGGCCCGCGGCCGGGTGCTCCTGCAGCGCCTTGAGCATCTCCACGACCCCCGGCACCCGGCCCACCACCAGGGTGCGGGCCATCGCCTCCCCGCTGCGCCGCCGGCGCGTCAGCCCGCGCCGGACCAGGCCGCGTCCGGCCAGCAGGAGGAGGATGCCCAGCGGCAGGGCGAGCACCACGTAGCTGCGCGCCATCGGCACGTTGAAGACGTAGGAGAGGATGGCCATGGCGCCGAAGAGCACCAGGGTGGCGGTGACGACCTGCCGGTTCTCGTCGACCGGGTAGCCGATCAGCCGGACGTCGCGGGCGCCGCGCAGCTCCAGCCAGGCCCACCAGGCGACGCCGAGCCAGGCGCCCACCAGCCAGTACGGCACGGTGAGCCCGCCGAGGAGCAGCTGCTCCTGCTCGAGGCCGAACCGCACCAGCTGCGTCAGTACGAGCGTGGCGGCCAGGGCGGCCGCGTCCGCACGGCGCAGGTTCCGGATGTGCGTGTCCCGCCAGGCGGCCGGCCGCACGGACATGTTCCTCTTGAGCACGAAAGACTCACTCCCCCCGAGTGTGCGGGGCCGGAACGCTCCCCTGCGCCCCCCGGCGCGGTTCCGACCCCGCCCCCGAGTTTACAAGCGCACATTCATGCAAACAGTCCCTTAACTGGGGACACCTCGCCGCCCCTCCGGGGCTCCGGCGCGCCGTAGGCTTTGCTCATGTAAATGCACAGGCACGTTCTGTGGACCCGGGGGCTCGGGACCACAGGACGTGCACGCCAGGGGGCGCCGGCGCGCCGGCCGGGATCCGGGGGGATCCCGCCGCGCCACGGCCGGAGCTCCCTGCCGGAAGCCGCCGGCCCGGTCACCGGGTCCGGCGCGAGAGCGAGGCGCCGCACCGGCGCCGCACAGGGGGGAGCACGCATGTTGAAGCACCAGTCCCGGGCCGAGAGCACGGGCCCGATCGAGATCCCGGTCAGCGGGGTCAGGGTCACGCCGATGGACGCCGACGAGCTGCACCGGTGGATCTCCACGACCTGGCAGGAGGGGCGCAAGGCCGCCGTCCTGGCCCACAACCTGCACAGCCTCTACACCTGGGAGGTCAACGCCACCTTCCGCGCCTTCTACGAGCGGGCCGACGTGGTGCTCACGGACGGCTTCCCGGTCCTGAAGCTGGCGAAGTGGCGCTCCGGCCGCCCGCTCAGCGCCAAGCGGCATCGCCTCGGCACGCTGGACTGGCTGCCGGGCCTGATGGGGCGCACCCCGGTGCGGCGCGTCGCCGTCGTCGGCGCCACCCCGGCGGGCAACGCGCGCACGGTGGACCTGCTGCGCGCGGGCGCGGGCTCCGGCGAGGTCCGGGGCTGGGCGGGGGAGGGCTGGCACCCCCTGCTCGAGAAGCGCATCGTGCAGGAGCTCCAGGAGTACCGGCCGGACTTCGTGATCGTGGGCCTGGGGATGCCGCTGCAGGAGGAGTTCCTGAGCCGGCGCTGGGCGGAACTGCCCCCGGCGATCTACGCGGCCGTGGGCGGCGGGATCGACGAGTACGCCGGCATCCAGAAGCCGCCGCCGCGCTGGCTCGGGCCGCTGGGCCTGGAGTGGGCCTACCGGCTGGTGACCCAGCCGCGGCGGCTGGGCCACCGCTACGTCGTCGAGCCGTGGCTCCTCGTCTACCTCCTGGCGGCCAAGGTCGCCCGCGGTGGGGCGGGCACGCCGGCCGGTGCCTGAGCTGCCGCGGACGGGCCCGTGCTACCCTGGTGCGGTTGCCAAGGCGAGGGGACCCCTGTGTCCCGTGATCGACGACGGCTGGTTGAACGTTCCCGCCCCGCGCGGCGGCGGCGTCCGCGAGGACGTGCCGCCCAGGACGCTGGGGGAGGGTCTGCGGCCGGTATCGCCTGGCCGAGACAGCACAGACCCGATTCCGAGGAGTTCCCATGGTTGACACCATCCGCATCCCCGCCGAGACCCGCAGCGACTTCGGCAAGGGCTACGCCCGCCGGATCCGCGCCAACGACCAGATCCCCGCGGTCGTCTACGGCCACGGCGCCGAGCCCAAGCACGTGATCATCCCCGGCCACCTCACCATGCTGGCCGTGCGCAACCGCAACGCCGTGCTCGAGCTCCAGCTCGACGGCGGCACCGAGCTGGTCATGGTCAAGGACGTCCAGCGCCACCCCACCCGCCCGGAGATCCTGCACATCGACCTGCTGGCCGTGCGCCGCGGCGAGAAGGTCCAGGCCGAGATCCCCGTGCACGTGATCGGTGAGGTCGACGCCGAGGCCGTGCACAACGTCGAGGAGAACACCCTCACGGTCGAGGCCGAGGCCCTGCACGTGCCCGAGCAGCTGACCATCAACCTCGACGGCCACGGCGTGGGCGACCACGTCTACGCCGCCGACGTCCGCCTGCCCGAGGGCGTCACCATGGTCTCCGACCCGGAGCTGCTCGTCATCAACGTCGCGGCCCCGCAGGCCGCCGACCTCGGCGAGTCCCCTGCCGAGGGCGCCGAGGCCGCCGACGAGGCCGCCGAGGCCCCCGAGGGCGACGTCGTGCCCGAGAACGAGGCCTGAGCCCCACCGCTCGACCGATCCTCGTGATCCCGTGAGTGCGGGGCGGCCCGCCGGCCGCCCCGCACTTGCCATGACCGCACCGACGCCGTCCGCCCCGGCCCCGGCGCCCTGACCGACTTCCCGACCGACCTCCTGGAGGCACCGATGTCCGACGCATGGCTGGTGGTGGGGCTGGGCAATCCCGGCCCCGAGTACGCCCGCACCCGGCACAACGTGGGGCAGATGGTCCTCGACGAACTGGCCTCCCGGCTCGGCGGGTCCTTCAAGGTGCACAAGGCCCGCGCCCAGGTCCTCGAGACCCGGCTGCGCCCGGGCGGGCCGCGGCTCGTGCTGGCCAAGCCGATGACCTACATGAACACCTCCGGCGGACCCGTGGCCGGGCTGGCGAAGTTCTACGACATCGCCCCCGAGCGCGTGATCGCCGTGCACGACGAGATCGACATCCCCTTCGCCGCGCTCAAGCTCAAGATCGGCGGGGGCGAGGGCGGGCACAACGGCCTGCGGGACATGTCCAAGGCCCTGTCCACCAAGGACTACCACCGGGTGCGCGTGGGCGTGGGCCGGCCGCCCGGCCGGATGGACACCGCCGCCTACGTGCTCAAGCCCTTCTCCTCCACCGAGGCCAAGGAGCTGCCCTTCCTGCTCGACGACGCCGCCGACGCCGTGGAGCACCTGGTCGAGAACGGGCTGCTGGAGGCGCAGCAGAAGTACCACGCCCGGTGATCCCCCTCCACGAGCGGCAGGCACAGGGTTCCGCCGCGTCGTGGTCGGTGCAGATCCTGGCGGCGGTCTGCGTGCTCGACGCCCTGCTGCTCGTCGCCCACGTCTGGCACCGCAGCGGTCCCGCCCTGGGCGCGCAGGACCGGTGGTTCTTCCCCCTGCGCCGCCCCGCCCTGTGGAGCGGCGGGACGGACGGCTCCCTCGTGGAGCTCTTCGGCCTGCTGCAGCTCGGGGCCGCGGCCGTGCTGCTGCTCGCGGCGGG
Source organism: Kocuria sp. KH4 (assembly GCF_053711175.1). NCBI lineage: Bacteria > Bacillati > Actinomycetota > Actinomycetes > Micrococcales > Micrococcaceae > Kocuria > Kocuria sp. KH4. The sequence goes on from NZ_JBSJYX010000005.1 coordinate 89,483, forward strand.
CCTGCGCGGACCGGCGCACCGGGTGCTCGCCGCCTGGGGCGGGGTGCTGCTGCTCCTCGTCGCCGACGACCTCTGCCGGATCCACGAGCGGGTGGGCGCCCGCCTGGCCCTGGGCCGGCTGGTGCCCTCGCTGGGGGAGACCACGGCCCAGGAGCTCGGCGGCCTGCTCTTCTGGGCGGTGTCCGGGCTCGTGCTGGTGGGCGGGCTGATCCGCCTGCACCTGCGCAGCGGGACCGCCGCCCGGTCCGCGTCCTGGACGCTGCTGGCCACCGTGGTGCCGTTCGTGCTCGTCGCGGTGGGCTACGTGCTGCTGGGCGCCGCCCGCCCAGGCCTCTTCGACGACGGCCCCGGCGCCGAGATCGCGGCGCTGGTGCGGATCACGGTGAAGCTGCTGACCATGACGCTGCTGCTCGGCCACGCCCTGCGGATCTCCGCCGCCCGCCCGTAGCGGGGCCCGGACACGACAGCGCCCGCCCGACATTCGTCGGGCGGGCGTTCGTGCGTCGCACCGGCCGGTTCCGGGACCCAGACCGCTGCCGGCCCGGCAGGCGTGCCGGATCAGTGCGGCGCGTCCAGCTTGTCGACCTCCACGCCCTGGGCGCGCAGCTTCTTGTAGTGGGCGTTGCGGACCGTCAGCAGGGTGCCGCCGAGCACCGCGGCGATCGCCGAGCCGGTGAGGATGCCCACCTTGGCGTGCTCGTTGTGGGGGCTGCCGATGCCGAAGCTCAGCTCGGCCACCAGCAGGGAGACGGTGAAGCCGATGCCGGCGACCATGGCCAGGCCGCCGAGGTCCAGCCAGGTGTAGTCGTCGTCCTTCGTGGCGGGGGTGAAGCGGTCCATGAGCCAGGAGGCGCTGAAGATGCCGAGCAGCTTGCCGAGGACCAGGCCCAGGACGATGCCGATGGCCACGGGGTCGGTGAGGGACTGGGTGACGCCCTCCAGGCCACCCACGGCCACGCCGGCGGCGAAGAAGGCGAACACCGGGATGGCCAGGCCGTTGGACAGCGGCCGGAAGCGGTGCTCCAGGGCCGGGGCCAGGCCGAGCTCCGGCTCCTCCTGGCGGATCACCCGCGGGGTGACCTTCTTGACCGGGACCGCGAAGCCCAGCAGCACCCCGGCGATGGTGGCGTGGATGCCGGCCTCGAGCACGAACAGCCAGGTGACGATGCCGATGGGCAGCAGGACGACCCAGGCGGCCCAGTGGTGCTGCATGAAGAAGTCGGGGAACTTCTGGACCAGGAAGGTGAACAGGCCCAGCGGGGCGAGCGCCAGCAGCAGGTACAGGGCGCTGAGGTCGTCGGTGTAGACGAACGCGATGATGACGATGGCGATGAGGTCGTCCACCACCGCCAGGGTCAGCAGGAAGGTGCGCATGGCCACCGGCAGGGCGGAGCCCACCACGGCGAGCACGGAGACCGCGAAGGCGATGTCGGTGGCCGTGGGGATCGCCCAGCCGTCGATGGTGCTCGGGTCGGCGTCGTTGATCGTGTTGACGGCCACGTACATCAGCGCCGGGACGATCACACCGCCGAAGGCCGCGACGATGGGCAGCATGGCCTTGCGGACGTTGCGCAGCTCGCCGTCCACGAACTCGGTCTTGAGCTCCAGGCCGACCAGGAAGAAGAAGATCGCCAGCAGGCCCTCGGAGGCCCACTCGCCCACGGTGTGGTCCAGGCCGGGGAAGTCGATGCCGATGTGGGTGTCCCGCAGCCCGAAGTAGCCATCCGCCAGCGGCGAGTTGGCGATCACGAGCGCCGAGACCATCGCGGCCAGCAGCAGGACGCCGCCCACCAGGTCCTTGCGGAGGAAATTGCCCAGTCCGGGCCCGTGCTGGTCCGTCTCGCTCGCGCTCACGGTGGACTCCTGTTCGTCGTCGTCGAAAAATCAGGGGCCAGTCTACGGGCGGCCCCGGAGCGCGCTGTCCGCCGGGTCACCCCGGGTGCCCGGGACCGGTGGGAGGTCAGCGGTTGGCGAGCCAGGCCTCGGCCTCGCGGGACTGCAGGGAGAGGGCCTTGCCGACGTAGGGCTCCGCCGCCGCCGCGACCTTCTTGCCGACGAACGGGATGTTGGCCTCCACGGTGCAGTCCACGTGGACCTCCGTCTGCTCGCCCTGCGGGCGCAGGGTCTGCTCGGCGCTGCCGGAGACGGGGAGGGAGGCGACCTTGATGTCGCTGCGCACCCGGCGGGACCCGTCCGCCGCCGGGGCCTCGTAGGCGTCGGTCTGGGTGAGGTGCACGGAGGGCCCCACGAACTTCCGGGCGACCTCCGGCAGCCGCTCGGAGCTCATGGCGCGGACCGTGGTGACGGTGAAGGCGCCCGCGGTGTCGCCCGAGACCTGGAAGGACTCCAGGGTGGCGCCGGCCTTCTGCGCCACGTGGCGGACGAAGGCCTCGTCGGCGAAGGTCGCCACGACCTGCTGGACGGGGGCGGGGACGGTGGTGGAGGCGGTGACGGCCATGGGAGCTCCTGGGTGGTCTGCGGTGAGGGTGCTGGACCCCATCGTAGGCGGACCCGCACCGCCGCGTCCGCGCGGACGCCGGACCCGGTGTCGGGGCCCGGGAGTAAGCTGGGGGCCGCGAACGTTGGCTTCCACAGCCCCTGTGCTCGGCCAGTACCTTCCTCAGCGTCCCAGGAGACAGCTCACTCATGACCTTGTCCGGACTGCTCGCCGCCCTCGGGGCGGAGCGCTCCTTCGCCAACCTGCGCACCCAGGCCGCCCTCCCGCCGGGGGAGCGCAGCCCCGAGACCGTGATCAGCGCCCCGGACGGGATGCGCCCGGTGATCACCGCCCAGCTGCGGGGCGCCCTCGACGAGGCCGGCGGTACCGCAGCCGACGGCAGGGCGCCGGTGCTGCTGGCGGTCACCGCCACCGGCCGCGAGTCCGAGGACCTGGCCGCGGCCCTGGGCGCCTATCTGCCCACCGCGGGCATCGCCGAGTTCCCGGCCTGGGAGACGCTGCCGCACGAGCGGCTCTCGCCCCGCTCGGACACCGTGGGCCGCCGCCTGGACGTGCTGCGCCGGCTGGCCGGCCACGACCCCGAGCGCCCCGTGCAGGTGCTCATCGCCCCGGTCCGCTCCGTGCTGCAGCCCGTCGTGGAGGGCCTGGGGGAGATGACCCCGGTGCGCTTCGCCCGCGGGGAGGAGCTGGACTTCGACGCCGCCGTTGCCGCCCTGGCCCAGGCCGCCTACGCCCGGGTGGACATGGTGACCCGGCGCGGGGAGTTCGCCGTGCGCGGCGGGATCATCGACGTCTTCTCCCCGGTCGAGGACCACCCCGTGCGGATCGAGTTCTTCGGCGACGAGGTGGACGAGCTGCGCTGGTTCGCCGTGGCCGACCAGCGCACCCTCACCGGCACGGACCACCCCGACCGGCTCGTGGCCCCGCCCTGCCGCGAGGTGCTCATCACCCCGTCCGTGATGTCCCGGGCCGCGAAGCTGAGGAACTCCCTGCCGGGTGCGGAGTCGATGCTCGAGCGGATCGCCGGCGGGATCTACGTGGAGGGCATGGAGTCCCTGGCGCCCCTGCTGGTGGACGGCATGGTCCCGGTGCTCTCCCTGCTGCCCCCGGGCTCCCTGGTGGTGGTCATGGAGCCGGAGAAGGTCCGGGCCCGGGCCCACGACCTCGTGGCCACCAACGAGGAGTTCCTCCTCGCCGCCTGGGACTCCGCCTCCGAGGGGCTGTCCGCGCCCATCGACCTCGGCTCCGCCGGGCACGCCCTGCCCACCGGGGACGACGGCGGCCGCACCCTGTCCTCCGGGTCCTTCCAGAGCCTGGCCGAGGCCCGCTCCACCGCCCTCGACGCCGGGCTCGGCTGGTGGGCGCTCACCGCCCTCAACGTCAACGCCGTGGCCGGGCAGGACGTGGACGCGGACACCGCCGCGGAGGACATCGCCCTGCTCGACTCCGACGCCGACACCCTCACCGTGGCCGCCCGCGACCCGCTGGGCTTCCACGGGGACGTCGAGGCCATGCTGGAGTTCCTCGCCGGGCGGGTGTCCGACGGGTGGCGCGTCGTCGCCGTCACCGAGGGCCCCGGCCCGCTGGCCCGGATCGCGGAGCTGCTGCACGGCGCCGGGATCCCCGCCGCCCGCCGCGAGTCGCTGGAGGAGCCGCCGCAGCCCGGGATCGTGGAGCTGACCACCGCGGTGGCCGGCAAGGGCTTCGCCCTCGACGGCCCGCGGATCGTGCTGCTCACCGAGGCGGACCTGCTGGGCAAGGCCAGCCCGTACACCACCAAGGACATGCGCAAGCTGCCCGTGCGGCGCAAGCGCAACGCCGTGGACCCGCTGGCGCTGTCCCCGGGGGACTTCGTGGTGCACGAGCAGCACGGCGTGGGCCAGTTCGTGGAGCTCATCCAGCGGCCCATCGCCGGGGCCGTGACCAAGCCCGGCCAGCCCAGGCCCGTGCGCGAGTACCTGGTGCTGGAGTACGCCGCCTCCAAGCGCAACGGCCCCAAGGACCGGCTGTTCGTGCCCACCGACCAGCTCGACCAGGTCACCAACTACGTGGGCGGGGAGACCCCCACGCTGTCCAAGATGGGCGGGGCGGACTGGAACAAGACCAAGCGCGCGGCCAAGAAGGCCGTCAAGGACATCGCCAACGAGCTCATCCGGCTCTACTCCGCCCGGATGGCCTCCCGGGGCCACGCCTTCGGGGAGGACACCCCGTGGCAGCGCGAGCTGGAGGAGGCGTTCCCCTACATCGAGACCCCCGACCAGCTGACCACCATCGACGAGGTCAAGGCGGACATGCAGCGGGAGGTCCCCATGGACCGGCTGATCTCCGGGGACGTGGGCTACGGCAAGACCGAGGTGGCGGTGCGCGCGGCGTTCAAGGCCGTGCAGGACGGCAAGCAGGTGGCGGTGCTCGTGCCCACCACGCTGCTGGCCCAGCAGCACGCCGAGACCTTCACCGAGCGCTTCTCCGGCTTCCCGGTCCGCCTGGCCGCCCTCTCCCGGTTCCAGACCGCCAAGGAGACCAAGGAGGCGCTCGCCGGGCTCAGGGACGGCTCGATCGACGTGGTGATCGGCACCCACCGGCTGCTTTCCAAGGAGGTCCAGTTCAAGGACCTCGGCCTGGTGGTCATCGACGAGGAGCAGCGCTTCGGCGTGGAGCACAAGGAGAAGCTCAAGGCGATGCGCACCAACGTGGACGTCCTGGCGATGTCCGCGACCCCCATCCCGCGCACCCTGGAGATGTCGCTGACCGGGATCCGGGAGACCTCCACCCTGGCCACCCCGCCGGAGGAGCGCCACCCGGTGCTCACCTACGTGGGCGCCTACACGGACAAGCAGGTCTCCGCGGCGGTGCGCCGCGAGCTCATGCGCGAGGGCCAGGTCTTCTACATCCACAACCGGGTGTCCTCGATCGAGCGCAAGGCCAAGGAGATCGCCGAGCTCGTGCCCGAGGCGCGGATCGCGGTGGCCCACGGGCAGATGTCCGAGTCCCGGCTGGAGCAGATCATCGTGGACTTCTGGGAGAAGAAGTTCGACGTCCTGGTCTGCACCACCATCGTGGAGACCGGCCTGGACATCGCCAACGCCAACACCCTCATCGTCGACGGCGCCGACCGCTACGGCCTCTCCCAGCTGCACCAGCTGCGCGGGCGCGTGGGCCGCGGCCGCGAGCGGGCCTACGCCTACTTCCTCTACCCGGCGGAGAAGCCGCTCTCCGAGACGGCGCTGGAGCGGCTCAAGGCCGTCGCCGCGCACAACGAGCTCGGCGCCGGCATGCAGCTGGCCGTCAAGGACCTGGAGATCCGCGGGGCGGGCAACCTGCTCGGCGGAGAGCAGTCCGGGCACATCGCCGGGGTGGGCTTCGACATGTACCTGCGGCTGGTGGGGGAGGCCGTCGCCGAGTACCGCGGCGAGGAGGACGAGCGGCCCACCGAGATGAAGATCGAGCTGCCGGTCAACGCCTACCTGCCGCACGAGTACGTGCCGGGGGAGCGGCTGCGCCTGGAGGCCTACCGCAACCTCGCCGGCGCCGCCACGGAGGAGGCGATCCAGGAGGTCGCCGACGAGCTCGTGGACCGCTACGGCGAGGTCCCCGAGCCGGTGCAGAACCTGCTGGAGGTCGCCCGCTTCCGGGTGACCGCCCGCGCGGCCGGGCTCACCGACGTCGCCGCCCAGGGCAACATGATCCGCTTCGCCCCGGCCGACCTGCCCGAGTCCCGGCAGATGCGCCTGAGCCGCCTCTACCCCGGGGCGCAGGTGAAGACCGTGCCCGGCACCGACACCGCGCAGGTGCTGATCCCCAAGCCGAAGACCGCCCGGATCGGCGGCAAGGACCTCGTCGACCGCGAGATCCTCGAGTGGGCGCGCGGCGTGGTCGAGGCGGTCTTCGCCAAGGAGCCCGCCACCGCCTGAGCGCTCCCGCCCCGGGACAGACCGCGGCCCCCTCCCGTCCGGGAGGGGGCCGCGGTCGTGCCGGGGTAGGAACGGCTACTGGACGGCCTTGCCGAACTTGTCGTCGCGGTGGGCGGCCGCGGTGCGGGCGTCGCGCTCGCGGATGTCGCGGGGGCCCTGGGCGAACTCGGCGGCGGTGGGCTGCTCGCCGGGGACCTCGGTGGTCGGGGGGACGTCCATGAGGATGCTGCGCCCGCCGGCGGCCTTCTTGGCGGTGCTGTTCTGCAGGACGCCCACCGGGATGAGCAGGGCCAGGGCGTAGAGGCCCAGGCCGAGGAACCAGATGAGCGGGCTGTTGGGGTAGCTGGCGAAGGCCCAGAAGCTGCCGATCATGATGATCATGCAGGCCGCGAAGAACAGCAGGTTGTTCACGAGCCGGCCCTGGCCCGAGTGCGAACGCACGGTGGGGCGGCCGGTCGAGGCGTCCGTGGAGGTGCTGGTGGACGAGGCGGCTCGGTTGGCCATGGTGTTCCCCTTCAGGCGGTGGAGGCGCGGCCGAGTTCCGAGGGCCGCAGAGGCGTCGGTGCCCAGTCTAGTGCGTCACCCCGGCACCCCGCGCACCGGCCCGGGGCCCCCGGGGGCCCGTCGCGGGGAGACGACGACGGACGACCTTCCCCCGGTGCGGGGAGAGGCCGTCCGTCGATCGGCGGGCCGGCCGGTGCGCCGGGCCCGTGGAGGCGCCGGGCCTACTGGGTGGCCCGGCCGAAGGCGTCGTCCTTGTGCTCGGCGCGGACCTGGGCGTCCCGGGTGCCGATGTCGCGGGGGCCGTCGTCGAAGCTCTGCGCGGTGGGTTCCTCGCCGGGGACCTCGGTGGTCGGGGGGACGTCCATGAGGATGCTGCGCCCGCCGCGGGCCTTCTTGGCGGTGCTGTTCTGCAGGACGCCCACCGGGATGAGCAGGGCCAGGGCGTAGAGGCCCAGGCCGAGGAACCAGATGAGCGGGCTGTTGGGGTAGCTGGCGAAGGCCCAGAAGCTGCCGATCATGATGATCATGCAGGCCGCGAAGAACAGCAGGTTGTTCACGAGCCGGCCCTGGCCCGAGTGCGAGCGCGTCACGCTCCCGCTGCTGCGCCCGTGGGTCGGGGCGTCCGTGGAGGTGCTGGTGGACGCGTGGGCTCGGTCGGCCATGGGGGTTCCCCTTCTCGTGGTGCAGGGCGGCCGGATCGTGCGGGCCGCGGGAGCGTTTCCGGCCAGTCTAGTCCGTCGCCCCCGGCGCGCCGCGCTGACCAGGGCGCGGCGGGGGCCGCCGTCGGGTCTCAGCCGACGAGCGCGGGACCGCTGCTGGCGCCGATCCGGGAGGCGCCGGCCTCGATCATCGCGAGGGCGTCCTCGCGGGTGCGGATGCCGCCGGAGGCCTTCACGCCGATGTCCGGGCCGACGGTCTCGCGCATGAGCCGGACGTCCTCCACGGTGGCGCCGGCGGTCGAGAAGCCGGTGGAGGTCTTCACGAAGTCCGCGCCGGCGGCCACGGCGGCCCGGCAGGCGAGGACCTTCTGCTCGTCGGTCAGCAGGCAGGTCTCGATGATGACCTTCAGCGCCGCCCCGCCCGCGTGGGCGGCCTCGGCGACCGCGGCGATGTCCCGCTCCAGCGTCTCGCGCTCGCCGGCGCGGGCGGCGGCGATGTCGATGACCATGTCGATCTCCTGCGCGCCGGCGGCCACGGCGGTGGCGGTCTCGAAGGCCTTCACCTCCGTGGCCGAGGCCCCCAGGGGGAAGCCGACGACCACGCAGGTCAGCACGTCGCTGCCCGCGAGCTGCTCGCGCACGAACCCGGCCCACAGCGGATTGGTGCACACCGAGGCGAAGCCGTACTGCCGGGCCTCCGTGCACAGGGCGGCGATCTGCTCCCGCGACGCCTCCGGCTTCAACAGCGTGTGGTCGATGTAGGAGGCGAGCTGGGGGGTGGTCACGGGCGGCCTTTCGACGGTCGGGCGGGTCGCGCCCAGCCTACCCGCGGTCGGACCACGCTCAGAGCGGCATCACTTCAGTTCTGACACCGGTACGAACTCGAAGCCGAGTTGCTTGATTCCTCGCACCGTCTCCTTCAGGTACTCCAGGTCGAGATAGGGGTGGAAGAAGAAGCTCGCTGTGGATTCGCGCACCACCAGGTTCGCCTCGGCACGGGAGATGAGGAACTCCGGGTCTCGAACGGCGTGGTTGTTCTGCTCCGTTTCCGTGATGTTGCCCAGGTTCTCGGGGTAGACCTTGGCCCCGTAGATGTCGTGGACGGAGTAGGGGAAGTGCTGGCTGTAGGCCTTCCCCGGCTCACTGGGGCGGTGCGAGACGATGCCCGCGAAGTAGTCGGACTGCTCATAGCGCGCGTCGTAGACCTGGGACATCGCGGCATAGGCGTTGACAGATGCAGCGTAGTGCGGAGTCTCGAAGATCACAGGCTTGCCCAGACCGGCATCCACCATGATCTGGCTCCCGTGCTTGATCCGGGCGACATGCTGTTCCACGCTGTCCTCGGCAACCGGACCCGTCCGGCGGATGTAGGAGTCGTTCTCGCAGTCTCCGAAGTCATACGGTTCCTGTGGTGTCGCGCTGCACCCGTAGCGGTAGAACTCGTAGTCCTCCCCGGTCCGCCCGCTGTAGGGGTTGTTCGTGGCTCCGAACTGGTGTGTCGACCCATGCTGGATCAGCGTCCCGCCACGTTCCTGCATGTATTTGAGGGCGTCCACCACCTCGGGGCGGTCGAGGAGGCTCAGACCGTACCAGTCGTCGCCATCCGGCGTCCGTGCGACGTGGATCGGCATCACCGCCACCTGGAAGGGCACATCGGCTCCGTGCAAATAATCGGCCACGGCGCGAAGATCCTGTGGGTCCGACTCGGGCCCGACATCTTCGAGCCGCACCGCAGCTTGTTTCACCTCGGTCGTTCGCGGGGCCAGCACGTCATAGAACAGGTCGGAGTAGATGAGGTAGACATCGTTCACGTCGATGTAGTCGAGAGGGATCTCAGCGATATAGGTCAGATTGCCGGAGCGTACCGCCCACGGCATTTCATTGGACGGCACGGCCTGATCCGGACTGCAGGCTGTCGGCCCCTCGCCGTCCCGGCACTGTGAAGTCGCGAGGACCTCCACGGCGCCCTCGTTCTCGATGACCGGCGCCACCAGCTCCGCGACACCTTCGGTTGTTCGGGACACCTGGCGGCCCTTGTATGCGACCGTCCTGACCAGACCGCTGTCCACGGTGATCGACTTGTGCGGATCCCATCCGTACTGATCGGCGAATGCGGCCGAGCTGCTGGGCTCCCAACCTGCGAGGTCGTCGATGTTCTGGTCGACCCACGTCACGGGTATCCCGCCTTCCCGGACGTCGTCGAGGAAACCTCTGGGAGGAGAAGCAGCGAAGTCGGTCCCGATGTAGACAACGGCGTCGAATGACTCCATGGCATTCGCGGCGTAGTCAGCCACCGGCTGGATCTCTGCCTCACCGAAGTGCGTCGCCAGGTTGGCGGTTGCCACGGCATACATCTCGGCATCGGCCGATGAGTCACCGGTGTCGTCATAGAGGATCAGGGTGGACATCTTGCCGGACTGTCCGAACCGTCGGTCGAAGACCGTGTCCGCAGTATGAGCACTTGGGTCCTCGTCCGGTTCAGCCGCATACTGCTGCGCCAGGGGAGAGCCCTCTCCCTCGACCAGAGTGTCGTCGGTGAGACCGAAAACAGTTCCGACGGACACGGCGAGCAGGGCGGCCAAACCGATGAACCATTCGACTCGTCCGCGCGTCGTCAGCTGAAAGGGCTTGCTCATGGAATCTCCTCAACGAGAGCCCCGGCTCATGGTGAAACGAACAGGGGAGCTCGTCGTGCAGTATCTGGTATTGATCACTTGACCGGTGACGCTGCGAACTGCGCTTCGTAGGCGAATTCGTCGACGCGGTCATCGAACCCGAAGTGTCGCGCCAGGGCATGCACAGTGCGCTCCGCAGCCCGTCCGTCGCCGTAAGGATTGAGAGCCCTGGCCATCCGGCTGTACTCGTCCTGGTCCGTGATGAGAGTCGAGACTTCCCGCACGATCGCCTTCTCGTCAGTCCCCACCAGTTTGACGGCCCCGGCAGCAACGGCCTCCGGACGCTCGGTGGTCTCCCTCATGACGAGAACTGGTTTTCCCAGGGACGGGCCCTCCTCCTGGACGCCCCCGCTGTCGGTGAGGATGATGGACGATCGTTCGAGCAGGGCGCAGAACTGTGCGTAGGGAAGAGGCTCCGTCATCAGGACGTTCGGCAGATCTTGAACAGCCGGCTGGATGGCGGCGCGGACCAGGGGGTTGCGGTGTGCGGGAAAGACGAAGTCGTGGTCGGGATGCTGCCGAGCCAGTGCGGCAATCGCCCTGCCGACGGCCTGAAGAGGCTCGCCCCACGACTCACGACGGTGTGCGGTCACGAGCACCACCGGCCGTCCCTCCGCGAGCCGTTGTGCGAGGGCAGGGTCGTCGATGCGCGGTCGTGAGTCCACGGTGATGAGCAGGGCGTCGATGACGGAGTTGCCGGTGACCACGATGGTGGACGCATCGATGTTCTCCTTCAGGAGGTTCTCACGGCTTGCCGCTGTCGGAGCAAGGTGAAGACTGGCGATCTGCCCGGTCAGCCGTCGGTTGATCTCCTCGGGAAAGGGGGAGTACTTGTTGCCGGTCCGCAGTCCGGCCTCGGTGTGAACAACGGGGACCTCCGCGTAGAAGGCGGCCAAGGCGCCTACGAAAGTGGTCGATGTGTCACCTTGGACGAGAACCGCATCAGGGCGATCCTTCTCCAGGATCGCTGTGAGGCCTTCCAGCGTGCGGTTGCTGATCTGCGTCAAGCTCTGACCTGGCGCGTGGATGTCGAGATCGCAGTCGGGCACGATGCCGAAGTTCTGATTCACCTGGTCGAGCATCTCCCGGTGCTGTCCTGTCACGACCACGCGCACTTCGAACCGTGGGTCGTCGCGGAGAGCCAGGACGAGAGGGGCCATCTTGATGCCCTCCGGGCGGGTGCCGTAGATCGCCATGATGGTGATGGGCTTGCTGGGGAACGTGCTGGACATGGTGGCTCCTGATCGATCAATGTGTTCCGTGCTGGTGCAGCGGGCATCACATGGTTGTGCTGTCGATTACTTCCAGGTCCTGAAATCGGACGCGTGCGTCCTCGGTGTACAGGCCGATTGCGCCGCCGCGATAAGGTCGTTCGTCGTCGACGACGGTGGTCAGTTCTCGCCCGTCGACACGCACGGTCATGCGCGGCCAGTCCTGCTCGACCTCGACCCGGTAGGCCTCACCGACAGGGAAGGTTCTGTCGTCACCGGTCGCGAGGAAGCGCTGACTCCCGGGGTAGGCCGGGTCCTGTTTCGAGATCTCCCACCCGTTGGGCTTGAGCGCGACGGCATAGAAGTGGTCGTTGTCCCTGAAGTTCCAGAGGACCCAGCCCACTTCCCACACATTTGGATCTCCCTGCCGGAGTTGCTCCTCGGTTTTCATCGTGATGGCGAAATCGGCGTCTTCATAAGACTGAGTGGTGTGCACCAGAGATCCATGGGTGACGTCAGGCGATGCAGCAGAGTTCGGTTCAAGAACCACCTGCTTGTCCGAGCCCACAACACGCCCGTACCCCGTGTAGAGAACGGACCACTGGCCATGGCTTTCCCCGTCGGACCAGGGCTGGATGCGCCACATGTTGTTCACCCCTGCCACGACGACCAGGGCGAGTATCCCCAGTCCCAATGCGATTCGTACGGGTTTTCTCACGTGCGAGCCTCGATGGTGAGTTCTTCGGCGGATGAGTCGACCTGGGCCTTGTTCTCGACAACACGTTCTGTCTTCGACCAACCGTTGTGTCCACGAACGGCTCGGTAAGCAGCTTTCCACCCCGCGACGTACCACAGTGTCGCGTAGAGCACATACGCATGCATGAGGACGACGGCGGTCGGCACCCCTAGACCGCTGTGTCGTTCCTGCGACCAGTACACGAGACCGAATAGGAGAGCCGGCCCGAACGCAACGAGATAGGCGGAGATCCACCACCGTGAGACGACGGCGTCGCCGACGATGATCCCGAGGATGACGTCCAAGGTCCACAGTGCGAAGGCCACGCTGAGGAATGACGTGATCAGCAGCAGGAACGGGCTGGTGAGATGGTAGACCAGGTCAGCTCGCCGCGTGCCGGTGAGGTCGCGAAGTACCCATGGGACCAGGCCCCAGGACTGCAGATGCCCTTGGAACCAGCGCGTCCGCTGCTTTACCCATCGCTTGATGTCCACGAGTCCTTGCTGGTGCACCGACGACGTCGAACAGAACTCTGTCTCCCATCCGTCGATGAGGAGCCGCACGCCCAGATCGAGGTCCTCCGTGAGGCTGCGCGACCACGGTGACGATCCCAGTCCGTTGAGGGCGGAAAGCCGGACAAACTGACCATTGCCACCCAGTCCGACGCTCTTGAGATGACGTCGCCCCCGCTGAAAGACGTGTGTATAGAGCACGAACTCCAGGTCCTGCATGCGGGCCAGAAGGCTTTGGTGTCGGTTGTTGATGCGGACGCCGATCTGGACAGCTCCGAGCCGCTCGTCCATGAACAACGGAAGGACGTCGCGTAAGGCGTGTGGGTCGAGTCGCCCATCGGCGTCCATGACGCATACGACGACGTCGGATGAGGACAGCCCTGCGATGAGATCACTGCGACGCAGGTACTGAATCGCCGCATTGAGAGCTTCACCCTTCCCCTGTCGGGCTTCCGGAAGCACCCGTTGGAAGAGGTGCACCCGCGGGTCCGGGTGCGCGCGGACGATGTCCGCTGTCCCGTCGTCGGAACCGTCGTCGATGACCAGAATGTGCACACGTGGGTGCTCAAGACTGGCCAGACGGTCCAGGCTCGCATGCAGGACCCTGTCCTCGTTCAAGCACGGCACGACGAAGACGACCGTCTTGTCCTCCGAAACCTTCGAGACAAGCTCTCGACGCACTCGAGCGGAACGGGGCTCCCGCCGTGAAAGGGCGAGAATCGTCAGACCGTACAGAACGCTGATGGTCACGAGGAGCACAGCCAGGGAGAGGACGAAGTCGATCCTCTCGCCGAACAACATCATCATGGGCCGACGCCTCAGGCACTGAGAGCACGGTCATCGACGGCCTCGATCGGCCGGCTGCCCCAACGAGCGTCCGTCTGGGCCGGGAGCGCAATCCTGGTTGCGGGCAGACCCTCGTTCTGGTGTCGGTTCCGGATGCGTGTGGCAGCACTTGAGATCACGACAGCGCACAGCAGGAACAGCAAATAGGCCATGAACAGAGCCATGGCGAGCATGAGCAGTAAGCGACTGCCCTCCTGCAGGAAAGACTGAGCGGATGCCGCAAAAGGCGCGGCGCTTGTGGACATGACGATATGGACGTACACGGAGTCCCCCCAATGCAAAACGGGCCCATCCCCCCGACGGGCCAGCCAGATGCCTTCCCCAAGGCAAACCAGCTGGTAACAGAATTTCAGAGCGGGGAGGCCCAAGCAAAAGGCGGCTGTACCTGTTATGGCCCACAGCGGCACAGCTCACGTGCATTTATGAACGCAAATTGTATTGTTAGTCATCCACCTCGTGGGACGCTGCTCCTATACTTTCCCGTTCGGTGTGGACTTAGTTGGGGACAGACAACGACGCACTCATCGAAGTGGTGGAAGTTTCCGATGCGTCGATCACGATACGGACATGACCAGTTGTTTCGTCACAGAGCGACCTGTTGACCAAGGACGGCCTGCCATGGTGTCAACGCGTGATGTTGGAGACAGCGGCGCATCAGGGCCACGGGGCACCCGTGTACATGAACTAGGCAGAAGCGGGTTCAGCTCAGGGCGTCCGTGAGCTGCTTGAGCATCGCGCCCATCCGGAACCGCTCGGGCACGAGCGGTTCGATCCCCAGCTCCAGCAGCGGGGCGGCGGTGACGGGCCCCACGGTCGCGGCGAGCATGCCGCGCCGGAACGCGCCGAGCAGCTCCTCGTGCAGCCCGATCTCCTCGGCGGTGCTGAACAGCGCGTCCACGGCTGGGGCGGCGGTGAAGGTCACCGCGTCCACCCGCCCGGCGGCGGCCTCCCGCACCAGCACCGGCACCTGCCCGGCGTCGTCGGCGGAGGCCCACCGGTACGGGGTCACGGTCAGCACCGTCGCGCCGGCGTCGGTGAGCCGGCGGCGCTGGACCACGTCGGCGATTCCGTGCAGCTGCAGCCCGACCGTGCTCCCGGACAGGTCCCCGCCGTGCTCGGCGAGCACGAGGTCCACGAGCCCCTCGGTGGTTTCGTCGGCGGACATGCCCGCGTCCTCCAGGCCCAGCCCGCGCACCGCCCCGCGGCCCTTGGGTCCGCGCACGTACACGGCGGCCTCGCGCAGGCACAGCAGCAGGTCGGCGTCGAAGCCCTGCGCCTCGGCGGCGTCGTGCCAGCGGCGCAGCCCGTAGCCGGTGGTCAGCAGCACCAGGTCCGGGCGGGCGCCGAACAGGGCCCGGGAGGCGGCCGCGAGCCCGGCGTCCTCGCCGACGGGCTCCACCTTCAGCGCCGGGGCGTGGATCACCCGGGCGCCGCGGCGCTCGAGCGCGGCGATCTGGTCCTCGGAGCGCCGGTGCGCGGTGACGCCCACCACCCGCCCGGCCAGGGGCTGCTGCTCAGCAGCCATGGGCGGTCACCTCGGCGAGGAACGCGTCCCGCTCCGCGGTCGCCAGGCGCACCACGGGCCCGACGACGACGACGGCGGGCGAGCCGCAGCCGGCCGCCGCGGTGTCCGCGACCGCGTGCGCGAGCGTGGTGATCGTGGAGCGCTGCCGGTCGGTGAAGCCGCGCTCCACCACCGCCAGCGGCGTGGCCGGGTCCGCCCCGGAGCGCACCAGGCCGGCCACGAGGTGGGGGAGGGTGGCCACGCCCATGAGCACCACCAGCGTCCCGCCGGCGGCGCCGAGACCGGCGAAGTGGGCGAGCTCCGCCTCGGAGAACGGGACGTGGCCGGAGGCGACCGTGAACATCCGCGAGACCTCGCGGAAGGTCACGGGGATCCCGGCGGCCCCGGGCACGGACACCGCGCTGGTGATGCCGGGGACCACGTCCACCGGGATGCCGTGGGCGGCGCACGCGGCGAGCTCCTCGCCGCCGCGGCCGAAGACGTAGGGGTCCCCGCCCTTGAGCCGCACCACGGAGCGCCCGGCCAGCGCGTGCTCGACCATGAGCTCCTGGATCCGGGACTGCGGCACCGGGTGGTGGCCCGGGGTCTTGCCCACCGGGACGATCTCGGCGCCGGGGGCCGCGGCGGCCACGGCACCGGCGGGGGCCAGGCGGTCCACGAAGACCACGTCGGCGTCCTGCAGCGCGGTCACGGCGCGCACGGTGAGCAGGTCGTCGGCGCCCGGGCCGCCGCCGACCAGGGTCACCCGGCCGCCGGTGCGGGCCGCCGGCTCCTGCACCACCGGCACGCGGGCGCCGACGGCGCGCAGCGCGTCCCGCCAGCGCCCCGGGGCGGGCCCCACGACCACGGCCAGGGCGGCGCCGTCCACGTCGGCTGCGGAGAGGAGGGCCGGCTCGGCCACGGCGCGGACGTCGGCGCCGGCCGCGGCATAGCGCCCGCGGGCGCGGCGGGCCTCGTGCGGGTCCCCGAGGACGAGCACCGGCACGTCGGTGAGGTCGGCGGTCAGGAGCATGGGGTCCTCCAGGGGGAGAGCGGGGATCGGGGAAGCACGCATGCCATGGTCGCGCCCCTACCAGAGTGGGGCATCCGTGTTACAGCGGGGTTGCTGTGTGACGTCCTGTGACGGGGCCCGCCCGTACGGGCCCGCGCTCATAGGGTGGACGCATGAGCACCTCCGAAGCCCCCGTCCTGCTGGCCTGCGCCCACGGCACCCGGTCCCCGGCCGGGCGCGCGGCCGTGTCCCGCCTGGTGGACGCCGTCGCCGCCGAGCTGCCCGGCACCGAGGTGGTCCCGACCTGGGTCGACGTGCAGACCCCGGACCTGGCCGCCCGCACCGAGGAGTACGCCGGGCGCCCGGCCGTGGTGGTCCCGCTGCTGCTCTCCGCCGGCTACCACGTCTACGTGGACGTGGCCGAGGCGGTGGCCGCCGACGAGCTGCACCGGGTCTCCGCCGCCCTGGGCCCGGACCGGGCGCTGGCCCGGCTGCTGGCCCGCCGGGTGCACGAGGCCTGCGCGGCCGCCGGGACCCCGCTGGGGGAGGCCGACGCCGTGGTGCTGGCCACCGCCGGCTCCTCGGACCGCCGGGCGGTGGCCGACTGCGCCGCGGTGGCGGAGCTGCTGGGGGAGGAGCTGGCGCGGCCGGTCGCGGTGTCCTACCTGGCCGCCGCCCGCCCCCGCGTGGCCGAGGCGGTGGCGGCCGCCCGGGCCGGCCTGGCGGAGGGGGGCCGCGTCGTCGTCGCCAACTACCTGCTGGCCCCCGGCTACTTCCTGGACCTCTCGCGCGCCGCCGGGGCGGACGTGGACACCGAGCCCCTGGCCGTGCCGGAGGGGGAGGTCCCGCCCGAGCTCGTGGACGTGGTGGTCTCCCGCTACCGCTCGGTGGCCTGAGCCCCCAGAGCCTGCAGGGGGCCACCCCCGTGAGTTCCCCCTGCATGCGCCGAGTCCCCCGTGCGTGCGCAGATCCCCCCGATCGGTCGGGGGGATCTGCGCACCCATGGGGGACTCAGCGGGTGGAGCGCCGCGGTACGGGGGACCCGGCCGCCGGGGCGGGTCAGTCCCGGACGCGGGTCAGGTCCGCGTCCTCGTAGCGGACCATCTTCGAGCCGGTGACCAGCTTGTGGCCGAACCACAGGGCCAGGAACAGCGGCAGGCCGATGTAGGCGGTCAGCGCGGCCATCAGGTCCACCTCGCCGAGGAACGCCTGGTAGTTCTGCCCCAGGATCACCACGGCGCACAGCACGAGCGCGATCACGGGGCCGAGCGGGAAGAACCGCGCCCGGTAGGGCAGGTCCGCCAGGTCGTGGCCCTGGGCGGTGTAGGCCTTGCGGAACCGGTAGTGGCTCCAGGCGATGCCCATCCACACGATGAACCCGGCCAGGCCCGAGGCGCTGACCAGCCAGACGTAGGCGTCCCCGTCCCCGATGAAGGTGGTCAGGAAGGACGCCCCGCCCACCAGGGTGGTGGCGAGCAGCGCGTTCATGGGCACGCCGCGGCGGTTGACCCGGGCGAGGAAGCGGGGGGCCTTGCCGCTGTCGGCCAGCGCCCAGAGCATGCGGGTGGAGGCGTAGAGCCCGGAGTTGCCGGCGGAGAGGATGGCGGTGAGGATCACCGCGTTCATCACCGAGGCCGCCGCGAGCACGCCGGCGTTCTCGAACACCAGGGTGAACGGGGAGATGGAGATGTCCTCGACGTCGCTGGTGAGCAGGTTGGGGCTGGTGTGCGGGATGAGGAAGCCGATCACGGTGATGGCGCCCACGTAGAAGAGCAGGATGCGCACGAACACGGTGCGGATGGCCTTGGGCACGTTCTTCTCGGGGTCCTCCGCCTCACCGGCGGCGACACCGACCAGCTCGGTGCCCTGGAAGGAGAAGCCGGCCACCATGAAGATCGCCAGGATGCCCAGCCCGCCGCCCACGAAGGGCGCCTCGCCGGTGGTCCAGTTCTCGAAGCCCGGGGACTCCCCGCCCAGGATGCCCACGATCATCAGGATGCCCAGCACCAGGAAGATCACCACGGTGACGACCTTCACGAGGGAGAACCAGAACTCGCTCTCGCCGTAGGCGCGGGTGCTCAGCGCGTTGAGCAGGAACAGGATCAGCAGGAACGCCCCGGACCAGACCCAGGACGGGACGTCCGGCAGCCAGTAGCGCATGATCAGCGCGGCGGCCACGAGCTCGGCGGCCACGGTGATCGCCCAGTTGTACCAGTAGTTCCAGCCGATGGCGAAGCCGAAGGACGGGCTGACGAAGCGGGTGGAGTACTCCTCGAACGCGCCGGAGACCGGCAGGTACGTGGCCATCTCGCCCAGGCTCTGCATGAGCAGGAAGACCATGAACCCGATCACGATGTAGGCCAGCAGCGCCCCGCCCGGGCCGGCGGTGGCGATGGTGTTGCCGGAGGCCACGAACAGGCCGGTGCCGATGGCCCCGCCCAGCGCGATCATGGTCAGGTGGCGCGGTTTGAGGCTGCGGCGCAGCTTCTCCTGGGACTGCAGCTGCGCCTGGGTCGCAGGAGCGCTCGGCTCGGCCCCAGGGCGTGCGGTGGTGGTCACGCGGAATCTTCTCCTCTGGTGCGGTGGACGGATCACGGCAGGAGGAGGTTCGGTGGCGCCGTCCCCCCGAACGGTCCTGGCCGATTATGGGGGCAGGAATTGCAGAGGGGAAATCGGTGCGGAGCCGCGCGGGCGGGCGTCCCCGTACGATGGACGGGTGGAAACGCAGACCGGACCGGGGGAGCAGAGCGCACGCCACCGGTCCCGGTGGGCGGTCGTTGTGGCCCTTCTCACCGGCTGCGCCCTCCTCCTGCTCGCCGCGACGCTCGGGGCCCGCTGGGCGTGGCACCCCGCGCCGACGGCCGAGAAGGAGATCTCCTGCGCCCCCTACGGGCTGCCGGGCGTGAGCGTCGCGCCCCGGGGCGAGCGGGGGCCGCTGAGCGACGGGCCGGTGCTCTCCGGCGGCGTGCGGCTGCAGGAGGAGCCGGCCGACCGGACGAACGTGGTCTTCGAGCACGACGGGGTGACCAGCAGCTACCACGTCTTCGCCGACGGCGTGGACTGGAGCCGGCCGGTGGGGGTGGTCTTCCGCCTCCACGGCGACGGCGCCTACGAGTTCCACAACCCCCAGCACAAGGTCTCCTGCCTCGCGGAGGTGGCGCGCAGCCACAACGCGGTGCTCGTGGCGCCCCGCACCCCGGACCGGCAGGGCGAGCCCACGTGGTGGGAGGACCTCGACGGCAACGCCGAGTGGTTCCTGGCCCTGGCCGAGCAGGAGATCTTCCCGGCCTATGACATCGACCGCTCCCGCACCTGGCTGCACGGCTACTCCGGCGGGGCGGAGTTCATCAGCTACGAGCTGCTGGCCGACCGGGTGGACTTCCTGCGGGGCGGCGGGGCGCTGCTCACCGGCGGCGGGGGAGCCCCGTCCGCGGGCTCCGCCCGCCCCTCGGAGGACCAGCTCGAGCACCTGCTGCTGCACTGGGACGTGGGCCTCGACGACGACGGCTCCGACCCGCGGGCCCCGTTCGACGCGCTCTCGGCGGCCGCCGCCGGCCACGCCCGCTACGAGGACGCCGGGTACCGGCGGACCAGCGTGCGCTACCGGGAGGGCGTCGACCACTTCGAGCTGCCCGAGGCGCGGGTGCTCGGGGAGGTCCTCACCGCGGCCGAGGACTGAGCCGCCCGCCGGGGCGGGCGGGGCCGCGCCGGGGCGGGCGACGTGATCGATCTCTCCAAGACCGTGCTCCGACCTGCAACGACGCGGCCGTGGGCGGGTGCCGCCGGCCGCCCGCCACGCCGCGAGCTTGCATTAGCATATGACCGCCCGTACGGTGCCGTAGAGAACAAATATGTCGGCGGGGACCGACTCAGGGGGAAGGCCGGTGCGGGGGCATCGAGCCGAGACAACGACTCTTTCGCGGTGCACCGACCCGGTGCCCCGCTCCTGGAGCGCCTTCCACACCGAACACACCGGTCCTGTGGGTCCTTGCGTCCCGCCGACACCGCCGCTGCCGGATGCGCAGCGGTGTGAACGTCGATGGGGGACATCTATGACAGTGCGCTCGACCATGCGCAGCGGCTCGACCCGTTCGGGGGGCGGCCGGCACCTGCTCGAGGACCGGGACCCGGACTCCGGCCCGCAGGAGGACACCGAGCTGCTCGACCCGGCCCTGCACACGCAGTCGCTGCCGCAGGTCCCGGGCCGCGCGGTCTTCCCGGTCGCGCCCGCCCCGGCGCCGCGGACCCTGGTGGACATCGTCATGGACACCGTCTCCCGCCACCCCGACGCCACGGCGGTCGACGACGGCACCACGGTGCTCAGCTACGCCGAGTTCCTGGAGCGCGTCGAGGCGCAGGCCCAGCGCCTGTGGGACCTCGACATCGGGCGCGGGGACCGGGTCGGCATCCGCGTCCCCTCCGGGACCGTGGACCTGTACGTCGCGATCCTCGGCACGATCTTCGCCGGGGCCGCCTACGTGCCGGTGGACTTCGACGACCCGGACGAGCGCGCCGCCACGGTGTGGGAGGAGGCCTCGGTGTGCGCCGTCTACGGCGCCGGCCTGTCCCTGGAGACCCGCACGGTGGTCCGCCCCGGGGCGGACTGCCGCGAGCCCGGCACCGGCGACGACGCCTGGATCATCTTCACCTCCGGCTCCACCGGCAAGCCCAAGGGCGTGGCGATCAACCACCGCTCGGCCGCCGCCCTCGTGGACGCCGAGGCCGAGCTGTACCTGCCCCGGCGCCCGCTCGGCCCGGCCGACCGGGTCATGGCGGGGCTCTCGGTGGCCTTCGACGCCTCGTGCGAGGAGATGTGGCTGGCCTGGCGCTCCGGCGCCGCCCTGGTCCCGGCCCCGCGCGCGGTCGTGCGCTCGGGCACCGACCTGGGCCCCTGGCTGGTCGAGCGCGGGATCACCGCGGTCTCCACGGTGCCCACCCTGGCGTCCATGTGGCCGGCCGAGGCGCTGAGCCGGATCCGCCTGCTGATCTTCGGCGGCGAGGCCTGCCCCAACGAGCTGGCCGCCCGCCTGGTCCACCCCGGCCGCGAGGTCTGGAACACCTACGGGCCCACCGAGGCCACGGTCATCGCCACCGGGGCGGTGCTCACCGGTGAGCCGCCGGTGCGCATCGGCCTGCCGCTGCCCGGCTGGGAGCTGGCGATCGTCGACCCCGCCGGCAACCCCGTGCGCTGGGGCGAGGAGGGCGAGCTGATCATCGGCGGCGTGGGCCTGGGCCGCTACCTGGACCCCGCCAAGGACGCCGAGAAGTTCGCGCCGATGGACACCCTGGGCTGGGAGCGGGCCTACCGCTCCGGCGACGTGGTGCGCGCCGACCCCGAGGGCATCGTCTTCGTGGGCCGCGCCGACGACCAGGTCAAGATCTCCGGCCGCCGCGTGGAGATGGGTGAGATCGACGAGCAGATGAGCCGCCTGCCCGGTGTGCAGGCCGGCGCCGCGGCGGTGCACACCACCCCCGCCGGCAACCAGGTCCTCGTCGGCTACCTGGTGGCCGACGCCCCGGGCTCGGTGAACCTCCAGGAGGCCCGCAGCCTCCTCGCCGACCGGCTCCCGGGCCAGATGGTGCCCGCGCTGGCGCTGATGGACGAGCTGCCGCTGAAGACCTCCGGCAAGGTGGACCGCAAGGCCCTGCCCTGGCCGCTGCCGGCCGCCGGCGCGGACGCCGCGGGCTCCCCGGTCGACGCCGAGCTCGAGTGGCTCGCCGCCCTGTGGGCCGATCAGCTGGGCCCGCTGCCCATCGACGAGGACAGCGACTTCTTCGTCCTCGGCGGCACGTCCGTGGCCGTGGCCAAGCTGGTCTCCGAGCTCCGCCGCAGCTACCCGGACGCGGAGATCGCCGAGATCTACCGCCACCCCACCCTCGCCGGCATGCACGAGTACCTCACCGGGCTCGCCCCGGTCGACGTCGCGGCCCAGGACGCCGCGCGCACCCGGCAGGTCGCCGACACCCCGCGCTGGAACGGGCTCGTGCAGGTGCCCTTCCTCGTGGGCCTCTACGCCGTCTCGGGGCTGCGCTACGTGCTGGGCTCCGCGATCGTCGTGTGGCTGCTGTTCAACCTGCTCGGTGCCACCTGGGTGCCGAACCCGCCGCTGCTGCCGCTCGTGGTCGGCTGGCTGCTGCTCTTCGCCCTGCCCGGCCGCCTGGTGCTCACCGCCCTGTTCATCCGGCTGCTGACCTTCCGGCTGCGCCCCGGCGCCCACGCCCGCGGCTCCTGGACCCACCTGCGGGTCTGGATGGCCGAGCGCGTGCTGATCTTCAACAAGTTCGAGCCCCTCATGGGCACCCCCGTGATGGTGCTGTTCTTCCGTCTGCTCGGCAACCGGGTGGGCCGCGGCGCCCACCTCGACACCCTGCCGCCGGTCAGCGGGCTCGCCGCGGTCGGCGACGGCGCGGCCGTGGAGCACGAGGTCGACCTCTCCGGCTACTGGCTCGAGGGCGACGTCCTCCACCTCGACGGCGTCACCGTGGGCGCGCACGCCCGGATCGGCGCCCGCACGCTGCTCAGCCCCGGCGCGGTGGTCGAGGACGGCGCGGAGGTCGACCCCGGCTCCCACGTCACCGGCACCGTCCCCGCCGGGCGGCTGCAGGGCGGGTCCCCGCTCGAGGACCTCGGCCCCGCCGGCGCGACCTGGCCCGAGCCGGCCCCCGGGCACGCCCACGGGTTCCGCAACGGCCTGCTCTACGCCCTGGGGCTCGGCACGGTCGGGCTCCTGCCCGTGCTGGCCGTGGTCCCCGGCGCCCTGATCGTGTTCCCCCAGGTGCAGGGCATCGAGCTCTACGAGCGGGTCTTCCCCGTCCTGGCCCTGTGGGTGCCGGTCTTCGCCGTGCTGACGGCCCTCGTCTACCTCGCGCTGCTCGTGGCCGTGGTGCGCCTGCTCGCCGGGCTCATCACGCCCGGTCACCACCGCGCCGACGGGACCGCGGCCTGGGCCGTGTGGCTGACCGGGGTGCTGCTGCAGAAGAGCCTCGTGTCGACCTACCCGGTCTACGCCTCGATCGCCACGCCGTTCTTCCTGCGGCTGCTGGGCGCCCGCGTGGGCAGCCAGGTGGAGATCTCCACCGTGGAGACCCTGCCGCACCTGACCACCTTCGAGTCCGGCTCCTTCATGGCCGACCACTCCCTGGTCAGCTCCGCGCGCACCGGCTTCGGCTGGGTGCACGTGGGCCGCTCCACCGTGGGGGAGCGCTCCTTCGTGGGCAACTCCGGGATCGTGGGCCCCGGCCGCGACGTCCCGGCGGACTCCCTGATCGCCGTGCTGTCCTCCGCCCCGGAGCACGCCGAGGCCGGCACCTCCTGGCTCGGCCGGATGCCCGCGCCGATCAGCCGGGTCAGCGACGCCGCGGACGAGGACGTCACCTACCGGCCGCGCCGGCGCCTGCTGGTGGCCCGGACGCTCGTCGAGTCCCTGCGGGCCGTGCCGTTCATGGTCACCGCGTGGATCGACCTGGCCATCGTCTACGTCCTCTCCACCGTCTACATGCGCGCCGGGGGTGGCCTCGACGGCATCGTCTCGGCCCTGCTGTGGGCCACGCCCGTGGTGCTCGCGGCCGGCGTGCTGGCCGCGCTGGTGCCCGTGATGGTCAAGTGGGCGCTCATGGGCCGCTTCCGCGAGGGCGAGCGTCCCCTGTTCAGCTCCTTCGTGTGGCGCAACGAGCTCGCCGACACCTTCGCCGAGTCGCTGGCGGTGCCCGGGCTGATCCGCCTGGCCGTGGGCTCCCCGGTGTTCAACGTCTGGGCGCGCCTGATGGGCGCGCGGATCGAGCGCGGCGTGTGGTGCGAGACCTGGTGGCTGCCGGAGTTCGACCTGGTCCACCTCGGCCGCGGCGTGTCCGTGAACCGCGGCACCGTGCTCCAGACGCACCTGTTCCACGACCGCATCATGCGCCTGCAGCCGGTGTCCATGGAGGCCGGGTCCACCCTGGGCCCGAACAGCTTCATCCTCCCGGGCAGCACCGTGGAGGCCGGGGCGACCGTGGGCCCCGGCTCCCTGGTGATGGCCCAGGAGACCGTGCCCGCCGGCAGCACCTGGGGCGGGAACCCGATCCGGCCGCTGCACGTCCCGGCCGGCGAGCTCGTGGGCGGCGAGGTGTCGGCCCGGTGAGCGCCGTCGACCCCACCGCCACCCGGGGCGGGGGCACCGCGGTGCTCAGCGTCCCCGGCCCCGCCGGGCGGCGCACCAGGCGCCGGCTGATCGGCGTGGACGCCGCCCGCGGCTTCGCGCTGCTGGGCATGGTCGCCGTGCACACGATGCCGGTGTGGGACGAGGAGGCCGGGCGGGCCTCGCTGAGCTGGTCCCTGTTCGCCGGGCACTCGGCGGCGCTGTTCGCCACCCTGGCCGGCGTGAGCCTGGCCTTCCTCTCCGGCGGCCGCACCCCGCACACGGGCCGGCGGCTGACCGGGGACCGGGCCGGGCTCGTGGGCCGCGCCGCGGTGATCGCCATCGTCGGCTTCCTCGTGGGCTTCGTGGCCCCGCCGGTGAACAACATCCTGATCTACTACGGGATGTTCTTCCTGCTCGCGATCCCGTTCCTGGGCCTGCGGATCCGCCACCTGCTGACGGCCTCGGTGCTGTTCGCCGTGGTCTCCCCGTTCCTGATGCAGTGGTCCCTGGACGTCCTGCCCGCCCACGTCTACGGCAACCCCACGCTGTGGAACCTGGTCACCGAGCCGGTCACCGTCCTGTCCCAGCTGCTGCTCACCGGCACCTACCCGGCCCTGCCGTACATGAGCTACCTGCTCGCCGGCCTGGCCCTGGGCCGGATGAACCTCACCGGCCGGCGGGTGCAGCTGTGGCTCGTGGGCGTGGGCGCGGCGACCGCCCTGCTGGCCTGGACGGTCTCCACGGCCGCGCTGCTGGTCTTCGGGGTCTACGAGCGGATCTGGTCGGCCACCCCGTGGATGTCCGAGGAGCAGATCGACGCGATCCTGGTCTTCGGCCCCGAGCCGTCCCTGCCGACCACGACCCTGTGGTGGCTGACTGTGCCGGCCCCGCACAGCAACACGCCCGCGGCGCTGTTCGTCAGCCTGGGCATGGCGGTCTTCGCCCTGGGCGCCTTCCTGCTGCTCGCCCGGCTGATCGGCAAGGCTCTCACGCCGCTGGCGGCCGCCGGGTCCATGACCTTCACGCTGTACACGCTGCACCTGCTGTTCCTGGCCACGGGGGTCTACGACCTCGCGCCCGGGTTCTGGTTCTGGATGCAGCTGGCCGTCTTCGGGCTGCTGGCCGTGGCCTGGCAGCGCGCGGTGGGCCAGGGCCCGCTGGAGAAGCTCGTGGCCCGCGTCTCCAAGGGCATCACCCGCCGGGTGGTGGCCCGCACCGCGGCCGACCGAGCCCGCTGAGGAAGCCCCAGGCCCAGCCCTCTTGATCACCGAGTCCCCCATGGGCTCGCATTTCCCCCGGATCGATCGGGGGGACGTGCGAACTCATGGGGGACTCGGCGCTTGGCGGGGCCGGGGTGAGGGGGCTCGGCGCACCCCGGGCTCACAGGACGGGGGCCGCGCCGTGAGCAGAAGTGCACCGGGGCGTTACCCCGGCCGTCGGGGGGCGAAACACGGGATTCCTACGGTGGGAGCACCGCACGCCGGTGTGCACCGCCCCCGTCCCGCCAGGAGGTCCCCGTGAGTTCAGAGCTGCACCCCGACCCGTCCACCACGGCGGGACGGTCGTCCGCGCCGGTCCCGCCGCTGGCCCTGCGCGAGCGGCCCGGCCGCTGGCTGGACGGCTACCGCCCCGAGGACCCGGAGTTCTGGGAGCGCACCGGCCGCCCGATCGCCCGCACCAACCTCGCGTGGTCGATCCTCGCGGAGTTCCTCGGCTTCGCCGTCTGGCAGCTGTGGGCCATCACGGTCGTGTTCCTGCCGGGCGCCGGCTTCCCCTTCAGCGACGCGCAGATCTTCTGGCTGATCTCCATCCCCTCCCTGGTGGGGGCCACGCTGCGGATCCCGTACACCTTCATGGTCGGGCGGTTCGGCGGCCGGAACTGGACGGTCGTCTCGGCGCTGCTGCTGCTCGTGCCCACCGTGGGCCTGGCGCTGGCGGTCTCCGACCCAGCCACCCCCTTCTGGGTGCTGCTGCTGCTGGCGGCCACCGCCGGCTTCGGCGGCGGCAACTTCGCCTCCTCGATGGCCAACATCACCTTCTTCTACCCGGTGCGGGAGAAGGGCTGGGCGCTGGGGCTCAACGCGGCCGGCGGCAACCTCGGCACGGCGGTGGCGCAACTGGTCGTCCCGATCGCCGTCTCGCTCGTCGCCCTCGGGGCCACCGGACTGTCGGTGGCCGGGTGGCTGTGGGTGCCGTTCATCCTCTTCGCCGCGTGGGGCGCCCGGAAGTACATGCACAACCTCTCCCACGCCAAGGGCGACCTCGCCGGGTCCCTGGCCACGCTGCGGGAACCGCACTTCTGGGTGATGTCCTTCCTCTACGTGGGCACCTTCGGGTCCTTCATCGGCTTCTCCAGCGTGTTCCCCAAGCTCATCGCGGACACCTTCCCCGCGTTCTCCTCCATCACCGTGGGGGCGGCGGCGCTGTCCCTGGCGTTCCTCGGGCCGCTGGTGGGCTCCGTGGCCCGGCCCTACGGCGGGAGGCTCGCGGACCGCTTCAGCGGCGCGCCCGTGACGGTGGCCGTGTTCGCGGTCATGGCGCTGCTCGCCCTGGCCGTGGTGCTCACCCTGCCGCGGGCCGACTTCTGGCTCTTCCTGGGCCTGTTCCTGCTGCTGTTCACCGCGGCCGGCATGGGCAACGGCTCCACCTACCGGATGATCCCCTCGATCTACCGGGTGCTGGGGCTGCGGCAGCAGCGAGACGCCGCGGTCTCCACCGAGCGCAAGGCCTCGGCCGCCCTGGGCCTGATCGGGGCGGTCGGCGCGTACGGCGGGTTCCTGATCCCGCAGGCGCTGAACCTCTCGAACAGCACCACCGGGGCCTACAGCGCCGCGTTCTACGGCTTCGTCGCCTTCTACGTGGTGGCCCTGGCCGTGACCTGGGCCTGCTACCTGCGCCCGGGCACGGAGATGGGCGACAGCCACATCTGAGCCGGCCCCCCGCCCCCGTCCGGAAGGAGCCACCCCCGTGAGCGCCACCGCCACCCACTGCCCCTACTGCGCGCTGCAGTGCGCCATGACCCTCGACCCGGACTCGGCCGCCGCCGCCGCGCAGGGCTTCCCGGAGGTGCGGGCCCGCCCGTTCCCGGTCAGCGGGGGCGGGATGTGCCGGAAGGGCTGGACGTCGGCGGAGCTGCTGGCCCACCCCTCGCGGCTCACCGCGCCGCTGCTGCGCGGGCCGGAC
The DNA here is from genome assembly GCF_053711175.1 of Kocuria sp. KH4. Classification (NCBI taxonomy): domain Bacteria; kingdom Bacillati; phylum Actinomycetota; class Actinomycetes; order Micrococcales; family Micrococcaceae; genus Kocuria; species Kocuria sp. KH4. The sequence continues at coordinate 116,814 of NZ_JBSJYX010000005.1, forward strand.
GGGGTGTTCCGGGAGGTCTCCTGGGACACGGCGCTGGACCGGATGGCCGGGGAGTTCCGCGCCGCCCAGCGCCGCTACGGCCGGGACGGGGTCGGGATCTTCGGCGGCGGCGGGCTGACCAACGAGAAGGCCTACCAGCTGGGGAAGTTCGCGCGGGTGGCCCTGCGGACCTCGCGGATCGACTACAACGGCCGGTTCTGCATGTCCTCCGCCGCCGCGGCGGCCAACCGCTCGCTGGGGGCGGACCGCGGCCTCCCGTTCCCGGTGACCGACCTCGACGACGCCGACACCGTGCTGCTGCTCGGCAGCAACCCCGCCGAGACCATGCCGCCGTTCGTCCGGCACCTGGAGCACGCCCGGGAGCGCGGCGGCCTGATCGTGGTGGACCCCCGCCGCTCCGCCACGGCCCGGCTGACCGACGACGACGGCGGGATCCACCTGCAGCCCACCCCCGGCTCCGACCTTGTGCTGCTGCTGGGCCTCGCCCACGTGGTGCTGCACGAGGGCCTGGCCGACGCGGACTACCTGCAGCGGCGCACCACCGGCGCCGAGGCCTTCCGCACGAGCATCGGCGCGTGGTGGCCTGAGCGGGTCGAGCAGGTCACCGGTGTCCCGGCCGAGCGGCTGCGCCGCGCCGCCCGCCGGCTGGCCCGCGAGCGGCGCGGCACCTACGTGCTCACCGGGCGCGGCGCGGAGCAGCACGTGGACGGCACGGACACCGTCACCGCGGCGATCAACCTGGCGTTGCTGCTCGGGCTGCCGGGCGTGGCCGGCTCCGGCTGGGGGACGCTCACCGGCCAGGGCAACGGCCAGGGCGGGCGCGAGCACGGCCAGAAGGCCGACCAGCTGCCCGGCTACCGCTCGATCACGGACCCCGCCGCCCGCGCGCACGTGGCCGGGGTGTGGGGCGTCGACCCGGCGGAGCTGCCCGGCGCGGGGATCCCCGCGGTGCAGCTGCTGAGCACCCTCGGCACCGAGGGCGGCGTGCGCTGCCTGTGGGTCAACGGCTCCAACGTGGTGGTCGGGGCCCCGGACACCGCCGCCGTCATCCGGGGGCTGCAGGCCCTGGACTTCCTGGTGGTCTGCGACCTCTTCCGCTCCGAGACCGCCGAGTACGCCGACCTCGTCCTGCCGGTGCCGCAGTGGGCCGAGGAGGAGGGCACCATGACCAACCTCGAGGGCCGGGTGCTGCGCCGCCGCCGGGCGGTGGACCCGCCGCCCGGGGCGCGGGACGAGCTGTGGATCATGGCCGAGCTCGCCCGGCGCCTGGAGGCCCCCGGCACGTTCAGCCCCGACCCGCAGGCGGTCTTCGAGGAGCTGGCCCGGGCGTCGGCCGGCGGGACGGCCGACTACTCCGGGATCGGCTGGGCCGCCCTGGACGCCGGGGAGGCCTGCTACTGGCCGTACCCGGCCGGCAGCTCCACCGGCACGCCCCGGGCCTTCCTGGACCGCTTCGGCCACCCCGACGGCCGGGCCCGGCTCGTCCCGGTGCGGGCCCGCGCCGCCGGCCGAGCGGTCGACCCGAGCCCGCGGGCACACCGCCGGGAACCGCTGCACGGACCGGGAACGCTGACCCTGACCACCGGCCGGTACCTGGAGCACTACCAGTCCGGCAACCAGACCCGCCGCGTGGCCTCCCTGCACGGGGCCCGCCCCGAGTCCCGGCTGCAGATCCACCCCGCCACCGCGGCCGCCCTCGGCATCCGCGACGGCGCCGCGGTCGAGGTGACGAGTGCGCGCGGCCGCGCCGTGGCGCTGGCCCGGCTGAGCACCGACATCCGCCCCGACACCGTCTTCCTGCCGTTCCACTACGCGGGGGACCGGACCGCCAACCGGCTCGTGGCCTCGGACGTCGTGGACCCCGTCTCGTCCATGCCCGAGTTCAAGGCCGGCGCGGTCACCGTCCGGGCGATCGACCCCGAGGAGAGGACCCGATGAGCGCGCACCGTCCCACCCGTTCCGCCGGCACCCCGATGCGCCCCGGCGAGCACGTGGTCGTGGTGGGCTTCGGCCCCGTGGCCGCCCGGTTCGTCGACGACGTCGCCGACCTCGCCGCCGCGGGCACCATCCGCCTGACCGTGCTCGGCGGGGAGACCGAGCCCGCCTACAACCGGGTGCTCGTGGGCGAGCACGCGATGGGCCGGGCCGAGCTCGCCACGATGCGCCTGGCGGACCCGCAGCTCCTGGCGCGCTCCGGGATCGACGTCCGGCTCGGCGCGCAGGTCACCCGCATCGACCGCGCCCGCCGGCTCCTGCACGTCACCGACCGGGCCGCCGGGACCTCCGGGCGGCTCGGCTACGACCGCCTCGTCCTGGCCACCGGCGCCCGCCCCAACCTGCCGGTGCTGCGCGGGCTCAACCCCGATCCGCTGGCCTACGAGCACCTCCCCGCCGGGGTCACCGCGCTGCGGGACCTGCGCGACGCCCGCGCCGTGCGGGCCGTCGTCGAGCGCCGCGGCCGCGTGGTGGTGCTGGGCGGAGGCGTGCTCGGGCTCGAGGCCGCGCTCGCGGCGCGCGAGGCCGGCTGCCCGGTGACGGTCGTCCACCACGCCCCGTGGGTGATGACCCGGTCCCTGGACGCCGCCGGCGGGGCGCTGCTGGGCAGGGCGCTCGGCGCGGCCGGCGTGGAGGTGGTCTCCGGGGCCCAGGCCCGCGAGGCGCTCCTGGACCCGGACCGGCGATTCCGCGGCCTGCTCCTGCAGGATGGCCGCGAGGTGCCGGGCGAGCTGCTGCTGCTCTCCGTGGGGGTCACGCCCCGCACCGAGCTGGCCGAGGGCGCCGGGCTGCGCACCGCCCGCGGCATCGTGGTCGACCACGAGCTGGAGGCCGACGTGGAGCGGCGCGTTTTCGCCATCGGCGACTGCGCCGAGGTGCTGTGCCCGGACCCGTCCTGCCAGGTCTGCCCCGGCCGGGCCGGCCGAGGACCCTCCGGGCTCGTGGGCCCCGGGTGGCGCCAGGCGGAGTGGCTGGCCGCCCGCGTGCGCGCCGAGCTCGAGGCCGTGGCCGAGGGCGGGACCACCGTGCTCGCGCCGCTGACCGAGGGCCCCGCCGGGGCGGTACGGCTCAAGGCGCACCAGGTGGAGCTGGCCTGCGCCGGGGCGGTCGGCGGACCGGCGTGGGAGCCGCGCCCCGACGGCGGGTCCGTGGTGCAGTGGGCCGACGGCGCGGCCGGCACCTACGCCCAGCTCGTCCTGCGCCCGGACCGGACCCTCGCCGGCTACACCGTGCTCGGCCGGCCCCGGGGCGCGGCGGAGATCGGCCTGCTGCACGAGCGCGGCGACGCCGTGCCGGAGGACCCGAGCGTCCTGCTGCGCCTGGACGGTCCCGACGCCGGGGCCGTCGCGCGACCGGCGAGTCCCGAGTCCACGGTCTGCCACTGCGCGGGCGTGAGCCGGGGCCGGATCGCCGACGCCGTGGGGGCGGGCGCCGCCACGGTCGAGGAGGTCGGCCGCGCCACCCGCGCCGCCACCGGCTGCGGCGGCTGCAAGGCCGCGGTCGCCCGGATCATCGACGCCCACGCCCCCGCCCCGGCCTGACCCCCCGCCCCCGCGGCCCCGAGCCCCCAGCCCCTCCGCCGAGCTCCCAACCGACGCGCGTTTCCCCATGATGATTCGTGGGGATGTGCGCGTGGGTGGGGGACTCGGCGCCGGCAGTGGGGGATCGCTGCGGGCGGGCGGCTCGGTGCGGACAGTGGGGACTCGACGCTGGCAGCGGGGGGGGGGGTGCAGGGGACGGGTCAGGGGGACAACCGGTAGCCGCGCTTGATCACCGTCTCCACGACCGGGGCGGGCAGGACCTTGCGCAGCCGCGAGATCACCATCTCCAGGGCGTGCTCGGTGTCCAGGCCCGGCACCGCGCCGAGCAGCTGCGCCCGGGACACCACCGCGCCGGGGGTCGCCGCCAGCGCCCGCAGCACCGCCGCCTGCGCGTCGGAGAGCGGGACGAACTCGCCGTCCAGCGCGGTGCCGGTGCTCATCAGCCGCAGGGTCCCGTACCGAGTGGGCAGCACCACGGTGCGCTCCTGCGCGGCGTGGGTGCACACGGCCCGGACCAGCGAGCCCAGCCGGAACCGCTCGGGCACCAACGGCTCCACCCCGGCCTCCAGCAGGGGCCCGGCGCACACCGGGCCGACCGCGGCGGCCGTGACGTCGCTGCGCAGCGCCGCCACGAGCTCGTCGTAGTGCCCGGTCTCCTGCGCGGTGCTGAACAGGGCGTCCACCGCCGGGGCGGCCGTGAAGGTCAGGACGTCGAGGCGGCGCTCGCACACGTCCCGGATGAGGGAGGGCAGGCGCTCGCCGTCGTCGGCGGAGAGCCAGCGGTAGGGGGCCACCGTGTCCACGCGGGCGCCGGCGGCCACGAGGCGCTCGAGCTGCAGCTGGTCGGTCAGCCCGTGCAGCTGCACGGCCACGCGGGTCCCGCGCACGCCGTCGGCCAGGAGCCGGTCCACCACGGAGGAGGTCCGCTCGTCGGCGGAGACCTCGGGGTCGTCGAGTTCGAGGGAGAGCACCTGGCCGCGGGCCTTCGCGCCGCGGGTGAGCACGCGGGCGGCCCGGAACGCGTCGCGCAGCTCCTCGCCCAGGCCGGCGGCGTCGGCGGCCTCGAACCACCGGCGCAGCCCGTAGGCCGTGGTCACCACGAAGACCTCCGGGCGGTGGGCCAGCAGCGTGCGGGTGTCCTCGATGACCCGGGTGTCCTCGGCCACGGGGGAGATCATCAGGGCGGGCGCGTGCACCACCTGGGCGCCGCGGCGCTCGAGGGCCGAGATGAAGTCCGTGGCCCGGCGGTGGGCGGTCACGCCGACGCGGAACCCGGTCAGCTCACCGAGCGCGGGGGCGGAGGGTGCAGCGGTCATGGCCCGAGGATATGGCCGCCCTGTGACCGCCGTGTTTCCGCGTGTTTCCGGCGGCGCACAGCCCTCCGGCCGGCCCCGGCCCGCCGCGCTCACACCCCGGCCGGGGTCCCGCTCGGGGCGCCCCCGCGCACCGGGATGCGCGGACCGGTCAGCAGCACCGGCCCGGCACCGGCCTCGGCGGCCGCGCGCTCGGCGTCGGTCGCCGGGCGGCGCTGGCCGCGCTCGAGCACGTAGTCCTGCGAGTCGTCCGGGGCGGCGTCGTTGACGAAGGAGCGGAACCGGCGCAGCCGCTCGGGGTCCTTCAGCGTCGCGGCCCACTCGTCCTCGTAGCGGTCCACGTGCCGGGCCATGGCCTCCTCCAGCTCCTCGCCGACGCCCAGGGAGTCCTCGACGACGACGGCGCGCACGTGCGCGATCCCGCCGTCGAGCTCCTCCTGCCACCGGGCCGTGCGCTGCATCCGGTCCGCGGTGCGGATGTAGTACATCAGGTACCGGTCGATGTAGCGGACCAGGGTGTCGTCGTCCAGGCCCTGGGCCAGCAGCTGGGCGTGGGCGGGCGTGGCCCCGCCGTTGCCGCCGGTGTAGAGGTTCCAGCCGTCGGTGGTGGAGATGACGCCCACGTCCTTGCCGCGGGCCTCGGCGCACTCGCGGGCGCAGCCGGAGACGCCCATCTTGAACTTGTGCGGGGAGCGCAGCCCCCGGTAGCGCAGCTCCAGCCGCACGGCCATGCCCACGGAGTCCTGCACCCCGTAGCGGCACCACGAGGAGCCCACGCAGGACTTCACGTTGCGCAGCGCCTTGCCGTAGGCCTGCCCCGACTCGAACCCCGCGTCCACCAGCTCCCGCCAGATCTCGGGCAGCTGCTCGAGCCGGGCGCCGAACATGTCCACCCGCAGGGCCCCGGTGATCTTGGTGTAGAGCCCGTACTTGCGTGCGACCTCGCCGAGCACGATGAGCTTCTCCGGGGTGATCTCCCCGGCCGGCACGCGGGGGACCACGGAGTAGGTGCCGTCCTTCTGCATGTTCGCCAGCGCCCGGTCGTTGGTGTCCTGCAGGGCGCCGCGCCCGGCGTCGAGCACGTACTCGTCGCGCTGGGAGGCCAGGACGGAGGCGACCACGGGCTTGCAGATGTCGCAGCCCAGGCCCGTGCCGAACCGGCCCACCACTTCGTCCCACGAGGACAGGTCCAGGGCGCGCACGGCCTCGAAGAGTTCGGCGCGGGAGAGCTCGAAGTGCTCGCACAGGGCCGTCGAGACCTCCACCCCGGCCTTGGCGAGCTCCAGGTCCAGGGTCTTCTTGAGCATCGGCACGCAGGAGCCGCACTGGGTGCCGGCCCGGGAGCACGTCTTCAGCGCGCCGATCTCGTGGACGCCGCAGGCGATCTGCTCGCGCACCGCCCCGGTCGTCACGTTGTTGCAGGAGCACAGCACGGCGTCGTCGGGGAGGTCGCCGGCGGGGGCCTCCGCGCCGGAGGCGGAGAGGTAGGCGCCGGGCTCGCCCGGCAGCTCGCGGCCCAGCAGGAGACGCAGCGCGTTGTACGGCTCGGCGTCCCCCACGAACACCCCGCCCAGCAGGGTCTTCGCGTCCTGGGTGACCACGACCTTCTGGTACATCCCCCGGGCCGGGTCCGCGTAGACGACCTCGAGGCAGTCCTCCGTCTCCCCGTAGGCGTCGCCGAAGGAGGCCACGTCCACGCCGGCGAGCTTGAGCTTCGTCGCGGTGTCGAAGCTGGCGAACGTGGAGCGCCCGCCCGCCAGGCGGTCGGCCACGATCTCGGCCATGGTGTTCGCGGGGGCCACCAGGCCCAGGCACTCCCCGTTCCAGGAGGCCACCTCGCCGATCGCCCAGACGTGCTCGGCGGAGGTCCGGCACGCCTCGTCGATCACCACGCCGCCGCGCGGGGCGGTCTCGATGCCGGCGTTGTAGGCCAGCCGGTCCCGGGCCCGGATGCCGGTGGCCACGATCACCAGGTCCGCCTCGAGGTCGGGGGAGTCCCGGAACTCGACGGCGCAGACCTCGCCGTCGGCCTTGCGCAGCCCCACCCCGGAGGGCCGCTCGCCCAGGTGCAGGCGCACTCCCCGGGCCGAGATCAGGGCGTTGAGGGAGCGGCCGGCGCCCTCGTCGAGCTGGGCGTTCATCAGCCACCGGCGGGAGTGCACCACGGTGGCCTCCGCGCCGAGCTCCTGCAGCCCGCCCGCGGCCTCGAGGCCCAGCAGGCCCCCGCCGATCACCACGCCGCGCGGGGTGCGGCCGTAGCGGGCCCGCAGCCGCTCGACCTCGGCCCGGATCGCCGCGACGTCGTCGAGGGTGCGGAAGACGAAGGCGTGCTGGGCCCCGGGGACGTCGAGGCGGGCGGCGGCGGAGCCGGTGGCGAGCACGAGCTCGTCGTAGCCGGTGACCGTCCCGTCGGCTGCGGTCACCGTGCGCGCCGCCGGGTCGAGCTCCCGCGCCGCCACGCCCTGGCGCAGGTCCACCCGGGGGTCCTGCCACACCGTGCCCCCGCCCAGGGTGAGGTCGATCCTCCCGTCCGGGCCGGTGAGCGCCTTCGACAGCTGCACGCGGTCGTAGGGCACCCACGGCTCGTCGGCGAACACGGTCAGGCGCACGTGGTGGTCCTCCGCGGACAGCACCGCCTCCGCGAAGCGGTGGGCGGCGGGCCCGCCGCCGACCACGACGACGTGCTGCGGGGAACGGGCCGAGAAGGGGGAGCGTGGCACGGGGACCTCCGGGAACGGTGGGCGGGCAGGGCGTCGGGCACGACTCTAGGAGGGCGGGGTTGCCCCGTGATTGCCCTGCCGTTCCGCGGGCTTTTCGCTTTCCTCACCGTCCGCCCGGGGGTCCGTGAGCGGCGTTTGACCCGGCCGAAACGGCGCCGGAGCGGACCCGAAACCGGCCCCGCCTAACGTCGATCCCGACGTGGCCGGCCCCGCAGACCGGCCCGGCTGTCCGTCCGTCCGTCCGCCCGACCAGCAGGAGGCCCTCATGACCGCGACGCTCCCGGAAGCCCCCACCCGTTCCGCCGGCCCCGCGACCGCCTGGCACGACGTGTGCGCCCTGACAGACCTGGAGCCCCTGTGGGGCGAGGCCGCCCGGGTGGCGGGCCGGCAGGTGGCGCTCTACCGCGTGGACGCCACGACGGTGCTGGCCGCCGACCACCGCGACCCGCGCACCGGGTCCTGCGTGATGGCCCGGGGCATCCTCGGCTCCCGGGGGGCGGCGGTGACGGTCGCCTCGCCGCTGCACAAGGAGGTCTACGACCTCGGCTCGGGCCGGTGCCTCAGCGGCGACGGACCGGAGCTGCCCGTGCACCCCGTCCTGGTGCGGGACGGGCGGGTCCTGGTGGCGCTGCCGAGCGCACCGCCTGTCGGCGGGGAACTGCCCGGGAGCCGTCCCTAAGATGAGCGGGTGACCCGACAGCGTCCCTCTCGCAGCTCCCGGCGCCCTCGCCGGTGGCTCCTCGCCGCGGCACTGGTGCTCGTGCTCGCTCTGCTCACCGTGCTGGCCGCCCTGCTGGACCGGCCGGAGCCCGCTCCGCAGGCCGAGGAGGAGACGCTCTCGTGCGAGCCCTACGGGCTCGACCTGGAGGCGCCCGTGCGCCAGCGGCAGGGCGCCGAGGACCGAGGCCTGTTCGACGGCGACCTGTTCGGCCCGGCGGAGCAGACCCGGGACCGCTTCGACCTCGCCTTCGAGCACGCGGGGGTGACCAGCAGCTACCACGTCCTCGCGCAGGGGGTGGACTGGAACCGGCCGGTGGGCGTGGTCTTCCGCCTGCACGGGGACGGGGCCTGGGAGTTCGAGAGCCCCGAGTACAACGTCTCCTGCCTGGCCGAGGTGGCGCGCACCCACAACATGATCCTCGTGGTGCCCCGCACCCCGGACCGCGCCGGGGAGATCACCTGGTGGGAGGAGGCCGAGCGGAACGCCGCGTGGTTCCGGGCCCTCGTGGAGGAGCGCCTCCTGCAGGACTACGACATCGACCGCTCGCGCACCTGGCTCACCGGCTACTCCGGGGGCGCCCAGCTGATCGCCCGGGAGCTGCTGGCCGACCACGTGGACCTCGTGCCCGGCGGCGGGGCGATCCTGCTCGGCGGGGGCCAGTCGCCCCCGGAGGCGCAGGCGCGGCCCACCCGCGCACAGCTGCGGGACCTGCGGCTGCACTGGGACGTGGGGGAGGACGACGACGGCACCGACCCGGACGCGACGTTCGACGCGCTGAGCGCCGCTCGCGACGGCTACCGGTGGTACGCCGACGCCGGCTACGACGGCGTGGAGCTGCGGGTCCGCGAGGGCGTGGACCACTTCGAGCTGCCCGACGTGCGGATCCTGGACCGGGTCCTGAGACGGGCCGAGGCCGGCGGGCAGACTGCCGGCGGATAGTCCGTCGAGGCGCCGTGCGGCGTTTGCGATCGTCACATTGGGTCACGAAACCGGTGGTTCTCCGAGGTCTCCGGTCGGACGTCGAACGCTCCCTTAGGCTGAGATCCGCATCACTGCGCCTTCCGGTCCCTCGCGGCCCGGGCGCCGTGCCGGGGGGCGCGGCGGCGGACGACGCCGGTCGGGGTGCACCATACCGATCCGTCCGTGGGGGAGCCGAGTGAGCGAAGAACGAATCCGACCTGCCGGTGCCGGAACCGCCCCGAGGCCCCGGCCCGAGCGGTCCGGGGACGACGCCGCGCGCCGCCCGTCCCGGCGGCTCGTCGGTGTCGACGCCGCCCGCGGTCTCGCACTGATCGGGATGATCGCCGTGCACACCCTGCCCTGGTTCGACGAGGAGACGGGGGTGCCGACCCTGTCGTGGACCCTGTTCGGCGGGCACGCGTCGGCACTGTTCGCCACCCTGGCCGGAGTCAGCCTGGCCTTCACCACGGGTGGGCGCGTTCCGCACACGGGACGGCGGCGCACCGCCTCCCGGTGGGCCCAGGTCGGTCGTGCGGGCATCATCGCCCTGGTCGGGTTCCTGCTGGGCTTCCTGGTGATCCCCTGGGACAACATCCTCGTCTACTACGGGGTCTTCTTCCTGCTGGCCATCCCGTTCCTGGGCCTGCGGATCCGCTACCTGCTGCTCAGCTCAGCACTGTTCGCCCTTCTGGGACCCGTGCTCATGATGTGGGCCCTGGACCACCTGCCGGTGAACGAGTACGGCAACCCCAGCCTGCTGGAGCTGGTGACGGAGCCCGGCAGCGTGCTGACGCACCTCCTGCTGACCGGCTCCTATCCGGCCCTGCCGTGGATGACGTTCGTCTGCGCCGGGATCGCGATCGGGCGGATGGACCTCGCCGACCGGCGGGTCCAGGCCGGCCTGGCCTCCGTGGGCGCCGTCCTCGCCCTCGCGGCCTGGGGGACCTCCGTGCTCGCACTGCGGCTGGGCGGGCAGGCGGCGATCATCGCGGCCACTCCGTGGATGAGCGCCGAGGAGATCGCCGACGTCGTCGTCTTCGGCCCCGACTCGACCCTGCCGACCGCGTCCCCGTGGTGGCTGCTCATGCCGGGCCCGCACGCCAACACGCCCTTCGCCCTCGTGCTCAGCCTCGGCGTGGCGGCGAGCGTCCTGGGGCTCTTCCTGCTGCTGTCCCGGGCCGTGGACCGCGTGCTGACGCCGCTGACGGCCATGGGGTCGATGACCTTCACCCTCTACGTGCTCCACCTGCTCGTCATGTGGCTCGAGCTGTTCTGGGACGACCCCTTCCCCTGGTTCTGGGGACAGCTCCTCGCCTTCGCGCTGCTGGCGGTGCTCTGGCAGCGCAGCATCGGTCAGGGCCCGCTGGAGACGCTCGTGTCCAGGAGCACCAAGGCCATCGCCCGCCGGGTGCTGGCACGGGGCCCGGACGGATCGACGCCGACCGCCCCGCCCCTGCGCTGACCGGGGGGCACCGTCGGCCGACGCGGTCGGCGTGGTCGCTGACAGCGGGGTGGCGGCCGCTGCGGGGGCCCGGCGCGGTCAGAGCCCCAGGGCGGTGCCGAGCTCGGCGCGGATGCGGCCGAGCTTCGCGGCGGCCGCCGCCCGCGCGGCCGGCAGTCCCGCCGGGTCCGGCACCGGGGACACGACCTCGAGGTAGCACTTGAGCTTCGGCTCGGTGCCGGACGGGCGCACGATCACCCGGGTGCCGTCGGCGGTGAGCAGGCGCAGGCCCTCGGTGGGCGGCAGGCCGGTGTCCGGGGAGGCGAGGTCCTCCACGCGCACCACCTCCGAGCCGTCCAGGGCCGCGGGCGGGACGTCGCGCAGCGCCGCGGTCATCGCCGGGATCCGGCCGAGGTCGGCCACGCGGATGCTCAGCTGGTCGGTCGCGTGCAGGCCGTGCGCCACGGCGAGCTCGTCGAGCACGTCCTGCAGCGTGCGGCCCCGGGCCCGCAGCTCGTCGGCCAGCACGGCGACCGCGACCGCGGCGCTGATCCCGTCCTTGTCCCGCACGACGTCGGGGGCCACGCAGTAGCCCAGGGCCTCCTCGTAGCCGTAGGCCAGGCCCGGCACCCGGGCGATCCACTTGAAGCCGGTCAGCGTCTCGCGGTGGGACAGCCCGGCCGCGGCGGCGATCCGTCCGAGCAGGCGGGAGGAGACGATGGAGTTGGCGAGCACGGCGTCGGCGCGGCCGGCGCACCGGGCCGCCGCGGCGTGGCCCAGCAGCGCGCCGACCTCGTCGCCGTGCAGCATCCGCCAGCCGGCGCCGTCGGGCCCCGGGACGGCCACGGCCACCCGGTCCGCGTCGGGGTCGTTGGCCAGGACGAGGTCGGCGTCCCGGGTGCGGGCGGCGGCCAGCGCCAGGTCCAGGGCCCCGGGCTCCTCCGGGTTGGGGAACGCGACGGTGGGGAAGTCGGGGTCGGGCTCCGCCTGCTCGGCGACCACGTGCACGTCGGCGAAGCCGGCCCGCCGCAGCGCGCGCTCGGCGGTGCGCCCGCCCACCCCGTGCATGGGGGTCAGGACGATGCTCAGCTCCCGTGCCCGTGCCGCGGACTCGGGCAGCACCGCGCGGAGGTAGTCCTCCTCGACGCCGTCCGGCAGGACGGTCCACCCGGACTCGGCCCGCGCGATGCTCCCCACGGGTCCGACGGCCGCGATCCGCTCGGCGATCAGCCGGTCGTGCGGGGCCACGATCTGGCAGCCCCGGGCCTCGGGCGCCACGGCCCGGCCGCCCAGGTAGACCTTGTACCCGTTGTCCGCGGGCGGGTTGTGGCTGGCCGTGACCATCACGCCCACCTCGGCCGCGAAGGCCCGCACCGCCCACGCGAGGACCGGGGTGGGCAGGGCCGAGGGCATCAGCAGGGTCTCGATGCCGGCCGCGGTGAACACCGCGGCGGTGTCCCGGGCGAAGACGTCGGAGTTGTACCGGGCGTCGTAGCCCACCACGGCCCGCAGGGGCCGGTCACCGGCCGCGGTGCCGTCGGCGCCGGCGGCATGCCCGGCGCCGGTGTCCCCGGCGGTGTCCAGCACGTGGGCGGCCAGTCCGGCGGCCGCGCGCAGCACCACCACGCGGTTCATCCGCATCGGCCCGGCGCCGAGGGCCGCCCGCAGTCCGGCGGTGCCGAACTGCAGGGTGCCGGAGAACCGGTCCGCCAGCTCGGCGCGGGCCGCGCCGCTCCCGGAGCCGGCCCGCTCGGCGAGCTCCGTGAGCTCGGCGCGGGTGGCGGGGTCCGGGTCCTCCGCCGCCCAGGCGCGCGCGGCGGCGAGGAGGTCGGGCTCGGGGCGGGTGTCGGTGCTCATGGGTGCTCCTCCTGGGGACGGGACCGGTGCGCGGCGTGCCGGGCGGGCGGTCCCGTCCCGGCGGGGACCGGTCAGAGCTGGGCGACGATGCGGGCCAGCAGCTGCGAGATCCGGGGCCCGGCCGCCTGCCCGGCCTCGATGACCTCCTCGTGGGACAGCGGCGTCGCGGAGATCCCGGCGGCCTGGTTGGTCACCAGCGACAGGCCGAAGACCTCCATGCCCGCGTGCCGGGCGGCGATGGCCTCCAGGGCGGTGGACATGCCCACGAGGTCGGCGCCGAGCACCCCGGCCATCCGCACCTCGGCGGGCGTCTCGTAGTGCGGGCCGGGGAACTGGGCGTAGACGCCCTCGTCGAGGGTGGGGTCCACCGTGCGGGCGAGCTCGCGCAGCCGCGGGGAGTAGAGGTCGGTGAGGTCCACGAAGGTGGCGCCCTCCAGCGGGGAGCGGCCGGTAAGGTTGAGGTGGTCGCTGATCAGCACCGGCGTGCCGGGCCCCCACGCGGGGTTCAGCCCGCCGCAGCCGTTGGTCAGGATCATGGTGCCCGCCCCGGCGGCGGCCGCGGTGCGCACACCGTGCACCACGGCGCGCACCCCCCGGCCCTCGTAGTAGTGGGTGCGGGCGCCGATCACCAGGGCGTGCCGCCCGGCGGGGGTGCGCACGGAGCGCAGGGTCCCGACGTGGCCCTCGAGGGCGGGCCGGGTGAAGCCCGGGATCTCGGCGGCGGGGACCTCGGCGACGGTCTCGCCGATGAGCTCGGCCGCCTGGCCCCACCCGGAGCCGAGGGTCAGGGCGACGTCGTGGGTGTCGACCCCGGTGGCCCGGCGGAGGGCCTCGGCGGCCTCCTGGGCGAGCTCGAAGGGGTCGGTGCCGGGGGTGCTGTGCGCGGTGTCCACCCGCCCCAAGCTACCGCATGGTCCGGGGGCCGGGCACCGGCGGGGCCCGGCGTCGTACTCCTCTGCAAGAATGTCCGAGTGACTGCACACAGCGAATTCACCATCCAGAAGCTCGTCATCATCGGCGGCGGTCCCGGCGGGTACGAGGCCGCCCTGGTCGCGGCCAGTCTCGGCGCCGACGTGACGATCGTCGAACAGCAGGGGCTGGGCGGGTCGGCCGTGCTGACGGACGTGGTCCCCTCCAAGACGCTGATCGCCTCCGCCGACGCGATGACCCGCTTCGCCGAGGCCGCCGACCTGGGCGTGCACGTGCGCGGCAGCAAGGACGGCAACGAGATCAACGACCTCGCCGTGGACCTGGACAAGGTGAACACCCGCCTGCTGCGCCTGGCCGCCACCCAGTCCCGGGACATCAAGCGGGGCCTGGAGCGGGTGGGGGTGCGCGTGATCTCGGGCCGGGGCCGGCTGCTCAGCCCCACCAGCGTGGAGGTCACCACCGACGACGGGCTCGAGTACACCCTGGACGCGCAGGCCGTGCTGCTGGCCGTCGGGTCGCTGCCGCGCGAGCTGCCCAGCGCGCAGCCGGACGGGGAGCGGATCTTCACCTGGAAGCAGCTCTACCACCTGCGGGAGGTGCCGGAGCACATGATCGTGGTGGGCTCGGGCGTCACGGGCGCGGAGTTCGCCTCGGCCTACCGGGGCCTCGGCGCCGAGGTCACCCTGATCTCCTCCCGGGACCAGGTGCTGCCCGGTGAGGACCAGGACGCCGCCGCCGTGCTCGAGAACGTCTTCGAGCGCCGCGGGATGAACGTGCTCGGCCGCTCCCGCGCGGACGCGGTCGAGCGCAGCGAGAAGGGCGTGGTCGTCACCCTCTCCGATGGGCGCAAGGTCGCCGGCTCGCACTGCCTCGTGGCCGTCGGCGCGATCCCCGCCACCGACGACCTGGGCCTGGACGAGGTCGGGGTGGCCCGCGCCGACTCGGGCCACATCAAGGTCGACGGCGTCTCCCGCACCACCGTGCCGGGGATCTACGCGGTGGGCGACTGCACCGGGGTGCTCCCGCTCGCGTCGGTCGCGGCGATGCAGGGCCGGATCGCGGTGGCCCACCTCATGGGCGACGCCGTGAAGCCGCTGCGCACCCACCTGGTCGCCTCCAACATCTTCACCTCGCCCGAGATCGCCTCCGTGGGCGTGAGCGAGAAGTCCATCGAGGACGGCACCTACCAGGCGGACACCATCATGCTGAAGCTGTCCACCAACCCGCGCGCCAAGATGATGGCGGTGGAGGACGGGTTCGTGAAGATCTTCTCCCGCAAGGGCTCCGGCACCGTGATCGGCGGCGTCGTCGTGGGCCCCCGGGCGTCCGAGCTGATCTTCCCGATCTCGCTGGCGGTCACGCACAAGCTGCACGTCGACGATCTCGCCGACACGTTCACGATCTACCCGTCCCTGACGGGCTCGATCTCGGAGGCTGCCCGGCGCCTGCACGTGCACGTCTGAGCCGCCCGGCGGGCCATGCGCAACGGCCGCATCCCGTGCGGGATGCGGCCGTTGCGCATGGTGGTCGCGGGTCAGCGCCGGGTGACCACGTTCTCCATGTCCACGTCCTTGGTCTCCGGGGAGAACCAGAGCGCCACGAGGGTCAGCACCGCGCCCAGCGTCAGGTACAGGCCCACGGAGCCCACGCCGTAGTTGGCGTTGAGGGACACGGCGACGTACGGGGTGATGGCCGCACCGAGGATCGAGGCCACGTTGTAGGCCACCCCGGAGCCGGTGTAGCGCACGTTCGTGGGGAACAGCTCGGGCAGGATCGCGGACATCGAGCCGAAGGTCAGGCCCATCAGCGTCATGCCGACCGTCAGGAAGAACAGCACGCGGACCGTGCTGACGTCCTCCCCGGTGCCGACCGCGGCCGGGTCCATGATCAGCCCGAAGCTCAGGCCGAAGAGCAGGATGGCGGTGGTGATGACCAGCTGCGAGCTGCGCCGGCCGAAGCGGTCGGCCACCCACCCGGAGACGGGCACCATCGCGGCGAACAGGAGCACGGCCAGCAGCTGCAGCACGAGGAAGTCGCGGTAGGGGATGCCCAGGCCGCCGTTGTCGGGGCTGCCGATGCCGTAGGAGAGGATCCACGCGGTCATCAGGTAGAAGAGCATGTACGTGGCCAGCATGATGAAGGTGCCCTGGATGATCTGCAGCCACGAGCTGCGGAAGGCCTCGAACAGCGGGGCCTGGACCTTCTGGCCCTGGTCGAGCGCCTTCTGGAAGACCGGGGTCTCCTCGAGCTTGAAGCGCACCCACAGGCCCACGACGACCATGACCACGGACGCCAGGAACGGGATGCGCCAGCCCCAGGTGAGGAACGGGTGGTCGGTGCCCTGGTCGGCGACCGAGACGAAGCCCATCACGAGGGTGAGCACGAGGAAGAAGCCGTTGGCCAGGATGAACCCGAACGGGGCGCCGAGCTGCGGCCACATGGCCGCGCGCGCCCGCTTGCCCTCCTCGGCGTACTCGGTGGCCAGCAGCGCCGCCCCGGACCACTCGCCGCCCAGGCCGAGGCCCTGGCAGAAGCGCAGGATCGTCAGGATGAGCGGGGCCCAGAGTCCGATCGAGTAGTAGGTGGGGAGCAGGCCGATGAGGAACGTGGCGACGCCCATGGTCAGCAGCGCGCCGATCAGGGTGGCCTTGCGGCCGATCCGGTCGCCGAAGTGGCCGAAGATCACGGAGCCGATGGGGCGGGCGACGAACGCGGCCGCGAAGGTGGCCATCGAGGCCAGGAGCTTGGCGGTGTCGTCCTGGCCGGTGAAGAACAGGGCGGGGAACACGGCCACGGCCGCGGTCGCGTAGACGTAGAAGTCGTAGAACTCGATGGTCGTTCCCACGAGGGAGGCCAGGATCACCCGGCTGCGGGGCACGCGGGAGGACGGAGGGAGCGAGGGGGCGGGGGCGCCGGTGGCGCCGTGCCCGGTCACCGGTGAGGACATGAGGACACCTCGGTGGTTGCAGCGGCTGGGACCAAAGCTCCGATGCTAATCCCGGTGTCCGCATGGTGGGTGCGCTGTCTCACATCGTGGAACGCGGAAGGGTCCGCGCCTCCCGGCCCGGCGGACGTCCGCCGGGCCGGGAGGCGGGACTCATCCGTACCGGCGGACCTCGTGGAAGAAGGAGTCGATCGTGTGCAGGCCGCCGGTGCCGGCGACCGTGTCGTAGACGTGCTTGCCCACCGCGAGGTCGAGCACCCCCAGGCCGAACGGCGAGAAGACCACCGTCCGGTCCGCCGGCACCGCCACGGCTTCCGTCATCACGTCGTAGAGCGTGCCGGCGAGGAAGTCCCGCGAGCCGGTGCGCTGCTCGGTCAGGTGCACGGACGTCCCGGCCTTCAGGCAGTGCTCCACGTCGTCGACGATGTTCGTGGCGGCCAGGATCACCTCGGGCGCGAGGTCGCGCAGAGAGATGTGCAGCACGAGCGGGTGGTGTGCGAACCACGCCGGGTCGGTGACGTGCGGTTCCCCCGCCG
Organism: Kocuria sp. KH4; assembly: GCF_053711175.1. Taxonomy (NCBI): domain Bacteria; kingdom Bacillati; phylum Actinomycetota; class Actinomycetes; order Micrococcales; family Micrococcaceae; genus Kocuria; species Kocuria sp. KH4. Next base: position 133,772 of record NZ_JBSJYX010000005.1, read on the forward strand.
TGGTGGCGAACACGACCAGGTCGCTGGAGCGGATCAGCGACTCGGCGTCCTCGTGGACGGTGACCGCGCTGCCGGGCGCGGAGCGCTCGAGGTACCCGCGGAAGCCCTCGCGGCTGCCGGGCAGCAGGTCGAACACCCCGATCTGCTCGAAGTCCCACCCCGTGTCCGCGAGGAACGCGTGCACGAAGCGGGCGATGAGCCCGACGCCGAAGAAGCCCACCCGCGTGGGACGGCCCCGGCTCCGGCTGAGCCAGTCCGCGGCCAGGGCCGCGGAGGCGGCGGTCCGGGAGGCGCTGATGATCGAGCTCTCCAGGCAGGCGAACGGGTAGCCCGTCCCGGGGTCGTTGAGGATCAGCACCGCGGAGGCCCGCGGGATGCCAGACTCCACGTTGGTGGGGAAGCTGGAGATCCACTTCAGGCCGTCCACGGCACCGGCCCCGCCCAGGGAGGCGGGCAGCGCGATGATCCGGTCCGTCGGGCGGTCCGGGAACCGCAGGAAGTACGACGGCGGGTTCACCGTCTGCCCGGCGCCGTGCAGCCGGTAGGTGTCCTCCACCAGCGCGACGATCTCCGCCCGGTGGCCCTGCAGCGCCCGGTCGACCTCCGCGCCGGAGACCACCGCGAAGGACGGGATGGCCGGTCGCTGGTCCTCGGCGTCCTGCCGCCGGTTCGTGTCGGGGCCTGCCGTCAGCGCCATGACTCCTCCTCCGGGGTGGTGTCCTGCAACGACACGGGGTCGCTCATGGCGACGAGGATCTCCCGCTCGCCCTCGTACGGCTCGCGGCTGTGCGCCGTCCGGATGTTGTCCACGAGCATCAGGTCGCCGGCACGCCACGGCTCCCGCAGCGTGTGGGCCTCGTAGATCTCGTTGAGCGCGGCCACGACGTCCTCGCCGATGGGGTCGCCGTTGCCGAACGCCGTCCGGAACGGCAGGCCGTCCTCCTCGTACATGTCGACGAGGTACTCGCGGACCTCCGGCTCCATCGTCCACTCGCTGAGGAAGGCGACCTGGTTGAACCAGCAGCGCTCCCCGGTGACGGGGTGGCGGACGACCGCGGCACGGCGCTGACGCGTCTGCAGGCCGCCGTCGGGCCGCCATCGGAGCTCGATCCGGTGCGCCGCGCAGTAGCGCTCGACCTCCGCGCGGTCGTCCGTGCCGAAGGCGTCCGCGACGGAGGCCCCGATCTCGTCGTTGTAGCTGCGGATCAGCATCCAGCCGTCGCGCTCGAACCGTGCGACGAGCTCCGCGGGCAGGGCGCGGAGCACCGCCCGGGAGTCGGCGACACCGGTCACGCCGCCGGCGGCCGGGGCGGTGCGGCAGGCGAAGAGCATCAGTCCGGGGGCGTGGAGCGTGTAGCTCAGCTCGTGGTGCATGCACATGGGCTGGTTCGGCGGCCAGGCGGCCGAGGAGTACACCCCCGGCGCGTAGGACCTGCGGGCGGCGAAGGCCTCCCGCTCGGTCATCAGCTCGGAGCCGACGGTCCGGAAGACGGCCTCGACCTGCCCCGGGTCCGACAGTCCGAGGCCACGCACGAGGACGGCCCCGTGCCGGGCGACGGCCGCCCGCAGCGCGTCCCGGTGCTGCCGGGCCCAGTCCACCGCGTCGCCCGGCGCCGGGACCAGCAGCGTGGGCGGCGCACCCGGCCGCACGTCGACGTCGAGCTCCGGAGGGGCGGAGGCCTGGGAGGTGGCGGGTTTCGCGGTCATGGTGGTTCCTTCCGGTCGGATCACGGTCGGGCGGGCGCGTCGGCCGCGGCGGACCTCGAGTCCAGCTCCGTGGCGAGGTCGGTGAGAACCGGGTGGCTGACGAGGTCCTTGAGCGAGACCTTCCGGTCCAGGGCGATGGCGAGCCGGACGGCGGTGAGCGACGAGCCCCCGAGGTCGAAGAAGTGGTCACGGCGGTCGATCCGCTCCTCCGGCACGGCGAGCACGCGGGACCACGCCGCTGCCAGCCACCGCTCGGTGGGGGTGCGCGGAGCGTCGCGGGACCCTCCCTCGGGCTCGGTCTCGAGCTCCGCCGCCAGGGCGGTGAGGCGCTTGCGGTCGATCTTGCCGTTGGCCGTGAGCGGCAGGCCCGGCTGCCACTGCACCACCTGCGGGACCATGTACCCGGGCAGGGACCGCGCCAGGTGCTCGCGCAGCGCACCGGCGTCCAGCGGCCCGGGCGCCTGGTAGAAGGCGACCAGGTGCTTGCCCCGGTCCGCCCGCTCCGCCACGACGACCGCCCCGTCGCGGACGCCGGGGACCCGCAGGAGGGCGTTCTCGATCTCGCCGATCTCGATGCGGAACCCGGAGATCTTCACCTGGTGGTCCCGCCGGCCCAGGTACTCCAGCTTGCCGTCCGGCGACCAGCGTCCGTAGTCACCGGCCCGGTAGAGCCGCGCGCCCGGCACGTACGGGTCGGTGGAGTACGCCTGGGCCGTCCGCTCCGGGTCGTTGATGTAGCCGCGTCCCACGCACACCCCGGAGAAGGCGATCTCGCCCGGGGCGCCCAGCGGCACGAGCCGCTGCCGCTCGTCGAGCAGGTGGACCCGGACGTTGGCGATCGGCCGGCCCAGCGGCACGTGGCCGTCCGCCGGTGCGGCGCGCATCACCTCGTGGTTCGTGTCGTCCGAGGTCTCGGTCAGGCCGTAGGCGTTGACCAGCGTGACGCCCGGCAGGACCTCGAACCAGCGGCGGACCAGCTCCTGCTTGAGCGCCTCCCCGGTCGCCGAGACGCAGCGAAGACCGGGCAGGGCGCGGGGGTTTCGCTCCAGGTACGCCACCACCGCGTCCAGGTACGACGGGACCAGCTGGAGGACCGTGACGCCGCCCTGGTCCACCGTGTCGACGAACCGTTCGACGTCGAGGATTCGGTCCTGCCCGACGAGGAGGGTGCGGCCGCCGACGAGCAGGGCCGAGACCAGCTGCCACAGCGAGATGTCGAAGCACTGGGGGGCGGTCTGGGCGACGACGTCGCCGGGGCCGATCCCCAGGTCCTCGATCTTGGCGTACAGGTGGTTCAGCATCCCGTCGTGCTCGCACATCGCGCCCTTCGGCTCCCCCGTGGAGCCCGAGGTGAAGTAGACGTAGGCGAGCTGGTCGCCCCGCACCGCCACCCCGAGGTCGTGGTCGGCGTGCCCCTGTTCCTCGACGTCCTCGACGAGGAGCGTCGCCACGGCGGGCATGTCCGCCAGCGCCTCCTCGAGGGAGCCGGTGCTGCCCTTCTCGGTCAGCACCGTGCGGCAGCCGGCGCGGGTGAGGGTCCGGGCGATCCGGTCGGCCGGGAAGCGCGGTTCCAGGGGCAGGTACGCGCCTCCGGCCTTGAGGATGCCGATGACGGCGGCCAGCCACTCCAGGTTCCGCTCGGCGACGACCGCCACGACGTCCTCCGCCTGCATCCCGCGTGCGAGCAGGGCGCGGGCCACCCGGTTGGCGCGCGCGTTCAGCTCCCCGTAGGTCCACCCCCGCGTGTCCTGGACGGCCGCGGTGCGCCCGGGGTGCCGGCGGACGGACTCCTCGAACAGCTCGTGGAAGCGGCGCCCGGGCCGGGTGCGCACGGGCCCGGCCAGCCGCTCGAGCTGGAGGCGCCGCTCGTCCGGACCGACCAGGTCGGCGTCCCCCGGGTCCGCCCCGGGGGAGGAGAGCAGGTGGCGCAGTGCGGTGAGGTGGTACCCGGCGATCCGGCGGGCGGCGCCGGCGTCGAGGACGTCCCGGCGGTACCGCACGCGGAGCACCTCGTCCCCGGTGCCGCCCCGGCGGGAGATCCCCAGGACGACGCCCTCCGGGAGTTCGGGGTCGGCGTCCTGGCGGGTGTCGAACACCACCTCGTACCCGGGAGCGGCGGCCCGGTCCCGGTCCGGTCCGGTCCGCGGCGCGCGGGCCGGGGCGTGCCGGGCGTGCGCCTCGCGGACGAGGCCCTGCCAGGACGTCCCGTCCGGATCCAGACGGAGCGCCCGGGTCCCGGCCGCGTCCGCGCTGCCGGTGGTGACCTCCGGCTCGCCCGACAGCGCCTGGAGCACCCGGGCGTGCGCCGCCAGCCAGAGCGCCTCCGGCGCCACTGCCCAGGCGCGGGCGAGCCGAGGCACGGCGGCGCGGAGGTCCTCGGGCACGGCCACCTCGACCTGCTCCTGGCCCGCCCGGGGGTCCTGGGTCCATCGCGGGATCCGCGTCGGCACGGACTCCGGCGGCGCGGGACGGGCGCCGTCAGGGTCCGGGGCGGGCGGCGGAACGGCCCGGCGGACGGGCCCCGAGGTGGTGGTCATGACCGGCGCCTTTCCGTGGTGACGGGGGACGTGACGGTGAGGGACGAGACGGCGGGGGACGGGGCGGCGGCCCGGGCCTCCATGGCCGGGTTGCCGCCCCACAGGGATCCCCGGGTGAGGGTGGTCCCCTTCATCACGAACGAGTCGGTGGCGACGACGACGCCGTCCTCGACGGTCGCGCCGTAGTGGACGAGGGCGCCGACGCCGAGCGTGACGTCGTCGCCGACGACGTTGTGGTCCGACTTGAACATGCCGTCCTCCTGGGAGTGGCACTGCAGGTTGGTGCCGGTGTTCAGCGTGCAGCGCGAGCCGATCGTCACCAGACTCCGCTCGGGGATCGAGCAGCCGTCGTCGAAGACCCGGCTGCCGATCCGCACGCCCAGCAGGCGCCAGACCAGGGGCTTGAACGGGGTCCCGTTCAGCATGGTCATGCGCCGGTTGTGGATCTGCAGCTTCCAGTACCGCTCGTGCCACCGGAAGTACGGGTGGTAGATGGAGCACAGCTGGGGCTGGAGCGGCCGGGACCGCGTCACGACGTGCTCGACGCCGACGGGCACGGCGATGCCGACGAGGAGCATCACCACGAAGGAGGCCGAGAAGGCCAGGACGCCGAACCGGTCGGACAGCTCGAGGGCGGCGAGCGCGGCCACCATGGCCAGTGAGGCGTTGAGCCACTGCACCAGCAGGAAGAGCGCCATGGTGCGCAGGTTGTGCCTGTTCTTGGCCGAGAGGACCCGGTGGAAGCGGGCAGGATCGGTGTGCTCCTCGAGCGGGGCGTCCCGCAGGACCGAGCGCGGGATCTCGAACGCCGGGGACCCGAGCAGGCCCACGTCGTGGCGGACCGGCCCGTCGACGGGGACCATGACCTTGGTCGCGAGCAGGCAGTTGTTCCCGGTCCTGGCCCCGGCGGGGTAGAGCACGAAGTTGCCGAGGAAGTTGTGCGCGCCGATCGATGCCCGGCGGACCGTGAAGGAGGTCGCCGAGTAGTCGGTGTTCATGAACGACACCCCGTCGGCGATCATCGTGCCGGTACCGATCGTCGACAGGAAGGGGTTGTCGTGCTTGAACTGCGTGCCCAGGTTCGAGCCGGTCTGCTGGAGCTGTGGTTGGTCGTAGCCGAGGGCCCGCACGTAGTGCACGACGTAGGAGCTGTCCCCGAACAGCGTCCCGAGCAGGGGGCTGTTGGTCAGCCGCTCGATCGATCGCTCCGCCGCGTGCCGCAGCCCGAACAGGGGATAGACGGTGTCGGGCTGCACCGCGAGCCGGAGCAGCCGCGGCACGGTGGTCATGACGGTCAGCAGCAGGAGCACGCCGCCGAAGACGCCCACGCCGGCGAAGGCCACGGCGTCGGCGTAGAAGACCCAGTCCGCGAAGGCGTACGGGTGCGGCTCCAGCAGCGCGGCCACGCGCGGGAACGCCAGGACGGCGAGCACGATCGTCAGTCCCATCATGATCCGCCCCACCGCGAGCGTGGCGATGAGCTGGGAGACGGCGAACACGGCACGCCGCCACGGCCGGTAGGGCGCGGCAGGCACCCCGCCGAAGTCCACGTCCGTGCGCCGTCCGGGCGACCCGTGCCAGTGCTCGCCCTCGGGCACAACCTGGCCGGTGTAGAGCGTGGAGCGGTGGCCCAGCTGGGAGCCGTCGCCCATCGTCGTGCCGATGTCCAGGATGCTGCCCTCGCCGACGATCACGTCCCGGCCCAGCGTCACGGCACCGATCTGGATGACGCCGCCGTGGGCCCGGTAGCCGTTGGCGTACACGTCCTTGCGGATCACCGTCCCATCCCCGATCGTGAGCAGGTCGGTGCAGACCGGCAGGTGGCTGGTCAGGATCGTCACGTTGCGGCCCACCCGGGCGCCCATGGCCCGCAGGTAGAGGGGCGTCAGCGGCGACCCTGCCATCAAAGCCAGGGGTGAGGTGCGCATCAGGGCCTTGACCAGCCAGAAGCGGAAGTAGGCCAGGCTCCAGATCCGGATCTCCTGGGGCCGGAAGCGCCCGAGGAGGATCCACTTCCCCGCCACGGGCAGGAGGCACAGCAGCAGGAACGACGCCGCGCCGAAGGAGGCCGTCCGCAGGTAGAGCTCCCAGAAGCTCATGCCGTGGCCCACCCAGTGGTGGTTGCCGGGCCCCGCGTCCGGGAACACCCACAGGTACCCCACGACCGCGAGCCCGCCGGCGAGCAGGGAGTAGCCGAGGTAGACGAGGACCTGCAGGACGCCGCAGGTGACGTACTCCCAGGTCCGCGCGTTCGCGGGCGGGGGCGTTCCCGGGACGGACGCCAGGACCGGTGCGGGCTCCTGCGGCCGGTCCTGCAGCGCGGGCCCGTGCAGGGCGGCGGCCAGGGCGGTGATGCTCGGGTGGCTGTAGACGTCCTTCATGGACACGCTCGGCAGGTCCGGCTGCTTGCGCACCCGGGCGCAGAACTTCGCCATCACCAGCGAGTCCGCGCCGAGGTCGCCGAAGAAGTCGGCGTCCACCGGCACCGGCGTCCCGCCGAGCACCCCGGTCAGCACCTCCGCCAGCCGGTCCCGCACCGGGACCGGCCCCGCCGGTGCCAGGGCTCCGGCCAGCGCCGTGATCGTGGGGTGCTGGTAGACGTCCTTCATGGACACGGCCGGCAGGTCCGGCTGCTTGCGGACCCGGGCGCAGAACTTCGCCATCACCAGCGAGTCCGCGCCGAGGTCGCCGAAGAAGTCGGCGTCCACGGGGACGTCGTCCCGCTGCACCACGGAGGCGAGCAGGGCTGCCAGCCGGCGCTCGAGCGGCGCGTCCGCACCGGGCGCCTCGGGCGCCGGTGCGGACGGAGGGCTGCTCCTCGGGGGAACGGTGGGGACCGTGGGCATCGTGCGGGTCGGAGACATCGGAAGGGTTCCGGCGAGCTTCTTCACTGCGAGGGGCTCCTGCGGGAGGACGTGGCCACGGAATCGGTCGCCGGTGCGGCTGCCCGGCGCCGTGGCTGCGGCGCCGGGCCGGGTCGTCGGCCCGGCGCCTCCGGCGCGTCGTCGCGGGCGAGCGCCGCGGCCCCGAAGTGGTCGAGCACCCAGTCGGGCTGGTAGATGGTGTCCAGGTACGGCCGGCCCAGATCGGGAGAGATGGCCACCGCGGTGACGTCCCGGGCGTGGTGGTCGGTGAGCCAGGTCATGGCGCCGTGGACCACGGTCCCGGTGGAGCCGCCGAGCAGGAACCCGTGCCCGGCCAGGCGGTGGCAGGTGCGCACCGTGTCCAGCTCCTCGACGAGCACCACGTCGTCGACCAGGGACTCGTCGAGCTGGGGCGGTCGCACGCTCATCCCCAGCCCCGGGATCAGGCGGGTGGCGGGCGGGCCGCCGAACGTGACTGAGCCCACGGCGTCGACCGCGACGATCCGGACGTCGGGGCGGTGCTCCCGGAAGTACCGGGCGCACCCCATTAGGGTGCCCGTCGTCCCGGCGCCGACGAACAGCACGTCCAGCTCCGGGAACTGCGCGGCGATCTCGGGGGCCGTCCGGCGGTAGTGCGCTCCCCAGTTGCCGGGATTGGTGTACTGGTTGAGCCAGACGTACCGGTCGTCGGACGCGCACAGCTCCCGGACGTGGTGGAGGCGGGCCCCGAGGAGACCCTCGACGGGATCCGGCTCGGTGACCAGGTCCACCTGCGCCCCGAGGGACTCCATGAGCTGCCGGGTGGCGGGATTGCAGCGCGGGTCGATCACGCACACGAAGCGGTACCCCTTGCTGGCGGCGATCATGCTGAGCGCCACGCCGAGGTTCCCCGAGGAGGACTCCACGAGCACGGAGCCGGGGCCGACCCTCCCTTCCCGCTCGGCCCGCTCCACCATCTCGACGGCGGGCTTGAGCTTGATCGAGCCGGCGAGGTTGAACCCTTCGATCTTCAGGTAGAGGTGGTGGCTGAGCACGCCGTCCAGGTCGATGAACAGGCTCGGCTCGTTGAACTGGTGCGGATGCCGGATGATGGGCATGGTGTCCCTCGTTCTGTGGTCGTGCGCTCGACCCGTGGGGCCGCCGAGGGACGGCGCTTCGGGTCCGGGTCGGCGCATCGCTGGGGTGACCGGTGCCGCAGGGGATCTCCTGCCGGGATGCCGGTCGAGAAGGGTGTTCGTCCTGCGGGGCACCGTCTCGGATGACCGAGTGCGGTGCCGGGCAGCGAGGCGGGCGCGATCGACGTCGGTGGGGTCCCTGCTACGGCAGGGCTCGTGGGGCGGAACGGCCTGCCGTAACGGCGGCGACCTGGGCTGCACTGGGAGTTCTTCGCATGGTGATGTCCCATCCGGGATGGAAGCGGGGACCGCTTCGCGGCTGGTGTCGGCCCGCGGCACGTTCCCCCGAACGTCTCGTCGAGCCCCATGTCTGATGCGACGTCACCAAAGTAAGCGCAGGTCAGGATCGATCGACCAAGATTTGCGAAGATGACGGACACGATTCGGACACGGTCCCGCCGCGGCAGTGGCGGCCGGGCCGCGGCAGCGTCACCCGCGGCGGCGTCACTCCGCAGAGGAGCGCATCACCGCGCAGGAGCGGATCACCACAGAGGGCGTCGGAGCGGTCCGGGGGGAACGCGCACGGTCAGCGCCGCCCGCGCGTCCTCGCCGTCCGGGCCGGGACCCGGCGGCAGCGCCAGGTCCAGGGTCCGCCACCCCGCGACCGGCCGCCGCGGGGACGGTCCCGCCCCGACCTCGTCCACGGAGGGGTCGCGGAACAGCCCCGACCCCAGGGCCTTGAGGAGCGACTCCTTGCGCGCCCACACCGTGGTCACGGCGGCCGGCCGGTCCGCGGCGGGCGAGGCCCGCAGGGCGGCGATCTCGGCAGGGTGCAGCAGGGGGAGCACCTGTTCGGCGCCGGCCGGGTCCTGGACGTGCTCCACGTCCACGCCCACCTCGCGCTCGGCGGTGGCCACGAGCACCAGGTCGCCGCTGTGCGAGAGGGAGAAGCACAGGGCGTGGTCCTCGAGCCGGGGCTTGGGCCGGGGGCCCCGGGCGGGGACGGGCGGACCCAGGCGCAGGGCCTCCGGGGCCGCGCCCGTGCGGGCGGCCAGCTCGTGGCGCAGCACGCAGTGGGCGACCACGAACCGCTGCCGGTCGGCGTCGTGGCGCAACGCCGCGGCCCGGGCCCGCTCCTCCTCGTCCAGGCAGTCCCGCACGGACTCCGCCCAGCCGGCCAGTGCGGCCACGCGGGCGAGGACCACGCGCACGTCCGCGGCGGCGCCCGGCACCGGCAGCTCGACCGCACCGGGCACGCCCGGCGGGAGCCGCGTCACCACGGCCCGCCCGGAACGCCCGGCGCACGACGGGACGCCGGCCACGGCGCGCTCAGCACGGCGTGCTCACCGCCCCGTGCGCACCGTCACCGGTGCACCCGGCGGGACTCACCCGGACCGGCCGGGTGCGGCGCACGCCAGGAGGTCCTCGAGCAGGCGGTCCCGGTGGTCGGCGAGCGGGTGGTGGCCCCCGGGGTACTCCCGCCGCTGGACGGGCCCGGTGCCGACGGGACGCCAGGCGTCCAGGCCGGCCCGGTCCACGGTGTCGTCCTCGGTGCCGCGCAGCAGCAGCAGGGGCGCCCCGACCGGGGCGGGGAGCCGGTCGTGGGCCATGGAGACCCGCAGGTCCGCGCGCAGGGCGGGCAGCTGCAGGGCCAGCAGCTCGGCGTGGGCCAGGACCGCCTCGGGGGTGCCGCCCAGTCGCCGGAGCCACCGGGCCATCGCCTCGTCCGCGCCCGGGGCCTGCGGGTCCAGCCCGGCCCGCAGGTCCTCGTCCGGACCGGCTCCCGCATCCTCGGCGGCGCCCGGGGCGGACTTCGCGGACAGCGCGAGCAGCGCGACCCGGATCCCCTCCCGGTGCTCGAGCAGCGAGGCGAGCTCGGCCGCGACGGACGCGCCCATGCTGTGGCCCAGGACCACGAGCGGGACGTCGGCGGGCGCCCCGTCGGTCGTCCCGGGCGCGGGCGCCCACGGTGCGGCGGCGACGGCGGCGGCCGCCTCCGCGGCGAGGGCCCGGACCGAGGGCGCCGCGGGCTCCCGGAACCGGGACTCCCGGCCCGGGTACTGCACGCCCAGCACGTGGACGTCCTCGCGGACCAGGAACCGCCAGTAGCCGGCGGCGGCTCCCGCGGGCGGGCAGCACAGCACCCGCAGCCGCGGCGCCCGCTCGGGGACGCCGCGGCGCAGCCGGTCCTGGGCGGAGAGGTCCACGAGGCAGCGCCCGGTGGCCGGCCGTGTGCTCATGGACAGCTCCCCGTCGTGGTGGTCAGGCGGTGGTGGTCAGGAGATGGTCGCCAGGACGGTGCCGGCCGAGACCGTGTCCCCGGGGTTGACGGAGAGCCCCGAGACGGTGCCCGCCTTGTGGGCGGTCAGCGGCTGCTCCATCTTCATGGCCTCGAGCACGAGCACGAGGTCCCCCTCGGCGACCTCGTCGCCGTTGTCCACCGCGATCTTCACGATGGTGCCCTGCATCGGGGAGCTCAGGCTGTCCCCGCCCGCGGCGGCGGAGCCCCCGCGCGAGGACCTGGACTTGCGGGGCTTGGCCGCGGTGCCGTTGGGCTTCGCCGCGCCCGGCAGCGCGGGCAGGACGACCTCGAGGCGCTTGCCCGAGACCTCCACGACGATCGCCTGGCGCTCCTCGGCCTCGGGCCCGGCCTGCGGGACCCCCTCGAACGGCGGGATGGTGTTGTCGAACTCGGTCTCGATCCAGCGGGTGTGCACGCGGAAGGGCGAGCCGTCGACCGGGGCGAAGGCCGGGTCGGCCACCACCGCGCGGTGGAAGGGCACGACGGTGGGCATGCCCTCGATGCGCAGCTCGGCCAGGGCGCGGCGGGAGCGCTCGAGCGCCTGCTGCCGGGTGGCGCCGGTGACGATCAGCTTGGCGAGCATGGAGTCGAAGTTCCCGCCCACGGTCTCGCCGGCCTGCACGCCGGAGTCCACGCGCACCCCGGGCCCGCCCGGCAGGTCGAGGGCGGTGATGCCGCCCGGGGAGGGCATGAAGTGCCGGCCCGGGTCCTCGCCGTTGATCCGGAACTCGATGGAGTGGCCCCGGACCGTCGGGTCGTCGTAGCCGAGGGCCTCCCCGCGGGCCAGGCGGAACTGCTCCCGGACCAGGTCGATGCCGGTGACCTCCTCGGAGACGGGGTGCTCGACCTGCAGCCGGGTGTTGACCTCCAGGAACGTGATGGTGCCGTCCCGGCCCACGAGGAACTCGCAGGTGCCCGCGCCCTGGTAGCCGGCCTCCCTCAGGATCGCCTTGGAGGACTCGTAGAGCAGGCGGTTCTGCTCCTCGGACAGGAAGGGGGCGGGCGCCTCCTCCACGAGCTTCTGGTTGCGCCGCTGCAGGGAGCAGTCGCGGGTGGAGACGACCACCACGTTGCCGTGGGCGTCGGCCAGGCACTGGGTCTCCACGTGCCGCGGGGCGTCCAGGAAGCGCTCCACGAAGCACTCGCCGCGCCCGAACGCGGCCGTGGCCTCGCGCACGGCGGACTCGTAGAGCTCGGGGATGTCGGCGCGGTCGCGCACCACCTTGATCCCGCGGCCGCCGCCGCCGAACGCGGCCTTGATGGCGAGGGGCAGCCCGTGCTCGTCGGCGAACGCGAGGACCTCCTCGGCGGAGCCGACGGGGTCGGTGGTGCCGGGGACCTGCGGGGCGTTCACCTTCTCGGCGATGTGCCGGGCGGCCACCTTGTCCCCGAGCTTGGCGATCGCCGCCGGCGGCGGGCCGATCCAGGTCAGGCCGGCCTCGAGCACGGCCAGCGCGAAGTCGGCGTTCTCGGAGAGGAAGCCGTAGCCCGGGTGCACGGCGTCGGCGCCGGAGCGGGCGGCGGCGTCCAGGATCTTGTCGACCACCAGGTAGGAGTCCGCGGCGGTGGACCCGCCCAGCCCGTAGGCCTCGTCGGCCATCCGCACGTGCACGGCGTCGCGGTCGGGCTCGGCGTACACGGCCACGGAGGCGATGCCCTCGTCCCGGGCGGCGCGGATCACGCGCACCGCGATCTCGCCGCGGTTGGCCACGAGCACCTTGGTGATGGGGCGGATGGCGCCGTCCGCGGGGTAGTTACCGGTCACGTCTCACTCCTTGTCGAAATCCTCGGATGCACTGTATTCCCCGCCGTCGGCAATCGCCCAACCGCTCGGCGGACGGCCGGAAATGCGGCGCCGTTTCTGTAGGACTCCTACAAAGACCGGGCTCCGCTCAGCGGTGCGCCGCCCACAGCTCGGGCACGGAGACCCCCGCCCGGCCCAGCAGCGTGCGCAGGGTGTTCAGGCTCAGCCCGACGACGGCGTGCACGTCCCCCTCCACGCGCTCCACGAACGCCGCGCCCAGGGCGTCGATGGTGAAGGACCCCGCCACGTGCAGGGGTTCGCCGGTGGCCACGTAGGCCGCGACCTCGTCGTCGGACATCGGCGCGAAGAACACCTCGGCCGCGGCGGGCGCCCCGCCGCTGAAGCCGCTGCCGCCCTGCGCCGGGTCCCGGGTGTCCACCAGCCAGTGGCCCGTGTGGAGCACCCCGGAGCGCCCGCGCATCGCGCGGATCCGGGCCGTGGCCGTGGCCGCGTCGAGGGGCTTGCCGTGCACCTCGCCGTCGAGCTCGAAGACCGAGTCGCAGCCGATCACCAGGGCGCCGGCCGCCGCGGGCAGCGCCGCCACCGCCTCCGCCTTGGCCCGGGCCAGCACCATCGCGGTCTCCTCGGGCTCCGTCACGCCGCGCTCGGCCACCACGGCGTCCTCGTCGACGTCGGAGACGAGCCGGTCGTGGGCGATCCCGGCGTCGGCCAGCAGCTTGGTGCGGGCGGGGGAGCGGGAGGCGAGGACGAGGCGGGGAGTCACCGCTCCAGGATACGCACCCCGGCTCGCCGCCCCCGGCGCCCCGGGTGCCCCGGGCGCGAGGGGGAGGGCACGGCCGAGGGGCCGCTCCCCGGCACGGTACCGTGCCGGGGAGCGGCCCCTCGGGTCCGGAGGGGAGCGGGCGGGCCCGCTCCCGGCGGCCGGTCAGTACTCGATGACCACGCGGCCCTCGATCTTCGCCTGCTGCATCTCGTCGAGGACCGCGTTCACGTCCTCCAGCGGGCGGGTGCTGTAGGTCGGGTGGATCAGGCCCCGCGCGTAGAAGTCGAGGGCCTCGTCCATGTCCTGCCGCGTGCCCACGATCGAGCCGCGGATGGTCAGGCCCTTGAGCACGATGTCGAAGATCGGCGCCGGGAAGTCCCCCGGCGGCAGGCCGTTGAACACGATCGTGCCGCCGCGGCGGACCATGCCGATGGCCTGCCCGAACGCGGCCGGGTGCACGGCGGTCACCAGGACGGCGTCCGCGCCGCCCGGGATCTGTGCCTGCACCGCCTCGGCGGGGTCCTCGGCGAAGGCGTTGACCGTCACCTCGGCGCCGTGCCGGCGGGCCAGCTCGAGCTTGTCGTCGGCGACGTCCACCGCCGCCACGCGCAGCCCCATGGCCACCGCGTACTGCACCGCCAGGTGGCCCAGCCCGCCGATCCCGGAGATCACCACCCACTGGCCGGGCCGGGCCTCGGTCACCTTCAGGCCCTTGTAGACGGTGACGCCGGCGCACAGCACCGGGGCCACCTCGTAGGGGTCGGCGCCCTCGGGGATGCGGGCCGCGAAGCGGGCGTCCACGACCATGTACTGGCCGAAGGAGCCGTCGATGCTGTAGCCGCCGTTGACCTGCTGCTCGCACAGGGTCTCCCAGCCGGTGCGGCAGCTGCGGCAGTGCCCGCACGCGGAGGCGAGCCAGGCGTTGCCCACGAGGTCGCCCTCCGCGAGGTCCCCCACGCCGGGGCCGAGGGCCACGACCCGGCCCACGCCCTCGTGGCCGGGGACGAACGGCGGGGTCGGCTGGACCGGCCAGTCCCCGTGGGCGGCGTGCAGGTCGGTGTGGCACACCCCCGTGGCGACGAGCCGGACGAGGACCTGCCCGGGGCCGGGCTGCGGGACGGGGACGTCCTTGACCTCGAGCGGCGCGCCGAAGGCGGTCACGACGGCGGCGGTCATGGTGCCGGGCGCGGCGGTGTCGGTGGTCGGCCGGGCGGCCGGGGCCTGCTGGGTGTTCATGGGTGCTCCTTTGCGCGGAACGGTCACGGGATCGGGTCGCGGCGCGCGCCGGGGCGCGCGCCGCGGCGGTCGGCCTAGAAGAAGCCCTGGGCGTCCTCGGAGTAGGAGACCAGCAGGTTCTTGGTCTGCTGGTAGTGGTCCAGCATCATCAGGTGGTTCTCGCGGCCGATGCCGGAGGACTTGTAGCCGCCGAAGGCGGAGTGGGCCGGGTAGTTGTGGTACTGGTTCACCCACACCCGCCCGGCCTCGATGTCCCGCCCGGCCCGGTAGGCGAGGTTGCCGCTGCGGGCCCACACGCCGGCGCCGAGGCCGTAGAGGGTGTCGTTGGCGGTGCGGATCGCGTCGGCGTAGTCGGAGAAGCGGGTCACGGACAGCACCGGCCCGAAGATCTCCTCCTGGAAGATGCGCATCGAGTTCTGTCCCTCGAACACCGTGGGGGACACGTAGAAGCCCTCGGCGAGGTCGCCGTCCAGGACGTTGCGCTCGCCGCCCACGAGGACCTTCGCGCCCTCCTGCCGGCCGATGTCGATGTAGGACAGGATCTTCTGCAGCTGGTCGTTGGACGCCTGCGCGCCGACCTGGGTGTTCAGGTCCAGCGGGTTGCCCTGGACCATCTGCTGCACGCGCTCCACGCCGTCGGCCAGCAGCCGGTCGTAGATGCCCTCCTGGATCAGGGCGCGGGACGGGCAGGTGCAGACCTCGCCCTGGTTCAGGGCGAAGAACGCGAAGCCCTCGAGCGCCTTGTCGTAGAAGGAGTCCTGGGCGGCGGCGACGTCCTCGAAGAAGATGTTGGGGGACTTCCCGCCGAGCTCCAGGGTGACCGGGATGATGTTCTGGGAGGCGTACTGCATGATGAGCCGGCCGGTGGTGGTCTCCCCGGTGAACGCGATCTTGCGGATCCGCGGGCTGGAGGCCAGCGGCTTGCCCGCCTCCACTCCGAAGCCGTTGACCACGTTGACCACCCCGGGCGGGAGCAGGTCCGCGATCAGCTCCATGAGCACCATGATCGACGCCGGGGTCTGCTCGGCGGGCTTGAGGACCACGGCGTTGCCCGCCGCGAGGGCTGGGGCCAGCTTCCACACGCCCATGAGGATCGGGAAGTTCCAGGGGATGATCTGCCCGACCACCCCGAGGGGCTCGTGGAAGTGGTAGGAGGTGGTGTTGTCGTCCAGCTGGGAGAGCGTGCCCTCCTGGGCGCGGATCGCGCCGGCGAAGTAGCGGAAGTGGTCGACGGCCAGGGCGATGTCGGCGTTGATGGTCTCCCGGACCGGCTTGCCGTTGTCCCAGGTCTCGGCCACGGCGAGCATCTCCAGGTTCTGCTCCATCCGGTCGGCGATCCGGTGCAGCACCAGGGCCCGCTCCGCCACGGACGTCCTCCCCCAGGCGGGGGCGGCGGCCCAGGCGGCGTCGAGGGCGGCCTCGATGTCCTCGGCGGTGCCGCGGGCCACCTCGGTGAAGGGCTTGCCGTTGACCGGGGAGATGTTCTCGAAGTACTGGCCCTTGACGGGCGGCACCCACTCGCCGCCGATCCAGTGCTCGTAGCGGGGCTTGAAGGTGACCTTCGAGCCCTCGGTGCCCGGCTGCGCGTAGACGGTGGTGAGGGACTGCGTTTCAACGCTCATGGTGACTCGCTCCTTGTGCGGGACGGTGCGTCGGGCGGCGGTGGGCGGGCCCTGCCGGGGCCGGCCCACCGCCGTGCTGTGACGTGCCTCACGCTACGCAGGCGGACGTTGCACGCACGTTGCACGCCGCCCGCGGGGGCGGCACGCCGGGTCCGCGGGGACTGCGGCGGCCGCCGTGCCGTGTGGGCGGGTCAGGCGCGCAGCCGCTCGAGCTCGAGCACCGCCCGGGCCCGGGCGGGGGAGCGGGCCGGCAGCAGGCGCAGCAGCAGGGCCCACGCCTCGGCGTCGTCGGCGGCCTCGGGCAGGTCCAGGTACTGCCGCACGGCCTCGGCGGAACCGTCGGTGAGGACCGCCTCGCGCAGCAGCCCGGACAGGCGGTGGCGCAGCGCCACCACCGCCGGCGCCTCGGAGTGCGGCAGCAGCGCGCCGGAGTACTCCCGCAGCGCCCGCCGGTGGGCGCCGCGCTCGAGCAGCTCGAGCACCCGGGCGGCGTCCGAGGGCAGCGGGGCGCACAGCCGGTAGGGGCGGGAGGCGATCACGGGCCCGCCCCGGGAGTCCAGCAGCCGCCGCAGGCGCAGCACCTCGGCCCGCACCGTGGCCTCCTGGGCGCGGCCGTCCCACAGCCGGGCCGACAGCTCCGCGGTGCTCAGGCCCGCGCCGGCCCGGGAGAGCGCCAGCAGGATCTCGGCGTGGCGCTCGGTGAGCTCGAGGGCGCCCCCGGCCAGGACGAGGGCCGGCGGCGCGTCGCCGAGCACGCGCAGGCAGGCGGGCGGGACGGGCGCGGGCGGTGCCGCGCGGGGCGGGGCGGACCGGACGGCGGGCGGTGCGGGGAGCGGGGTGCGGGCCGGCGGTTCGCGGCGCAGCGCCAGGGCCAGCTCGGCCCGCGCGGCGCGCACCGCCGCGCCGACCAGGGCCCGGACGGCGGGGTCGGCGGCGACGTCCCCGCCGGTGAGGTCCACCGCTCCCAGCAGCTCACCGGTGAGCGGGTGCAGCAGCGGGGCCGCGGTGCAGGACCACGGCCGTGCCTCGGGGTAGAAGTGCTGCTCCCGGTGGACGGTGACGGGCCGGCGCAGCACCAGGGCCGTGCCCGGGGCGTTGGTCCCCACGGCGTGCTCGGACCAGTCGGCGCCCGCCACGAAGCCCATGTCCTCCGCGCGGCGGCGGGTCGGTGCGCTGCCGCTGACCCGCAGCAGCACGCCGCCGGGGTCGGTGACCGCCACCACGAGACCGGTGTCCTCGGCCAGGGGGGTCAGGAGCTCGTCCAGCACCGGCAGCAGGGCCCGCAGCGGAGCGCCGGCCTCCCGGAGGTCCGTGCGGTCCAGCACCATGCGCGGGGCGCTGCGCTCGGGTGCCGCGAGGTGGCTCAGCGACCGCGCCCAGGACAGCCGCAGCAGCGGGTCCGCCGTCGGCCCCTCCACCGCTGCGCCCATGCGCCCTCCCCGTGCTCCGCTGTGACCCAGGTCTCGTGCCGGTGCCCAGCGTAGCCCGGGAGGCATCCATGACGAACGAGGGGCGGGTCGGGACGGTCAGCGGGCGGTGCCAGCCGCGGCCGGCTCGGCGGTCCCCGCGGGCTCCGCGCCGTCGGCCGGGGCCTCGGGCACGAACGGGTCGCCGCTGCGCGGGGCGTCGTAGAGCGCCCGGTCGAGCATTCCCTCGCGACGGGCCACGATCGTGGGCACCAGGGCCTGGCCGGCCACGTTGAGCGCGGTGCGGCCCATGTCGATGATCGGGTCCACGGCGAGCAGGAGCCCCACGCCGTCGAGCGGCAGCCCCAGGGTGGACAGGGTCAGGGTGAGCATCACGGTGGCCCCGGTGGTGCCGGCGGTCGCCGCCGAGCCCAGCACGGAGACCAGGGCGATGAGCACGTAGTGGGTGACGTCCAGGTCGATCCCGTAGAACTGGGCGACGAACAGTGCGGCGACGGCCGGGTAGATCGCGGCGCAGCCGTCCATCTTCGTGGTGGCGCCCAGGGGCACGGCGAAGGACGCGTAGGCCCGGGGCACGCCCAGGTTCCGCTCGGTGACGCGCTGGGTCAGGGGCATGGTGCCCACCGAGGAGCGGGAGACGAAGCCCAGCTGCACGGCCGGCCACACCCCGGAGAAGTACTGCCGGACGGAGAGCCCGTGCGCCTTGACCAGCACGGGGTAGACCACGAAGGCCACGATCAGCAGACCGGCGTAGACGGTGGCCACGAAGGTCAGCAGCCCGCCCATCGAGGTCCAGCCGTACTCGAACACGGCCCGGCCGATCAGGCCCAGGGTGCCCAGCGGGGCCAGGCGGATGATCCACCAGACCACCTTCTGCACCACGGCCAGCGCGGCGCGGACGACGGCGAGGAGGGGCTCGGCGGGCTCGCCCACCTTGAGGGCGGCGATGCCCACGGCGGCCGAGACCACGAGGACCTGCAGCACGTTGAAGCCCAGGGCGGTCTGCACGGTCTCCGGGTCCACCACGGTGGAGGAGACCTGCAGGCCCAGGAAGTTGGCGGGCACCAGGCCGGTGAGGAAGGCCAGCCACGACCCCTGGGTCCCGGAGTACTGCTCGGCGGGGGCGGCGGCGCCCGTGCCCGCGCCGGGCTCGACGACGAGGCCGAGCACCAGCCCGACCGTCACCGCGATCAGGGCGGTGATGCCGAACCACAGCAGGGTCTTCCAGGCCAGGCGCGCGGCGTTGGAGACCTCCCGCAGGTTGGCGATCGAGGAGATCACCGCGGTCACGATGAGGGGCACCACGGCGGCCTTGAGCAGGCTCACGTAGCTCGTGCCGATGGTGTCCAGGGCGGTCATGAGCCAGTTCGGGTCCGTGTCGGGGTCGCCGCCGAGGCGGTCGGCGACGCTCCCCAGCACCACGCCCAGGAGGAGGGCGAGCACGATCTGCGGCCCGAAGGAGGTCAGCCACCGGGGCAGGCGTCGATTGCTTTCTGCGGAAATCATGTGCCCACGATAGGCCTGCGGAATATACAACACCGAATGACGATGACGAAATGTGACGAAGTTGTGGCGGGCCTCACAGGTCCAGCGCGTAGGCCAGCGTGTCCAGGCCCACGGAGCCGAGCCGCAGGGCCCGCGAGTGGAAGTCCTTGAGCCGGAAGCCGGGGCCCGCGGCGGCCCGTGCGGCCTCCCGGGCCTGCTCCCACAGCTGCTGGCCGACCTTGTACGACGGGGCCTGGCCCGGCCAGCCCATGTAGCGCATCCACTCGAAGCGGAGCATGGGGTCCTGCATCACGATGTTCGAGCGCAGGAACCGCCAGCCGTCCTCGGGCGTCCACACCTCACCGGCGCGGGCGCCGCCCAGGGCGTCGCCGAGCTCCCGGGGGATCCGGTACCCGCAGTGGAAGCCCACGTCGAAGACCACGCGCGCGGCCCGCAGCCGCTGGGCGTCGAGCATGCCCATCCGATCCCCGGGGTCCTGGAGGTGGCCGAGCTCGTCCATCAGCCGCTCGGCGTACAGCGCCCACCCCTCCCCGTGGCCGGAGACCCACACGCCCATCCGCCGCCACCGGTTGAGCTCCCCGGAGTTGGCCAGCGCCGTGGCGAACTGGAGATGGTGGCCCGGGACGCCCTCGTGGTACACGGTGGTGGTCTGCTCCCACGTGGTGAACGTCCCGGTGCCCTCGGGCACCGACCACCACATGCGCCCCGGCCGGGAGAAGTCCGCGCTGGGCATCGAGTACCAGATGCCGCCGTCGTGGGTGGGCGCGATCCGGCACTCGAGCCGGCGCATGGGCCCGGTGAACTCGAAGTGGGTGCCCGCGAGGGCGTCCACGGCGGCGTCGGAGAGGTCCTGCATCCACGCCTGCAGCGCGTCGGTGCCGTGCAGCCGACGGGCCGGGTCCGCGTCGAGGGCCGCCATGGCCTCGGCCGGAGTGGCCCCGGGGGCGATCCGCCGGGCGAGCGCCTCCTGCTCCGCCACGACCGTGCGCAGCTGCTCCACCCCCCACGCGTAGACCGCCGCCGGGTCCAGGACGGCGCCGAGGAACTCCTGCAGGCGCAGGGTGTAGACGTCCGGGCCCACCGCGTCCGCGTGCGGGGCGTGCGCGGCGAGCTCCTCGCTCAGCACCCGGGCGAGGCGGTGGTAGGCGTCCCGGGCCCGCACGGCCGCCTCGGCGAGCTCCCGGTGCATCCCCTCGGGCACGTGCGGGCCGCCGGCGAGCCGGGCGAAGAAGCCCCGGTCGGCGGCGTAGCCCTCGCACTGGCGGGCGGCGTTGCGCAGCTGGACCCCGGAGGCGCAGCGACCCCGGGCGGCGGCCAGGCGCAGACCGGCCACGTAGGAGTCCACGGCCGCGGGCACGTTGCGCAGCCGCCCGGCGATGTGCGCCCAGTCCTCGGGGGTGCGCCGGGGCAGGTCGTCGAAGACGTCCCGGATCTCCTGCACGGGGGAGGAGATGTTGTTGACCTCCCCGCCGCGCAGCCCCTCCTCGTGCAGGAGCAGCTCCAGGCCCAGCCGCTCCCGCAGCGCGTGCGCGGTCACCCGGTCGACGTCGTCGGCGGGGACCGGGCCGGCCAGCTCCGCCAGCGTCTGGCGCACGGCCGCGGCGCGGGCCTCCAGGCCCTCGGGGCCGAAGTCGCGGTACTCGGTCTCGCGGCCGGGGAAGCCGTGCACGGTGGCCTGGGCCGGGTCCAGCTCCATGGCGCGCCCGAACCAGCGCTCGGCCACGGCGTCGACGGCCGTGGGCTCCCGGTGCCCGGCGCCGAGCGCGGCCGGGGCGGCGGAGGACGGGGGGCCGGGCCGTGAGGTGCTCATGCACGCCACAGTAGTGCCGGGTCCTCGACGCCCCGAGCAGCCGCCGGCCGGACGCGGTGCCCCGCCGGCGGGGTCACTCCTCCGGCTTGCTCCGCCGCCACGCGCCGCGGCCCGGGCGCAGGCGCATCCCCAGGCGCATGCGGCGGAACTGGTCCCGCCGGCCCGGCGCGCCCGCGGCGGAGGACCCGCCCCCGGCGTCGCGGGCGAGCAGCACCGCCGTGACCGCGGCGACCTCCTCCGGGGTGGGGTTGCCGGCCACGAAGCGCAGCGCCGGGGCGCCCTGCACGGGCTCGGGGGCGCTCACAGCGGGATGTTCCCGTGCTTCTTGGCGGGCATCGTGGCGCGCTTGTCGCGCAGCGCCCGCAGGGCCTTGAGCACCTGCACCCGGGTCTCGGACGGGGAGATCACCGCGTCCACGTAGCCGAGCTCGGCCGCCTGGTAGGGGTTGAGCAGGCTCTCCTCGTACTTCTGCACCAGCTCGGCGCGCAGCGCCTCGACGTCCTCCCCGCCGTCCGCCGCCGCCTTGAGGTCGCGGCGGTAGAGGATCTCCACGGCGCCCTGGGCGCCCATCACGCCGATCTGCGCGGTGGGCCAGGCCAGGTTGACGTCCGCCCCGAGCTTCTTGGAGCCCATCACGATGTACGCCCCGCCGTAGGCCTTGCGGGTGATCAGCGTGACCAGCGGGACGGTCGCCTCCGCGTAGGCGTAGAGCAGCTTCGCGCCGCGACGGATGATCCCGTTGAACTCCTGGTCGGTGCCGGGCAGGAAGCCGGGCACGTCCACCAGGGTGAGGATCGGGACGTTGAACGCGTCGCAGTGCCGGACGAAGCGGGCGGCCTTCTCGGAGGCGGCGATGTCCAGCGTGCCCGCGAACTGCATGGGCTGGTTGGCCACGATCCCCACGGTGTGCCCCTCGACCCGGGCGTAGCCGATCATCACGTTGGGCGCGTAGAGCGCCTGCATCTCCAGGAAGTGCCCGTCGTCCACGACGGCCTCGATCACCGTGCGCATGTCGTAGGGCTGGTTGGCGGAGTCCGGGACCAGGGCGTCCAGCGCGGCGTCGAGGTCGGTGACCTCGTCCTCCTGGTCGTGGTCCAGCAAGGGCGCCTCCTGCAGGTTGTTGGCCGGCAGGAACTCGAGCAGCTCGTGCACGAAGTCGAAGGCGTCCTGCTCGTCCTCGGCCAGGTACGTGGCCGTGCCCGTGGTCGTGTTGTGCTGGCGCGCCCCGCCGAGGGTCTCCATGTCCACGGACTCGCCCGTGACGGTGCGGATCACGTCGGGCCCGGTGATGAACATGTGCGAGGTCTTGTCGACCATCACGATGTAGTCGGTCAGGGCCGGGGAGTAGGCGGCGCCGCCGGCGCACGGGCCCATGATCAGGGAGATCTGCGGGACCACCCCGGAGGAGCGCACGTTCATGTTGAAGATGTCGGCGAACATGGCCAGGGAGGCCACGCCCTCCTGGATCCGGGCCCCGCCGCCGTCGTTGATGCCGATCACCGGGCAGCCGTTGCGCAGGGCGAACTTCTGCACCTTGACGATCTTCTCGCCGTTGACCTGGGACAGGGACCCGCCGAAGACCGCGAAGTCCTGGGAGTAGACGGCCACCAGGCGTCCGTCCACCGTGCCGTAGCCGCTGACCACGCCGTCCCCGGGCAGCTTCTTGGCGTCCATGCCGAAGGCGGTGGAGCGGTGGGTGGCCAGCGCGTCGAACTCCACGAAGGAGCCCTCGTCCAGGAGCAGCTCGACGCGCTCGCGGGCGGTGTTCTTGCCCCGCGCGTGCTGCTTGTCGATCGCCGCCTGCCCCGCGGGGGCCTCGGAGCGGGCCCGGCGGTCGTGGAAGTCGGCGATCTTGCCGGCGGTGGTCGTCAGGTCGTGGATCACAAGCACCTCGTGGTCTGGTACGCGGCCGAGCCGGCGGGCCGGGCGGCCCGGTCGGGGCGGCCAGGGGACCTGCCCACTCTAGTCCGCGGCCGGGGCGCCCCCTGTTGTAGGAGTCCTACAAAATCCGGGCGGGGGCGCCGGGTCCTCAGCCCACGCGGCCGAGGACCACCTTCCAGGGCCGGACGGTCCGCTCGGTGACCACCCCGTGGCGCACCAGCGGGTCCTCGTCGGTGAGCCGCTCGACCGTGGCGGCGTCCGCGGCGGCGAACACCAGCAGCGCCCCGGCGGGGCCGTCGTCGTCGTACGGCCCGGACGCCAGGAGGTGGCCCTGCGCCACGAGCCCGCCGAGGTACGCCCGGTGCTCGGGCCGGCGGGCGGCCAGGACGTCGGCCGGGCCCCCGTAGACGTAGGTGACGGCGAACGTCGTGCGGTTCTCGGCTGCGCTCACGATGACTCCTGGAGGACGTGCCGCGGCCCTCCGCCACCGGGCGGGAAGGCCCCCGGGCGGCTCCCGGGCGGCGCGGCTACTAGTGTGGACGGAACCCGACACTACGCGGAGCGCGCCCGGGCGGACAGCACCGGCCCGCCCGCGGCGCCGGAGACCGCCGACCCGAGGAGCGCCGTGCCCGACCCCCTTGCCGCCGACCTGCGCGACCCCGCCGTGCTCGCCGCCCTGGAGGCCCTGGGCGCGGGGCGGATCGACGTCCTCGACGAGGTCGGCTCCACCAACGAGCAGCTGACGGCGGCCGTCACCCGGCAGGCCCGCGGAGCGGACCCCGCCCGGCCGTGGACGGACCTGTCCCTCCTGCTGACCGGCCACCAGAGCGCGGGGCGCGGCCGGCTGGACCGGGTGTGGACCACCGAGCCCGGCACCGCCCTGACCTTCAGCGTCCTGCTGCGCCCGGCCGGGACCGGCCGACGGCCGCTGCCGACCCCGTGCTTCCCGTGGCTGACCCTGCTGATGGCCGCGGCCGTGGTCGAGGCCCTGGAGGGCGTGGCCGGCGCCGAGGCGCGGATCAAGTGGCCCAACGACGTGCTCGTCGACGGGCGCAAGGTCGCGGGCCTGCTGGCGGGCCTCGTCCTGGACCCGCACCGGGCCCCGGCCGTGGTCCTGGGCACCGGGATCAACGTGGCCCAGGAGGAGCTGCCGGTGGTCACGGCCACGTCCGTCCGCCGGTCCACCGGGCGGGACGTGGCGCGCGCGGCCGTCCTCGAGGCCGTGCTGGCCGCCTTCGTGCCCCGCTACCGGCAGTTCTGCGCGGACCCGGCCGGCGCCACGGGGCCCGGCGGGCCGCTGCGCCGCGCGGTCGAGGACCGGATGGAGACCCTCGGGCGCTCGGTGCGCGCCGAGCTGCCCGGCGGCGCCGAGCCCCTCACGGGCACCGCCGTGGGCCTCGGCGCCCATGGCGGGCTGCTGCTGCGCGACGCGGCCGGCGCGGAGCACGAGGTGACCGCCGGCGACGTCGTGCACCTGCGCCCGGCCGCCCCCGGGACGGTCTGACCGTGCCCGCCCGGCCCGCCCTGCAGCCCGGCGAGCGGGTGCTCGTGGCCACCCGGGCCCACGGCGCGCGGCTGCTGCGCCCCTTCCTCGTGCTGCTGCTCGTGGTCTTCGCGCTCTCCCTGGCGCAGCGGGCCCTCGAGCTGCGCTGGCGCCCCGTGGCGGAGCCCTGGACCACGCTGCACGCCGCGCTCGACGTCCTCCTGCTGGTGGCCGCGGCCGCCGGGATCCTGCGCTGGTGCGTGCGCCCGCTGCTGCGCTGGTGGCGCACGCGCTACGTGCTCACCACCCGCCACCTCGTGCTGCTGCGCCCGGGCGGGCTTCGGCGGGACGTGGCGCTGCCGCTGGAGCAGCTGCGGCGGGCCGTGGTGGAGCGGCCCCGGGGCCCGTCCCTGGGCCGGCGCGACGGGCGCGTCGTGGCCGACTTCGGCCCCCTGGGCGGGCTGCGCCTGGAACACGCCCCGGAGGCCGAGCGGCTGGCCGAGCTGATCCGGCGCGCCGCGGACGAGCAGCGCGCGGAGGGGCCCGGCGGGGGCGCGGGGGAGCGGCGTCCCACTAGAGTGGGGCAGGACGGGGTCGTGGCGCCACGCCCGGACCCGTCCGTCCTTTCGCGCCGGCCGTGGGGCCGGCGGACCGTCCCCCAGGAACAGGAGTGACGCGTGGCCAACGAGGACCCGGAGGACCGGGACGAGCCGGCGCTCGGCCCGCAGACGGAGCAGCTGAACCTCAACCTGCACAACCCGGTGCAGGCCAACCTCTACCGCTCGGACGAGTCCAAGGCGGCCGTCCAGGCCCTGGAGCGGACCCTCCTGGGCTCCGAGCGCGTGCTGCGCCGCCGCGAGGCCGCGCGCCGGGGCGGGCTGTCCCTGCTGTCCTCGCGCAAGGTGTGGCGGGCCCTGGGCTTCCCGAACCTCACCGACGACGACGTGTGGTTCACCGAGCAGGACTCCGAGGCGCTGCGGGTGCTCTCCACGATGGTGCTCGAGGAGAAGGTCACCGAGGAGGCGGCCCTGTCCCTGGTCCGCTCGATCGGGCAGATGACCGACCGCATGGTCGTGTGGCAAGTGGAGGCCCTGGTCGAGGACATGGTGGTCAACGGCGGCATGACCGACGCCGCCGCGCGCCGGCAGCTGCTGCACCTGCTCCCGGACCTCATCGACGCCATCGAGAACCTGCTGGTCTACTCCTGGCGGCGCCAGATGAACGCCGCCGTGCAGCGGCTGGCGATGCGCGTGGAGCGCCCGGACGGCTCGACCGCCACCGGCGCGGTCGACGAGGACGGGCCCTCCTCCATCCTCCCGCTCGCGCGCGGGGTCGGCTTCGCCGACCTCGTCTCCTACACCTCCCTGTCCCGGCAGATGAACGAGCGCACCCTGGCCAACCTCGTGCAGCGCTTCGAGCAGCGCTGCGCCGAGGTGATCGCCGTGGGCGGGGGGCGCCTGATCAAGACCATCGGGGACGAGGTCATGTTCCTGGCCGAGACCCCGCAGGGCGGAGCACGGATCTCCCTGGCCCTCTCGCGCGCCATCCGCGACGACCGCGAGCTCCCGCAGGCGCGGGTGGCCTTCGTCTGGGGCCGGGTGCTGCCGCGGCTGGGGGACATCTACGGACCCACGGTGAACCTGGCCTCCCGGCTCGTGGCGCTCACCGAGCCGGGCTCCGTGCTCGTGGACGCCTCGACCGCCGCCGTGCTCTCCGGCGACGACCGCTTCATCCTCCTCCCGCAGCCCACGCGCAACGTCCGGGGCTTCGGCGACGTCCAGCCCGTCGCGCTCGCCCAGGGCGCCGGCCCCGGGCTGGAGGTCGACTTCGAATGAGCGCACCCCTCGTCATCCGGGCCGGGGCGGCCACCGACCGCGGTCTGCGCCGGGAGTCCAACGAGGACGCCCTGGTGGTCACCGCCACGATGTGCGCGGTGGCGGACGGGATGGGCGGGCACGAGGCCGGGGAGGTCGCGAGCGCCCTGTGCGTGCGCACGCTCGGGGCGTCCCCGCTGTTCCAGCTGGAGGACTTCCGGGAGCTGGCGGTGGCGGAGCCGGACCCGCCCCAGGACATCGCCCGGTTCCGCGCCACCGTGGAGCGGGAGCTGCGGCTGGACCCGGAGATCCCCGACTCCGCGATCGAGGCCGTGCGGCGGGTGCGCTCGGTGCTGTGGCAGGCGGACCAGCACATCCAGAGCGCGTGCGAGGGCCGGGCCGGGACCACCGTCACCGGGGTGTGGCTGGCGCGGCTGGACGGGCGGATGTTCTGGGTCGTCTTCAACACGGGCGACTCCCGCACCTACCGGCTCCTGCCGCCCCCCGATGGGGCGGGACAGGACGACGGCACCCCGGGGCTGGCGCAGCTCACCGTGGACCACTCCGAGGTGCAGTACCTGGTCTCGATCGGCCAGCTGACCTCCGCCCAGGCGCTGGTGCACCCGCGGCGCAACGTGATCACCCGCGCCCTGGGCACCGGCCAGGTGTGGGAGCCGGACGTGTGGGTGCTGCCCGCCCGGCCGGGGGAGCGGCTGATGCTGTGCTCGGACGGGCTGACCAACGAGCTCAGCCCCGCCCACATGGCCCGGGTGCTGGGCTCGGTGCCGCACCCCAAGGAGGCCGCCGACGTCCTGCTGCAGGCCGCGCTGCGCACCGGCGGGCGGGACAACGTCACCGTCATCGTCGCGGACGCGGTGTCCCCGGAGGACTACGCCGCCTGGGCCTGAGGGCCGCCGGCGGCCGGGCGCCGCCGTGTCCCCCGAAGCTCCCCGGCGGGACCCGGGCCATCCCCGGAAGTGGGGGCGATCACGATCCGTCACACCGGGCCGTCCGGCCGCGACCACTCTTTACATTGGGGAACATGGCTGTCTCCCGCCGCTCCCTCGTCCGCTCCGGTGCGCTGCTGGCCGTCTCCGGGGCCCTGGGGGGCGCCCTGGTCCGGCCGGGGGCGCAGGGTCCCGGCTTCGTGCTGTGGGGCTCCTCCTCGGCCGCCAGCGCCCGGTACGACGAGCACCCGCCCGGCTACGCCCCGGTGCGGATCGACGCGCTCCTGTCGCGGCTGCTGGGCGTGCCGGGGGCCTGCCGGGCCGTGGGCGG
Source organism: Kocuria sp. KH4 (assembly GCF_053711175.1). Classification (NCBI taxonomy): domain Bacteria; kingdom Bacillati; phylum Actinomycetota; class Actinomycetes; order Micrococcales; family Micrococcaceae; genus Kocuria; species Kocuria sp. KH4. The sequence goes on from NZ_JBSJYX010000005.1 coordinate 160,882, forward strand.
GGACGAGTCCTGGCAGACCCTGGCGATGCGCAGCTACGACCACCCCTACCGCCCCGACCTCAGCGCGGAGGGCTGGAGGCTGCCGGCCCAGGGGCAGGTGGTCGTCCCCACCGCGGACGGCCGGGCGCCCGACGGCGCGGCCCCGCTGCCCGGCACCGTCGGCGGGGTGTCCTGCTCGATCCGGGCGGCGCCGGGCCGGGAGGGCGTGGTGGTCCTCCGGCGACACGTGCCCGGGCCCGCGGTCGAGCTCGGCCCGGGTCCCCGCAGCTGGTGGCACACCGACCTGGAGAGCCGCCACCGCGGACAGGTGCACCTCCTCTGGACGGGCAAGAACAACATCGAGGACCCCGCCCGGGTGCTCGCCGACACCCGCGCGGCCTGGGCGGTGGAGCCCGCGCGCTCGGTGGTGCTGGGCCACTGGCACACCTGGCGGGACCGCCGCGGCACGGCGGGCTGGGAGCAGGTGCGCGCCGTCAACGCCGCCTACCGGGCGGAGTACGGGCCGGCCCACCACGACACGATGGCGGACCTGCGCGACCCGCGGCTGTGGGCGCTGCCCGTCCTGCGCCCCTACCGGATCGGCGACTCGCCGGAGGATCGCCGGTGGCTGGCCCTGGGCCTGCCGCCGCGCTCGCTGGTCGCCGGCGACCTGAAGCACCTCAACGCCCTGGGCAACACGGTCGTGGCCCACGGCCTGCACCGCCGCCTCACCGGACCGGCGGGACTGTTCTGAGCCGCCCGTCCGGGCCGCCGTTGCCGAACCGTGACGGCGAACCCCTTGCCCGCCGAGGACACCTAGCCTAATGTACAACCAAATGGTTGTAGAACATGAGCTGACGGACGACGAGGTCGACCGCCTCTTCCAGGCCCTGGCGGACGCCACCCGGCGGGACATCGTGACGCGGGTGCTGCGGCAGGAGCAGTCGGTCTCCGCGCTGGCGGGGCACTACGCGATGAGCTTCGCCGCGGTGCAGAAGCACGTGGCGGTGCTCGAGCGGGCCGCGCTGGTCACCAAGCAGCGGCGCGGCCGCGAGCAGGTGGTGCACGCCGCGCCGGACACGCTCCGTCGGGCGGCCCGGCTGCTGGAGTCCTACGAGGAGCTCTGGCGCGGGCGCGCACACCGCATCGACGACCTCCTCGCCGAGGAGGTGCTCCCCGGGGACCGGGGGGCCGAGTAGGAAGGAACCAGGACATGCCGGTCATCGACGTGCAGAAGGACGTGGAGGCGCTGGCCCTCACCTTCGTGGCCGAGTTCGACGCGAGTGTCGAGCAGGTCTGGCAGGTGTGGGAGGACCCGCGCCGGCTCGAGCGCTGGTGGGGGCCGCCCGAGTGGCCCGCCACCTTCGTGGAGCACGAGCTGCAGGAGGGCGGACGCTGCCGGTACTACATGACCGGCCCCGACGGGGAGAAGGCCGCCGGCTGGTGGACGGTCACCGCCGTGGACGCCCCGCGCCGGCTCGAGTTCGACGACGGCTTCGCCGACGAGCACGGCGAGCCCGACCCGGCCATGGGCGCCACCCACGCCGTCGTCACCCTCGAGGACCTCGGCGGGCGCACCCGCATGACCACCCGCTCCACCTTCGAGAGCGCCGGGCAGCTCGAGCAGATGCTCGCCATGGGCATGGAGGAGGGCATGCGCGAGGCCATGGGCCAGATCGACGGCCTCCTCGCCGGGGCGGCGCGCACCGGGGGCGACGCACCCCGCCGCTGAGCCCCCGCCGCGGCCGGACGGCCCGACGACGCCGCCCCGGGACCCCCAGGGGCGGCGTCGTCGCGCCGACGGCCGTGCCGGCGGTGCGGGCGCCCGGCTCAGGCCTGCTGCGGCACCTCGGCGACGGGTGCGGGGCCTCCCGCCCCCGGTGCGTCGGCCGTCGACCGGTCCTCCGGGGCCCGGGTCGCCGGGTCCTCGGCGGTCCCGGCCTCCGCGGCCCGCTTCGCCGCGACCTTCCGCGGCTTGAGCTCGAGCCGGCGCTCGTGCTTGCGTTCGGTGCGCCGCTCCGCCTGCTTCTCGGCGCGGCGCTCCTTGCGCCGCTCGTCCTTGGCCTCCTCCGCCGTCTTCTCGCCCGCGGCCCCGGCCCCCGGGGTGGTGGCCTCCCGGCGGGGGGCCCGCTCCTTGACGGGGGCGTCGCCCGAGGCGCGCAGCCGGCGGTAGTGCTCGGCGGCCTCCTCTTGGCGCCGGGCCTCGATCCCCGTGGCGATCTCGGCCCGCAGGTGCTCCGGGGCGAGCTCGAACGCCGCCACCAGGTCCAGCGCGTGGGGGCGCAGCCGGGCCAGCAGGCGGTCGATGTACTCGTCGAGGCTGCGCCCGCGCCGCATGGACAGCCGGCCGTAGGAGAGGTACCAGGCGAGGTTCTTCTCGATCAGCCGCAGCCCGAACACGTCGCGCAGCCAGGTCAGCACCGTGCGGGTGCCCGGGTCCTCCACCTGGGCCAGCCCCCGGGTGAAGGCCTCCCACTGCAGCAGCTCCGCGTGCGCCCGCGCCGTGGCGATGATCCGGTGCTGGTTCTCGTTGAACAGCGCCGCGGCCTCCGCGCGGGGCAGCCTGGCGCTGGGCCGCAGGTTCTCGGCGATCTCGGCGACCATGGTCTCCACCCGGTCGGTCAGCAGCGCGTGCTGGGCCGACTCCTCGCGCAGGGCGTTCACCGAGCGGCGCACGTCCCCGGTGTCGCGGAACGCCTGTCCCAGCTTGCGCAGGCCCGATCGGTGGAAGGTGGCCTCGGTGGCCCGGCCCGCCACGTAGCGGGCCATCACCCCCACGTCCACCTGCTTGAACTCGTCCGCCCAGTCGGAGAGCAGCCGCTTGGCCACGAGCTGCAGCAGCACCGTGTTGTCCCCCTCGAACGTCGCGTAGATGTCGAGGTCGTGCCGCAGGGAGGTCAGCCGGTTCTTCGTGAGGAAGCCGGCGCCGCCGCAGGCCTCCCGGCACTCCTGCACGGTCTCGAGGGCGCTCCACGTGGACAGCGCCTTCAGGGCCGCGGCCAGCGTCTCGAGGTCCTGGCGGTTCTCGTCGGTGTCCTCCCGCCCGGAGAACACGGCGTCGTACTTCTCCAGCAGCTCCTGGTGGGCGAAGTTCATGGCGTAGGTCTCGGCCAGGCGGGGCAGCAGCCGGCGCTGGTGCTGCTGGTAGTCCAGCAGCACCTCCTCCCGGACGTCGGAGGAGGCGTTGAACTGGCGCCGCTCGCTGCCGTAGCGCACCGCGATGGTCAGCGCCGCCTTGTTGGCCAGCACCGCGGCCCCGTCCAGGGAGACCCGGCCCTGCACCAGGGTGCCGATCATCGTGAAGAACCGGCGCCCGGGACTGGCGATCGGCGAGCTGTAGGAGCCGTCGGCGGCCACCCGGCCGTACTTGTCGAGCAGGTGGGTGCGCGGGACCCGGACCCGGGTGAAGTGCAGCCGGCCGTTGTCGATGCCGTTGAGCCCGCCCTTGTGGCCGTCGTCCTCGCCGCCGACGCCCGGCAGGAACCGGCCGTCCTCGTCGCGCAGGTCCACGTAGAAGGCGTGCACCCCGTGGTTGACGCCCAGCGTCACCAGCTGCGCGAACACCACGGCGGCGCGCCCGTGCACGGCGGCGTTGCCGAGGTAGTCCTTCCACGCCGCCTTGAAGGGCGTGTGGATCTCGAACTCCTCGGTGGCGGGGTCGTAGGTCGCGGTGGTGCCGATCGAGGCCACGTCGGAACCGTGGCCGATCTCGGTCATCGCGAACACCCCCGGGATCCGCAGGTCGCGGATGTCGGCGAGCCACCGGCGGTGGTGCTCCTCGGTGCCGAGGTTGAGCACGGCGGAGCCGAACAGGCCCCACTGCACCCCGGCCTTGATCTGCATGGAGGGGTCGCCGAGCAGCAGCTCCTCGAAGCCGGAGACGTTGCCGCCGGGGTCGTTGTGCCCGCCGTACTCCTCCGGCAACCCGCGGCTCATGGCGCCGTGCTCGACCAGCAGGTGCAGCTGGCCCAGCACGCGCTCGCGGTGCTCCTGGTAGCTGAGGTTCTCCCGGTGGTGCAGCCGCTCGTCCAGCAGCATCCGGCGGGTCTGGCGCCGGATCCCGGCCCAGCGCCCGAGCAGGACCTCGCCCAGGGCGGCGACGTCCACGGCGGGTGCCGGGGAGTCGGTGCGGTCGGTCTCGGCGGGTCGGTCGACGGTGGTGGTCATGCTCGCTCCTGTCGTGGGTGACCGGCGGTGGCCGGTGCGGTCACGGGGTGGTGGGGCCGGCCGGGGTCGGCCCGGCCCGGGGCGGTGGTCAGGCGTCGGGCGGATCCGGCACGGGCCCCCCGGGCGGGCGCAGGCCGTTGACGGCCCAGCCGACGATGAGCTCCGTCATCCGTTCGCGGGAGGGGCGGTCCGTCCCGGCCGGGGTGCTCATCCATGCCTCCCCGGCGCCGCGGACCATGCCGATCGTGGACGCCGCCCAGTAGCGGAGCACCGGTTCCGCCAGGCGCCCGCCGGCGGGGGAGTGGCGCACGTGCGCCTGGGCCAGCAGGGCGGTGACGGACTCCACGAACTCCTGGATGACGTAGCGCTCCCCGGCGGCCCCGGCCGGGGCCTCCTCCGCGCCGGGGCGCTCGCCGCGGGCCCGGTCGCCGCGGCCGCGCTCGGCGCGGTGCCGCTCGTGGCGGGGGCGGCCGGTGTCGGGGGGCAGGGCGACGACGAAACGGTAGACCGCGGCGGAGCGCTCGATGCTGAGAAGGTACTCGGCGACCATCGCCTCGACCGTGTCCTCGAAGCTGCCGGCCGCGCGGGCCGCCTCCTCCAGCCGGTCCCGCATCCGGGTCACCGTGTACTCGCCGACGGCCCGCTGCAGCCCGGCCTTGTCCCCGAAGTACCGGTAGTACACGGACTTGGAGGTCTGGCACGCGGACGCGATCTCCTCCATGGAGGCCTGCGCGCCGAGCTCGTCCACGGCGCTGCGGGCCGTGCGGATCAGCTCGATCCGCCGCTGGGCGCGGTGCCGGGCCCAGCGGGAGGAGCGGCCGTCCACGGCCGGCTCCGGCGCGGACCGCTCCGGGGCGGGTTCGGGGATGTCGACGTCTTTCACGATACCCAGGGTATCAGGTAATATCGTCCGTGACGTGACCGTCATCACACCAGCACCGAGGAGCCCCCTGTGACCGAGTCCACCCCCGAGCAGACCGCCGACCCCACCGCCGAGCACACCGTCCCCAGCGGCGCCGGGCGCACCGGCGTGGCCCGGCGCGCCGTCGTGGTCGGGGCGAACCGCATCCCCTTCGCCCGCGCCCACGGCGCCTACGCGAGCGCCGGCAACCAGGACATGCTCACCGCCGCCCTCGACGGCCTGGCCGCCCGCTACGGCCTGGCCGGGGAGCGGATCGGCGAGGTGGCCGCCGGCGCCGTGCTCAAGCACCCCAAGGACTTCAACCTCACGCGCGAGTCCGTGCTGGGCTCGGTCCTCGACCCGCGCACCCCCGCCTTCGACGTGCAGCAGGCCTGCGCCACCGGCATGGAGGCCGTCTCCACCTTGGCCAACAAGATCCGGCTGGGTCAGATCGACTCCGCGGTCGCCGGGGGCGTGGACTCCGCCTCCGACGCCCCGATCGTGGTCAGCGAACGGCTGCGGCGCACCCTGCTTCAGCTCAACCGGGCGAGGACCACCCAGCAGAAGCTCAAGGCCCTGGCCGGTCTGCGCCCGGCCGACCTCAAGCCGGTGGCCCCCGGCACCGGGGAGCCGCGCACGGGCCTGTCCATGGGCGAGCACCAGGCGCTCACCACCGCCCGCTGGGGCATTTCCCGGCAGGCCCAGGACGAGCTCGCCGCCGCGAGCCACCGCCACCTCGCCGCCGCCTACGACCGCGGGTTCTTCGACGACCTCGTCACCCCCTTCCGCGGGCTGTCCCGGGACAACAACCTGCGCCCGGACAGCACGGTGGAGAAGCTCGCCGGGCTCAAGCCCGTCTTCGGGAGGTCCCTCGACGCCGAGGCGACGATGACGGCCGGCAACTCCACCCCGCTCACCGACGGCGCCTCCACGGTGCTGCTCGCCTCCGAGGAGTGGGCGGCCGCGCGCTCCCTGCCCGTGCTCGCCGACATCGTGGACGTCGAGGCCGCCGCGGTCGACTTCGTGCACGGGGACGAGGGGCTGCTCATGGCCGGCGCCTACGCCGTGCCCCGGCTGCTGGCCCGGCAGGGCCTGGCCCTGGACGACTTCGACTTCGTGGAGATCCACGAGGCCTTCGCCGCGACCGTGCTCTGCACCCTCGCGGCGTGGGAGGACGAGCAGTTCGGCCGCGAGCGCCTCGGCCTGGACGGCGCCTTCGGCACCGTGGACCGCGGCCGGCTCAACGTCGCGGGCTCGTCCCTGGCCGCCGGGCACCCCTTCGCCGCGACCGGCGGGCGCATCGTGGGCACCCTCGCCAAGCTGCTGCGCGAGCGCGCCGACGAGACCGGGCGCCCGGCGCGCGGGCTCGTCTCGGTGTGCGCCGCCGGCGGCCTGGGCGTCACCGCGGTGCTCGAAGCCCGCTGATCCCGTCCCCCCTCACCGACCAGCACAGCAAGGACCCTCCCCATGGCAGACACCTATCTCGACCTCGTCAGCTCCGCCCCCGGCGCGAAGCTCGCCCGGCAGCTGGGCCTGCCGGCCCCGGTGCGGCTGCGCCGGCACCAGCCGGGCGCCCCGCTGGTCCCGGGACCCGTCCTCGTGCTGGGCCGCGGGGAGGAGGCCGACCGGATCGCCGCCGCCCTGCTCGGCTGGGACCTGGACGTGCGCCGCCACCCCGAGGACGTCCACCGGTTCGGGGCGGTCGTGCTCGCCCTCACCGAGCTCACCGCGCCGGGGGAGCTGGCCGATCCGGCGCTCGGCCTCGGCGCGGTGCTGCGCTCCCTCGCCCCCGGCGGGCGCGTGGTCACCGTGTCCCGGCCCGCACCGGGGATCGGCACGGGGGCGGCCTCGGCCACCCCGGCGGCGGCCGGGCCGATCGCCCCGGCCGTCGCCGCGGCCCGGCAGGCGGTGGTGGGCCTGCTGCGCTCCGTGGCCCAGGAGCTGCGCGGCGGGGCGACCGCCAACGGCGTCCTCCTCGCCGAGGGCGTGGCCCCGGAGGCCCCCGGCGTGCTGGGGGCCCTGCGGTTCCTGCTCTCGGGGCGCAGCGCCTTCGTCTCCGGGCAGTTCGTGACGGTCGGCGACGGCGCCGGGCGGCTCCCGGACGACTGGGAGGCCCCGCTGCGGGGCAAGGTCGCCGCCGTCACCGGCGCCGCGCGCGGGATCGGCGCCCGGATCGCCCGCACGCTCACCGAGGCCGGGGCCCGCGTCGTCGTCGTCGACGTCCCGGCCGCGGGCGAACCCCTGGCCGCCCTGGCCAACGAGCTGCGCGCCGTGGCCCTCCAGCTCGACGTCACGGACCCGCGCGCCGGGGAGCGGCTCCTCGGCCTCGCCCGGGAGCGCTTCGGCCGGCTGGACGTGGTCGTGCACAACGCCGGGATCACTCGGGACAAGCTGCTGGCCAACATGGACGCGTCCCGCTGGTCCTCCGTGCTCGCCGTCAACCTGGAGTCCCAGCTGCGGATGAACGAGCAGCTGCTGGCGGGCGAGGGGCTCGGGCCGTCCCCGCGGATCGTCTGCCTCGCCTCCACCAGCGGGGTGGCCGGCAACCGCGGACAGACCAACTACGCCGCCTCCAAGGCCGGGGTGATCGGCATGGTCGCGGCCACGGCGCCGCTGCTCGCCGCCCGCGGCGGCACCGTCAACGCGGTGGCCCCCGGCTTCATCGAGACCGAGATGACCGCCCGGATCCCCGCCGCCCGGCGGCAGGTCGCCCGCCGGCTGAACTCGCTGCAGCAGGGCGGGCTGCCCGAGGACGTCGCCCAGGCCGTGCTGTTCCTCGCCACGGACGCCGCCGGCGGGGTCAACGGCCAGACGCTGCGGGTGTGCGGGCAGAACCTGGTGGGGGCGTGAGCATGGTGGACGGCGCGGCGCGCGAGCGAACGGTCCTTCCCGGCGTCCCCGCCCTCGGCGGGCTCTACGCGCGCGCCGCCGCCGGCGCGGCGGCCGGGGCCGCCGGCCGCGTCCTGGACCGCCGGCTCCCGCTCCGGCGGCCCGGGCGCCGCAGCGGGGCCGGGCCGGCGCTGCCCGCGGTGGCGCACGTCGTCGAGGGCGTGGCCGTGGACGCCCCCGCGCACGAGGCGTTCTGCCGCACGGTCGGGGCGCCCCTGCGGGAGGGCGCCCGCGGGACGGAGGCCTTCTCCGGCTACCTGCACGCCCTGGCGTTCCCCGTGGCGATGAGCGTGCTCACCCGCGGCGACTTCCCGCTGCCGGTGCTGGGCATGGTGCACCTGGCCAACGAGGTGGAGCACCGCGGGGCCGTCACGGTGGGGGAGGACCTCACGGTCACGGCGCACGCCGAGCGGCTGCGCCCGCACCGGGCCGGGGCGCAGGTCGACCTCGTCGTCCGGCTGGCGCGGGAGGACGGCGGGCCCGTCTGGGCGGGCCGCTCCACCTACCTCGCCAGGGGCGCGCGCGTGCCCGGACCGGTCGAGGACGCGCCGCGCCGGGAGTTCGCGCCCCCCGCGCCGACCGGGCAGTGGCGGCTGCCGGCCCGGACGGGCCGGGACTACGCGGCCGTCAGCGGCGACTGGAACCCCATCCACCTCTCCGGGCCGGCCGCGCGGGCGCTGGGGATGAAGGGGGCGATCGCGCACGGGATGTACTGCGCCTCCCGCGCCCTGGCCGAGGTCGGGGCGCCGGCCGGGGCGGCCTTCCGCTGGACGGTCGAGTTCGCCGCCCCGGTCCTGCTCCCGGGCACGGTGGCGGTCGCGGTGGACGACGCCGGGCGCGGCCCGCACTGGCGCCGCTCGGACTACGCCGGCTGGGACCCCCGCCGCGCACGCCCGCACTTCACGGGGGCGGTCGAGCGGCTGGGGCCGTGACGGCCCGCCCGCTGAGCCCGCAGGGCCCGCCCCTGCCCACGCCCCGGGTCTCCGAGCAGGCGTGGCGGGACGCGTGCTTCGTGCACTGGCGCACCGACCCCGCCCTGGTGGCCCCGCTGCTGCCGCGCGGGGTCCGGCCGGACCTGCACGACGGCTCCGCCTGGGTGGGCCTGGTCCCCTTCCGGATGGAGGGGGCGGGCCTGCTGGGCCGCGGCGGCGTGCCGTGGCTGGGCAGCTTCCTCGAGCTCAACGTCCGCACCTACTCCGTGGACGCGCAGGGCCGCCGCGGCGTGGTCTTCCACACCCTGGAGGCCGAGCGCGCGGCGGTCGTGCTGGGCGCCCGGGGCCTGCTGCGCGTGCCCTACCGCTGGGCCCGGATGCGCAGCACCCGGGAGCGGGACGGCGCCGGCCGCACCGTGCTGGACTACCGCAGCCGCCGCCGCGGCCTGCCCGGGCGCCCCCGGCCGGCCACCCGCCTGCGGGTGGCGGTGGGGGAGCGGATCGAGCGCCCCGGCCCGCTCGAGGTCTTCCTCACCGCCCGCTTCGGCCTGCACACCCTGTGGTGGGGCCGGCCCCTGTGGGTGCCCAACACGCACGGGCCGTGGCCGCTGCACCGGGGCGAGCTCCTGGCGCTGGAGGACACCCTGCTGCGGGCCACGGGCTTCGGGCCGCTCGCCGCCCGCCCCCCGGACAGCGTCCTGTGCTCCCCGGGCGTGCGCACCGGCTTCGGGCTCCCGCTGCGCCTGGACGACCCGCGCTGACCCGGCGCCGCACCGCGCCGGGCGCGGCACCGCCGTGCCGCGCCGGGCCTGTCCGGCCCGTGGGACACAATGGTCGGGTGAGCCCACAGCAGAGGACAGACGCCCGCCCCGTCGACGCCACCGGCCAGGACCTCAACCCGGTCCCGCCGAGCGAGGACCTCAAGGAGGAGTACGCCGAGCTCGTGGACCGGGTGCGCGCGGCGCGCACCGCCTACTACGTGGAGGACGCCCCCACGATCTCGGACGCCGAGTACGACGAGCTCTACCGGCGGCTCGAGGAGGTCGAGGCGCTGAACCCCGAGCTGGTGGCCAACGACTCGCCCACCCAGGAGGTCGGCGGCGAGGTCTCCGCGGCGTTCGCGCCGGTGACCCACCTCTCCCGGATGTACTCCCTCGAGGACGTCTTCTCCGTCGACGAGCTCACGGCCTGGACGGCCAAGGCCTCCGCCGCGATCGAGGCGCTGCCGGACGCCCCGGAGCCCGCGTGGCTGACCGAGCTGAAGATCGACGGGCTGGCCGTGAACCTGCTCTACCGCGACGGTGAGCTCGTGCGGGCCGCGACCCGCGGCGACGGCACGACCGGTGAGGACGTCACGCACAACGTGCGCACCATCGCCACGATCCCCACCTCCCTCGCCGGGGACGACGTCCCCGAGGAGGTCGAGATCCGCGGCGAGGTGTTCATCTCCTCCCGCGACTTCCGCGCCCTCAACGAGGCGATCGTGGCCGAGGGCCGCGCCCCCTTCGCCAACCCCCGCAACGCCGCGGCGGGCTCGCTGCGGCAGAAGGACCCCGAGGTCACCGCCCGGCGCCGGCTGTCCATGTACGTGCACGGCGTGGGCGCCGCCACCGGCCTGCGCGCCGCCACCCAGTCCGAGGTCTACGGGCTGCTCGAGCGGTGGGGGCTGCCGGTGAGCCCTTACTACAAGGTGCTGCCCACCACGGAGGACGTCCTGGCGTTCATCGAGGAGTACGGCCGCCGCCGCCACGACCTCATCCACGAGATCGACGGCATCGTGGTCAAGGTCGACGACCGCCGCACCCAGTTCCGGCTCGGGCACACCTCCCGGGTGCCGCGCTGGTCCGTGGCCTACAAGTACCCGCCCGAGGAGGTGCACACGAAGCTCAGGGACATCCTGGTCAACGTGGGCCGCACCGGCCGGGTCACCCCCTTCGGGCTCATGGAGCCGGTGCGGGTCGCCGGGTCCACGGTGGAGATGGCCACCCTGCACAACCAGGACGTGGTGCGGGCCAAGGGCGTGCTCATCGGCGACACCGTGGTGCTGCGCAAGGCCGGCGACGTGATCCCCGAGATCGTGGGCCCCGTGGTCGCCCTGCGCGACGGCACCGAGCGCGAGTTCGTGATGCCCGCGCACTGCCCGTCCTGCGGCACGGAGCTGCGCCCGGCCAAGGAGGGCGACGTCGACATCCGCTGCCCCAACGCCCGCAGCTGCCCGTCCCAACTGCGCGAGCGGGTCTTCCACGCCGCCGGGCGCGGCGCCTTCGACATCGAGGCCCTCGGCTACGAGTCGGCCCTGGCGCTGACCCGGCCCGACGAGCCGCGGACCCCGCCGCTGACGAGCGAGGCCCACCTGTTCGACCTCACTCCCGAGGACCTGCGCGAGGTCCGGATCCGGCGGGAGAAGAAGACCCGCGGCGCCCCCACGGGGGAGACGGAGCTCGTGCCGTACTTCTGGTCGAAGGGCACCGCCAAGAAGCCCTCCGAGCCCACCGCGACCACCCGCAAGCTCTTCGAGGAGCTCGAGAAGGCGAAGTCCCAGCCGCTGTGGCGGGTGCTCGTGGCGCTGTCCGTCCGGCACGTGGGCCCCACCGCGGCCCGCTCCCTGGCCACCGCGTTCGGCTCGATGCAGGCCATCCGCGACGCCGACGAGGAGACCCTCGCCCACACCGACGGGGTGGGGCCCGTCATCGCCGCGTCCGTCAAGGAGTGGTTCGCCGAGCCGTGGCGGTGCGAGATCGTGGAGCGCTGGGCGGCCGCCGGCGTGCGGATGGTGGACGAGGTCGACGAGTCGGTGCCCCGCACCCTCGAGGGCACCACGGTGGTCATCACCGGCACGCTCGAGCGCTTCAGCCGGGACTCCGCGAAGGAGGCGGTCCTGGTGCGCGGCGGCAAGGCCTCCGGGTCGGTGTCGAAGAAGACCCACTTCGTGGTGGCCGGGGAGAACGCGGGCACCAAGCTGGACAAGGCCGAGCAGCTGGGCGTGCCGGTGCTGGACGAGGAGGGCTTCGAGCGCCTTCTGGCCGGCGGGCCCGACGCCGTGGCCCCCCGCGGCGCGGACGAGGACGGGGCGGCCGCCCCGGCCCCGGCGCACGACAGCGCAGCAGACGACAGCGCGGTACACGACAGCGCGGCAGACGACAGCGCGGTGGACGACAGTGCGGTACACGACAGCGCGGCGGACGCCGCCGACGACGAGGACGGGGCCTGAGCATGGGACGCCACGACGACGCACTGGACGGGCTCGGCCCCACCGGCGGGGAACTGGAGGAGCTGCTGGAGCTGGCCCTGGCGGCCGCCGAGGCCGGCGCCGAGGTCCTCCGGGGCCGGGACGCCGCACGGCTCGACGTCACGGGCAAGTCGGGGGCGGGGGACTGGGTCACCCGCTTCGACGTCGCGGCCGAGCAGGCGGTGCTGCGCACCGTGCTGGCCCGTCGCCCGCACGACACGGTCACGGGCGAGGAGTCGGGCACGCACCGCCCGGAGCAGCCGTCCGGGATCCGGTGGTCGGTGGACCCGCTCGACGGCACGACGAACTTCATCCGCGGCATCGTCTACTACTGCACCTCCGTGGCCGCCGCCGACGCCGAGGGCAACTGGCTCGTGGGCGTGGTCAACGCGCCGGCCCTGCGCCGGACCTACTTCGCGGTGCGGGGCGCCGGGGCGTGGCTGGAGGCGGACGGCACCACGCGCCGTCTCACCGGCCCCGAGCCGGACCGCCCGGGACGCATCTACGGGACCGGGTTCTCCTACGACGCCGCCCAGCGCGACCGCCAGTTCCATACTTTCTTGAGCACAATGCGGCAGTACACGGACATGCGGCGTCTGGGTTCCGCGGCGCTGGACCTGTGCATGGTGGCCGACGGCACGCTGGACGGCTACGGGGAGCAGGGTCTGCACGAGCACGACTGGGCGGCCGGCGCGCTCATCGCCGAGGAGGCCGGCGCGCTCGTCGGGCGTCCCGCGCTGCCCTCCCCGGCCGACGGTCCGGTGCCCGCCGCGGACCGTCTCGCGGCCTGGATCACCGCACGTGAGCGCGGTATTCCGGGCTGAGGCGCGCTGGTCCGTCCCCGCGGGGCGGCTGTGAGATGCCTCTCGTGACTTGACCGAGACAAAACCGTTGCCATAGCGTGACCTGCGAAGCGTTCTTCCCGAGGGCCTGCCCTCCGCTTCCGGAGCCTCGCTCCGCACCGTCGGGTCCCGTCACGCCCCGGCACCCCGCGCCGCCGAACGGTGTTATACCTCACGTACGGCGCCAGGGGGCTAGCGCAACAGAAATCGTTACGCTACCGTGATCAACAGCTTCCCCGAGGATCTCCTCCGGGGATCCGGTGTGCCCCGAGTCCGCCTCGGGCGCACCACCAACTCATGCTAGGTGCTGCCGTAACACCGCACGTCGTCTGAAGGGCAGCCACCTGTAAGCACTTACCCGACAACACCTCTGACGGGTAGACGACGGCGCGAAGACATCCGGGGACGGAAACGAGCGCAGGTGGCCCAAGGGAGCATCATGACCAACGCCAACGCTGTTCGTCGCAACGTCCGTCGCGGTGCCGCCGCCCTGATCCTCGGCGGGACCGCCGTGGGCGCCATGGCCCTCCCGGCCAGCGCCGCCCCGGCCTCCACCTGGGACGCCCTCGCCGAGTGCGAGTCCGGCGGCAACTGGAACACCGCCACGGGCAACGGCTTCTCCGGTGGCCTGCAGTTCACCCCGTCGACCTGGGCCGCCTTCGGCGGCACGGGCGCCCCGCAGGACGCCTCCCGCGAGCAGCAGATCGCCGTGGCCGAGAACGTCCTCGACGGCCAGGGCTGGGGCGCGTGGCCCGCCTGCTCGTCCAAGCTGGGCCTGAGCGGCAGCGCCGCCCCCTCCGCCAACCCGATGGGCTCCGCCACCACCGTGGCCCCCCAGTCCGTCGAGGCCCCGGCCCCGATCGAGGCCGCCCCGGCCCCGGTGGCCGCTCCGGCTCCCGCCAAGGTCGAGGCCGCCCCCGCGCCGGCCCCGGTCGCCGCCCCCGTGGTCGAGTACGTCGCCCCGGCCGCCGCCGTGGCCCCGGCCCCCGTGGTCGGCGAGTCCTACACCGTCGCCGCCGGCGACACCCTCTCGATCATCGCCGAGAAGCTGGGCGTCGAGGGCGGCTGGGAGGCGCTGGCCGCGGCCAACGCCGGCAGCATCGCCGACCCGAACCTGATCTTCCCCGGTCAGGTGCTGAACATCCCCGCCTGATCCCTCCCGGGACCGGCACCGCGCGGCCCCGCCGCGCAGCACGGACGAAGGGCCCCTCCGCACCGCGGAGGGGCCCTTCGTCCGTCCCGTGGGCGGGCCGCCGGTCCCGACCGGCCCGGGCGCGGGAGCCTCAGAGCCACAGCCAGGGATCGGTGGGCTCCGTCGCCACGTCGCCGAAGCCCACCGAGCGCTCGGCCCCCTTGACGCGGTACGGCTGGATGATGCGCAGGGACTCGCCCTCGCGGTGCTGGACCTCCACGGCCACCGCGGTCTGCCCGGAGCGGTCCGGCAGGGTCACCGGGAACGCGACGCCCGCACAGAGGATCTCGTCCCGCAGCTGCTCGGCCCGGTCCCGCAGCGCCTGCAGCACCGCGTCCGGGGAGAGCTCCGCGAGCTGCTCCGAGGGCAGGGTGTCGAGCTCGTACTCGCCGTCCTTGCGGGCCGTCACCAGGAAGGCCGGGAAGGCCCCGTGCTGCCCCAGCTGCTGCTCGGCCACGGCCTGCACGTGCGCCACGACCGTGTCGATCGTCTCGGCGGCGTCCTTGCTGACCCGCTGGCGCCAGGCGTTGGCGGCGTCCGTGGCCGAGGCCGAGCGGGTGGTCCGCCCGGGCCGGGCGCCGGCGGGACGGTCCTTCCGGGCGCCGCGGGCCTTCTTCGTGCGGGCGGGGGTGCTCTTGGCCATGTCCGGGTGCTCCTGTGTGGTGGGTGGGCGTGCCTCCAGGGTATGCCCCCGCACCGGCCCCTCCGTCCGCGCGGGCGGCAGGACCCGCGCGGCTAGACTGGACCGGAAACCACCCCCGACCACGAGCAGGAGTGCGCATGTCTGCGATCACCCGCGAGCAGGTCGCCCACCTGGCGAAGCTCGCGCACATCGAGATGACCGAGGAGGAGCTGCGGTCCATGGCCACGGAGCTGGACCTCGTCGTCGACTCGGTCGCGTCCGTCAGCGAGGCCGCCGGCCCGGACGTCCCGGCCACGAGCCACCCGATCCCGCTGCAGAACGTCTTCCGGGAGGACGTCGTGGGCGAGACCCTCACCGCCGAGGAGTCGCTCGGCAACGCCCCGGACGCCGCCGAGGGCAAGTTCAAGGTGCCCGCGATCCTGGACGAGGAGTAGCCGCATGACGACCACCGGTACCCCCCAGGGCGTCGCCGGCCTCTCGGCCGCCGAGCTCGCCCGGCAGCTCGCCGCCGGCGAGGTCAGCTCCGTGGAGGCCGTCCAGGCCCACCTGGACCGCATCCGCGACACCGACGGCGCCCCCGTCGACCCCGCCGACCGCAGCCGCGGCAAGAGCGGGCTCAACGCCTTCCTGCACGTGAACGCCGAGGAGGCCCTGTCCGTGGCCGCCGAGGTGGACGCCGCCCGCGCCCGCGGCGAGGAGCTGCCCGAGCTGGCCGGCGTGCCGATCGCGGTCAAGGACCTCATCGTCACCAAGGGACAGCCGACCACCGCGGCCTCCCGGATGCTCGAGGGCTGGATGAGCCCCTACGACGCCACCGTGACCCGCCGGCTGCGCGCGGCGCGCATGCCGCTGCTCGGCAAGACCAACCTGGACGAGTTCGCGATGGGCTCCTCCAACGAGCACTCCGCGTTCGGCGACACCCGCAACCCGTGGGACCTCGCCCGGACCCCCGGGGGCTCCGGCGGCGGCTCCGCCGCCGCCGTCACCGCCTTCCAGGCGCCGCTGGCGCTGGGCACCGACACCGGCGGGTCCATCCGCCAGCCGGCGGCCCTGACCGGCTCGGTGGGCGTGAAGCCGACCTACGGCGGGGTCTCCCGCTACGGCGTGATCGCCATGGCGTCCTCCCTGGACCAGGTGGGCCCGGTCGCCCGCACGGTGCTCGACGCCGCGCTGCTGCACGAGGTGGTGGGCGGGCACGACCCGCAGGACTCCACCTCGCTGCCCGGCCCGGTGGGTCCCCTCGCCGCCCAGGCCCGGGCCGGCGCGGCCGAGGGCGGGCTGAAGGGCCTGCGCGTGGGCGTGGTCGAGGAGCTCACGGGCCAGGGCTTCCAGCCCGGCGTCCAGCAGCGCTTCGGCGAGGCCGTGGAGCTGCTGCGCTCCGCCGGCGCCGAGATCGTGGAGGTCTCCACCCCGAACTTCCGCTACGCCCTGGGGGCCTACTACCTCATCATGTCCTCGGAGGTCTCCTCGAACCTCGCCAAGTACGACGGCGTGCGCTTCGGCCACCGCGTGCTGCCCGAGGACGGGCCGCTGACCATCGAGCGGGTGATGGGCGCCACCCGGGCCGCCGGGTTCGGCGCGGAGGTCAAGCGGCGCATCATCCTGGGCACCTACGCCCTGTCCGCCGGCTACTACGACGCCTACTACGGCTCGGCGCAGAAGGTCCGCACCCTGGTGCAGCGCGACTTCGCCGCCGCCTTCGAGCAGGTGGACGTGCTCGTCTCCCCGACGGCGCCGACCACGGCCTTCGAGCGGGGCGCCGTGGACGAGTCCGCGGACCCCATGCAGATGTACCTCAACGACATCGCGACCATCCCCACCAACCTGGCCGGCGTGCCCGCGATCTCCGTCCCCGGCGGCCTCGCCCCCGAGGACGGGCTGCCGGTGGGCATCCAGTTCATGGCCCCGGCCCGGGAGGACGCCCGCCTGTACCGCGCCGGCGCCGGCCTGGAGGCCCTGCTCGCCGACCGCTGGGGCGGTCCCCTGTGGAAGGACCTGCCGGACACCGCCGCGCTGGTCGGGGACCTGGCCGCCGAGTCCACCCTGTCCGCACCCGTCCGGGGAGGAGCCCGCTGATGACCCAGACCACCGAAGAGGTCCTGTCCTTCGACGAGGCCATGGAGAAGTACGACCCCGTCCTCGGCTTCGAGGTCCACGTGGAGCTGAACACGCGGACCAAGATGTTCGACGCCGCCCCCAACGTCTTCGGCGACGAGCCGAACACCAACGTCACCCCCGTCTCCCTGGGCCTGCCCGGGGTGCTGCCCGTGGTGAACCGGGTGGCCGTGGAGTCGGCGATCAAGCTGGGCCTGGCCCTGGGCTGCGAGATCCGCCCGGTGTCCCACTTCGCCCGGAAGAACTACTTCTACCCGGACACCCCGAAGAACTTCCAGACCTCCCAGTACGACGAGCCGATCGCCGAGAACGGCTCCGTCGACGTGGAGCTGGAGGACGGGACGGTGTTCACCGTCGAGATCGAGCGCGCCCACATGGAGGAGGACGCCGGCAAGCTCACCCACATGGGCGGGGCCGCCGGCCGCATCCAGGGCGCCGACTTCTCCCTGGTGGACTACAACCGGGCCGGGGTGCCGCTGATCGAGATCGTGACGAAGCCGATCGTGGGCGCCGGCACCCGGGCCCCCGAGCTGGCGCGCGCCTACGTGGCCGTCATCCGCGAGATCGTCAAGAACCTCGGCATCTCGGACGCGCGGATGGAGCGCGGCAACGTGCGCTGCGACGCCAACGTGTCCCTCATGCCCAAGGGCGCGTCCACGTTCGGCACCCGCTCCGAGACGAAGAACGTGAACTCGCTGCGTGCGGTCGAGCGCGCCGTGCGCTTCGAGATCCAGCGGCACGCCGCCGTCCTCGACGCCGGCGGGACGATCGTGCAGGAGACCCGCCACTGGCACGAGGACACCCGCTCCACCACCAGCGGGCGGCCCAAGTCCGACGCCGACGACTACCGCTACTTCCCCGAGCCGGACCTCGTGCCGGTGGTGACGGACGAGGCGTGGATCGAGCGGCTGCGGGCGGAGCTGCCCGAGCCCCCGGCCGAGCGCCGCAAGCGGCTGAAGGCCGCCTGGGGCTTCTCGGACGAGGAGTTCCGCGACGTCGTCAACGCGGGGGTGCTCGACGAGATCGAGCAGACCGTCGCCGCCGGGGCCGCCCCGGCCGCGGCCCGCAAGTGGTGGATGGGCGAGATCGCCCGCCTGGCCAAGCAGCGGGAGGTCGAGATCGCGGAGCTGGGCGTCACGCCGCAGCACGTCGTGGAGCTCGACGGGCTCATCGGCGCCGGCAAGATCAACGACAAGCTGGCCAAGAAGGTCCTCGCCCACGTCCTGGAGGGGGAGGGCTCCCCGGCCGAGATCGTCGAGCAGCGCGGCCTGGCGGTCGTCTCCGACGACAGCGTGCTCACCGCGGCGATCGACGACGCCATGGCGCAGATGCCCGACGTCGTCGCGAAGGTCCGGGGCGGCAAGGTGCAGGCCGTGGGCGCGCTCATCGGCCCGGTCATGAAGGCCACCCGCGGCCAGGCCGACGCCGCCCGGGTGCGGGAGCTGATCCTGGAGAAGCTCGGCGTGCAGGGCTGATCCCCCGTCCCGCCGAGGGGCCTGCCGGGGGGCGTCTCCGGCGGGCGCCCCTCCCGGGCGGCCGCGGCCCCCGCGCCGCCCGCTCAGGCCCCGGCCAGGCCCATCCGGTCGAGCACCCAGGCGTACTCCCAGGCCGTGTCCTTCCACTGCGAGTACCGTCCGGACGCGCCGCCGTGGCCGCCGGCCATCTCGCAGCGCAGCAGCACGGGATGGCCGGAGGTCGAGGCCTCCCGCAGCGCGGCGACCCACTTGGCCGGCTCCACGTAGAGCACCCGGGTGTCGTTGAGGCTGGTCACCGCCAGGACCGGGGGATAGGGCAGCGGGCGGACGTTCTCGTAGGGGGAGTAGTCGCGCATGTACCGGTAGACGTGCGGGTCCTCGATCGGATTGCCCCACTCCTCCCACTCCAGGGCCGTGAGCGGCAGGGAGGGGTCCAGGATGGAGGTCAGCGGGTCCACGAACGGCACGGCCGCCAGCGCGCCGCAGTACCGCTCGGGCGCCAGGTTGAGCACCGCGCCCACGAGCAGCCCGCCGGCGGACCCGCCCATCACCAGGATCCGCCGCTCGTCGAGGTCCGGGCGGGCGGCCAGGTGCTCGGTGACCGCCACGTAGTCCGTGAAGGTGTTGACCTTGCGCAGCTTCTTGCCCTCCTCGTACCAGGACCGCCCCAGCTCGCCGCCGCCGCGCACGTGGGCGACCGCCCAGACCACGCCGCGGTCCAGCAGGGACAGCCGGGAGACGGAGAAGCCCGGGTCGGTGCTGTGCTCGTAGGAGCCGTAGGCGTACTGCACCACCGGTGCCGGCACCGCGGGGTCCAGGTCCGCCCGGCGGACCAGGGAGACGGGGATCCGGGTGCCGTCCGCGGCGGTGGCCCAGTCCCGCTCCACGGTGTAGTCGGCCGGGTCGTAGCCGCCGAGCACCGTGGTCTCCCGGCGCAGCACGGGCTCGGCGGGCAGGGCGTCGTCGTCCCCCGTGGCGCCGGCGGGGAAGACGTCGTAGACGCGCGGGGGCGTGGTGAAGGAGGTGTAGGACAGCCGGAGCACCGGGGCGTCGTGCTCCACGGCGGCCACCGCGGCGGTGTAGAGCTGCTCCGCGAAGGCCGGCTCCACGGCCGCCGCCTGGGTCTCCGTGCCGAGGCCGGCCAGGGGGAGCAGCCGCACCCGCAGCGTGGTCTCCGCCCGCACGGAGACGACCAGGTGGGTGGCCGTGACGGCGCAGCCGTTGACCCGCACGGTGTCCGAGGCGGGGACGACGTCGCGCAGGTGCACCTCCGCGACCGGGCGGCCGAGGTCGGCCGGGTCCATGAGCGAGACCCGGGAGTTCGGGGCCTCGTGGTCGTGGGTCAGCAGGATCTGCTCGCGGCCGTCCAGCAGGAGGGGCTCGGCCTCGTAGAGCACCCGGTCGGTGCGCGGCAGCACCACCTGCAGCGGGGCCTGCGGATCCGCCGCCGGCTGGATCAGCTGCTCGGAGAACTCCGAGCACATGGCCTCCACCACGATCCAGCGCCGGTCCGCGGACAGCCCCGCGCCCAGCCACAGGCCCGGGTCGGCCTCCTCGTGGACCACGACGTCCTCGGCCACCGGGGTGCCCAGGACGTGGCGGCGCAGCTGGTGGGGCCGCCAGGACTCGTCCACCACGGTGTAGTAGACCGCGCGGGCGTCGGGGGTGAGGAAGGACCCGTAGAAGGTGCCGGGGATCTCGTCGGCGAGCAGGGCCCCGGTGGTGAGGTCGCGCACGCGCAGGGTGAACCGCTCGTCGCCGGTGACGTCCTCGGCCCAGGCGAGCAGCTCCCCGTCCTCGGAGACGTCGAAGCTGCCGAGGGAGTAGAACTCGTGCTTCGCGGACTCCGCGTTGGCGTCGAGCAGCACCTGCTCGCCCGCCATGGGGGTCCCGGGCTCGACGACGGGCGGGGTCCAGTCCGCGAGGACGTCCCCGGTGGTCGTGGCCGGGACCCGGCAGAACACCTGGTGCGCGCCACCCTCCACCGTGCGGGAGAAGTACCACCAGTCCCCGCGCCGGTTCGGCACCGACAGGTCGGTCTCCCGGGTGCGGCCCCTGATCTCCCCGAAGATCGACTCCCGCAGCCCGGCCAGGTGGGCCGTGCGGGCCTCGGCGTAGTCGTTCTCCGCGCCGAGGTGGGCGAGCACCTCCGGGGACTCCTTCTCCCGCATCCACTCGTAGGGGTCGGAGAAGACGTGGCCGTGGAAGGCGCGCTCGGCGGGCTGCCGGCGGATTCGCGGAGGAAGAGCTGTCATGGTGCCCATCCTAGGGAAGGCGCACCGCCCGCCGCCCGCCGGGCGGGCGTGCGGCGCCGGCGGGCGGGGCCGGTCCCGGCGTCCCGTCCGGGCGGTGCCAGAATGGCCGCATGAGCACCCCCGCGCACCTCGCCCCGCGACCGCCGGCCTTCGGCTCCACCCGCGCCGACCTGTGGACGCAGGTGGTCCTGGTGCTGGGGGTCTCCCTGGGCGCCTCGGCGCTCTACGCGGTGCTTTCCCTGGCCGAGCAGCTCGCCCGCGGCCCGCTCTCGGAGGCGGAGGCGACGATGAACCCGCCGCTGAGCCCGCAGCCGCTGCTCGACCTGCTGCGCCAGCTCACGGGCATCGGCCTGGACCTGGTCCCGGTGCTGCTGGCCCTGTACCTGCTCGCCGGGTCCGCGGGCGCGCTGGGCACGGTGCGGCGGCGGATCGGGCTCGACGCCCGGATGCCGGCCCCGGACCTCGGGCTGGGCACCGTCCTGTTCCTTGTGATGGGCCTGGGCACCCTGGCCCTCTACGCGGCCGGGCGAGCCCTGGGGCTCACCGCGGAGGTGACGACGTCCGGGCTGGCCGACCACTGGTGGACCGTGCCGGTGCTGCTGCTCTCCGCGCTGCGCCACGCCCTGGTCGAGGAGGTGGTGGTGGTCGCGTTCCTCACCGACCGGCTCACCCGCATCGGCTGGCGCTGGCCGGTGGTGCTGGCGGTCACGGCGCTGTTCCGCGGCAGCTACCACCTCTACCAGGGCATCGGGCCCTTCCTGGGCAACGTGGTGATGGGCCTGGTCTTCGCCGAGCTCTACCGGCGCACCGGGCGGGTCATGCCCCTCGTCGTCGCACACTTCCTCCTGGACGCCGTGGGCTTCCTGGGCGTCGGCCGGCTGCTCGGCTGAGGCGGGTCCGCCGTGCGGGCCCGCCCCGGCCGGCGCCTCAGATGGTGACGGGCCCGTCGGGGGTGCCGAAGGACACCGAGAGCAGACCGGGGGTGCCCTCGGGATAGCGCCACTCGACCTCCAGGTCCTCGAGCGCGGTCTCCACGGGGGTGCCCAGCCACTCGGCCACCCGCTCGGGCGCCCCGGCGATGCACATCCCCGCGAGGGCCACGTCGGTGATCCGGGCCTGGGACGGGTGCATCTCCGGGGCGGAGTCGAAGTGCACCATGAAGGGCAGCTGGGGGTCGGCGATCAGGCCCTTGACGCCGATCTGGCGCCACTCCAGGCACCGGCCGTCCGGGAACACCCGGTGGCCCGGCACCGCGTGGCGGCCGAGGCGCTGCTCGAAGGGCGCGAGGTCCTCGACCTCCACGACCCAGCCCAGCCAGCCGCCGCCGGCCTCGGAGCGGGCGCGCACGGCCCGGCCGAACGGTGCCTTCTCCGCCGCGGGGTGCTCGAGGACCTCGACGACCTCGACGTACTGGTGGTTGGTGAGGGGGAGGATCATGTTGCGGGTGCCGAAACGGGGGTGCACCCCACCCTTGACCGGCTCGATCCCGAGCTGGTCGGCGATGCGCTCGGTGGTGGCCGCGAGGCCCTCCGGGCGGCAGGCGTAGGACACGTGGTCGACTCTCATGGGCTCATCGTGGCACCGTGTGAGTTTCGTCTCCAAATCGGTCCCCGCCGGGGCGGCCCCGGTCCGTCCGGACCGTGCGCGGGGTGCCCGCCGCGCCCCGGCTTGACGCCGTGTCACCCGAATCCGGAGAATGCTGTCCAGGTCATGAGCGCCAGCGTCCAAGCCCCAGCTAGCTGGCCGGCAACCCTCCCCCGCGGTGGGGTGCCCTGGGTGAAGACCGGGCTCCTCGCGACCGGCGAGCGAGCAAGCGCGGGTCCTCGGTGCCCGGCCGTCGCACGGCAGCACCGCCACGGTCGGCCACCGGACCCCTGACACCCGCAAGGAGTCTCCGGCATGTCCGAGTCCACCGCGTCCACGACCGAGCGCCCCGCGACCGCGCTGCCCACCCCCGAGCACCCGGCCGGCTGGTCGTTCGAGACCCAGCAGATCCACGCCGGCCAGCGCCCCGACCCGGTCACCGGCTCCCGGGCCCTGCCCATCCACCAGAGCACGTCCTTCGTCTTCCCGGACGCCCAGGCCGCCGCGGACCGCTTCGCGCTCGCGGAGCTGGGGCCCATCTACACCCGCATCGGCAACCCGACCACGGAGGTCGTGGAGAACCGCATCAACGCCCTGGAGGGCGGGGTGGGCGCCCTGATGCTCAGCGCCGGGCAGTCGGCCACGACCTTCGCGGTGCTCAACCTCGCCGGGGCGGGCGACCACGTGGTGGCCAGCCCGAGCCTGTACGGCGGCACGTACAACCTCCTCAAGTACACGCTGCCGAAGCTGGGCATCGAGACCACCTTCGTGACGGACCCGGACGACCCGGAGGCCTGGCGGCGGGCGGTGCGGCCGAACACCAAGGCGTTCTACGCCGAGACCATCCCGAACCCGCGCAACGACGTCCTCGACATCGAGACGGTCTCCGGGATCGCCCACGAGCACGAGGTGCCGCTCATCGTGGACAACACGGTGGCGACCCCGTACCTCGTCCAGCCCTTCCGCTGGGGCGCGGACATCGTGGTGCACTCGGCCACGAAGTTCCTCGGCGGGCACGGCACCGCGATCGGCGGCGTGATCGTGGACTCCGGCGCGTTCGACTTCGGCCGGTACCCGGAGCGCTTCCCCGGCTTCAACGAGCCCGACGAGTCCTACGGCGGGCTGGTCTACGCCCAGGCCCTCGGCGCGGAGGGGGCGTTCGGGGTCAACCTCTCCTACATCCTCAAGGCGCGGGTGCAGCTGCTGCGCGACCTCGGCTCGGCGATCTCCCCGTTCAACGCGTTCCTCATCGAGCAGGGCATCGAGACCCTGTCGCTGCGCATGGACCGCCACGTGGCCAACGCGGGGGAGGTGGCCCGCTGGCTGGAGGCGCGCGAGGACGTGCGCTCGGTGAGCTGGGCGGGGCTGGAGTCCTCGCCGTGGCACGGCCGGGCCCGCAAGTACGCGCCCCGCGGCGCCGGGTCCGTCCTCGGGTTCGTCCTCGAGGGCGGCCGGGCGGCCGGGGCGGCGTTCGTGGACGCCCTCACGCTGCACTCCAACGTGGCCAACATCGGCGACGTGCGCTCCCTCGTCATCCACCCCGCGTCCACCACGCACAGCCAGCTCCTGCCCGAGGAGCAGCTCGCGGCGGGCGTGGAGCCCGGCTTCGTGCGCCTGTCCGTGGGGCTGGAGCACATCACGGACATCCTGGCGGACCTGGAGCAGGGCTTCGCGGCCGCGGCCGCGGCCGGAGGGCAGGAGTGAGCGTGACGGTGCTGCGCGGCCCCGGCGCGCCCGTGCGCGAGGACGGCGTGCCGCGGCACGCCGAGATCGGCACCCTGGAGCTGGAGTCCGGCTTCCGGCTGCCGGGTGTGCGGATCGCCTACGAGACCTGGGGCGAGCTCGCCCCGGACGGCTCCAATGCCGTGCTCGTGGAGCACGCCCTCACCGGGGACACCCACGTGGCGGCCGGGCGGGCCCGGCCCGGGGCCCCGGAGGCGCGGCGGCGCGCCGCCGAGAGCGGCGGGTGGTGGGACGGGCTGGTCGGCCCCGGCGCCGCCATCGACACGGACCGCTACTTCGTGGTGTGCGCCAACATCCTGGGCGGCTGCTACGGCTCCACCGGGCCGTCCACCCCGGCCCCGGCCGAGGTGGACCCCGAGCGCCGGCCCTGGGGCTCCCGCTTCCCCCTCGTCACCGTGCGCGACTCCGTGCACGCGGAGGCCGCCCTGGCCGACGCCCTGGGCATCGACGCGTGGCGCCTCGTCGTCGGCGGCTCCATGGGCGGGGCGCGCGCCCTGGAGTGGGCGGTCACCCACCCCGAGCGGGTCCGGGCCTGCGCGGTGATCGCCGCGTGCGCCCGGTCCAGCGCCGAGCAGCTGGCCTGGGGGCAGGCGCAGAACCTCGCGATCCGCCAGGACCCGGACTTCCGGGGCGGGGACTACTACGACGGGCCCGTCCCGGCGGCCGGGCTGGGCCTGGCCCGGCGGATCGCCCACATCACCTACCGCTGCGCGGACGAGCTGCACCACCGGTTCGGGCGCACCCCGCAGGCCGAGGAGCAGGTGATCGGCCCCCGCCCCGGGGAGCGCGGGCGCTACCAGGTCGAGAGCTACCTCGACCACCAGGCCTCCAAGCTCGCCGGCCGCTTCGACGCGAACAGCTACCTCGCCGTCAACGAGACGCTGATGTCCCACGACGTCTGCCGCGGCCGCGGCACGCTGGAGCAGGCCCTGTCCGTGACCTCGTGCGAGTGGCTGGTGGCCGCGGTCGACTCCGACCGCCTGTACCTGCCGCAGGAGTCCGACGTCCTGGCCGCCGCCCTGCCCGGGGACGTCCCGCGGCACACCCTCACGTCCCCGTCCGGGCACGACGGGTTCCTCATCGAGGCGCCGCAGGTGGGCCGGCTGCTCGTCGAGACCGTGCTGGCCCGGCCCTGAGCACCGGCCGGGGAGGCCCGGGCGGGCGGCGCCGCGGGTGGCACACTGGTGCCATGACCGACGCCCCCGCCCCGACCGGAACCACCCCCACCGGAAGCGCCCCGACCGGAACCGCCCCGGCCGCGGCCGCCGCCCCGCACGCCGTGTGGAGCGTCGAGGCCGACGCCCGCCCCGGCACCCCGCTGCTCGTGCTGCTGCACGGCTACGGCTCGCACGAGCACGACCTCATGGGCCTCGTCCCGGAGCTGCCGGGGGAGTTCAGCGTCGCCTCCCTGCGCGCGCCCCAGCCCGTGCAGCCGGGCTTCCAGTGGTTCCCGCTCGCGGCCGACCTCAGCTTCTCCACGGAGCGCGTCGCGGAGGCGGTGGCGCCCGTGGCCGCCTGGCTGCGCGAGCGCGCCGCGGAGCACTCCAGCGTCACGCTGCTGGGCTTCTCGCAGGGCATGGCGATGGCCACCTCCCTGGCCCGCACCCTGCCCGGGGAGATCGCCGCGGTGGTGGGCCTGTCCGGGTTCGTGGTGCCGGGCGGGCACCCCTCGTTCGCCGACGAGCGGCTGCGCGAGCGTCCCGTGCCGATGTTCTGGGGCCGCGACCCGCAGGACCCCGTCATTCCGCAGCACCTCGTGGACAGCACGGCCGAGTGGGTGCTCGGGCACGCCGACGTCATGAAGGTGCACTACACCGGGGTCGGCCACGGGATCAGCCCCCAGGAGCTGCGCCACGTGCGGGAGTACCTCACGCACGTGGTCCTGCGGGGCTGAACCCCGCCCGCTCAGCCGCCGGCGGTGATCCGGACGGCGGCGCCCCCGGTCGCGACCACGTCGCCCGGGTGCAGCTGCCGGCCGCGCCGCGTCTCCACCTCGCCGTTGACGCTCACCCGCCCCTCCTCCACGAGGGCGCGGGCCTGGGCCCCGTCCTCGGCGAGGTTGGCCAGCTTCAGGGCCTGGCCGAGCCGGATCATGTCGTCGCGGATGGGCAGGTCGTCGGTGTGCCGGGGCGTCGGGGAGCTCGTCATGCCCCCAGTGTCCCAGGTCCCGGCGCCCGGCGGGCCCCACGGGCCTCACGGGGCCGCCGGGCCCGGTCGGCGCCGGCCCCGGCGATTGGCTACCCTGGGTCGGGGCCGCCGGACCAGGCGTCCCCGACCCGTGCCGGCCGACGACGGCCGCATCCCCGGCGCCGACCCGCCGGGCTACGCAACCCACCACGCGCGTCCGCAGCCGGCGGTCGGGCGAGAACTCGGAGTGATCCCCATGGCCCCCAAGTCCACGTTGGACAACGTCATCTCGCTGGCCAAGCGCCGCGGTTTCGTGTTCCAGGCGGGTGAGATCTACGGCGGCTCCCGCTCCGCCTGGGACTACGGGCCCCTCGGCGCCGAGCTCAAGGAGAACATCAAGCGCGAGTGGTGGCAGACCTTCGTGCGCGGGCGCGAGGACATGGTGGGCCTGGACTCCTCGATCATCCTCCCCAAGGCCGTCTGGGAGGCCTCAGGGCACGTGGCGACCTTCACGGACCCGCTGGTGGAGTGCACCTCCTGCCACCGGCGCGCCCGCCAGGACCACCTGGTCGAGGCGTTCGAGGAGAAGAAGGGACGCGCCCCGGAGAACGGGATGGCCGAGATCGCCTGCCCCAACTGCGGCACCAAGGGCCAGTGGACCGAGCCCCAGCAGTTCTCCGGCCTGATGAAGACCTTCCTCGGCCCGGTCGACAACGAGGAGGGCCTGCACTACCTCCGGCCCGAGACCGCGCAGGGCATCTTCGTGAACTTCAACAACGTGGTCACCGCCTCGCGCAAGAAGCCCCCGTTCGGCATCGGCCAGATCGGCAAGGCCTTCCGCAATGAGATCACCCCGGGCAACTTCATCTTCCGCACCCGCGAGTTCGAGCAGATGGAGATCGAGTACTTCACCCACCCCGCGGAGGCCGGGCACTGGTTCGACGAGTGGGTCGAGGCGTGCTGGACCTGGTTCACCGACCTCGGCATCGACCCCGACCACATGCGCCGCTACGACGTCCCCGAGGACGACCGCGCGCACTACTCCGCCGGGACGATCGACATCGAGTACCGGTTCGGCTTCCAGGGCAACCCGTGGGGGGAGCTGATGGGCGTGGCCAACCGCACCGACTACGACCTCGGCGTGCACAACCAGCACTCCAACGCGGACCTGAGCTACTTCGACCAGCAGACCAACGAGCGCTACACGCCGTACGTGATCGAGCCCTCCTTCGGGCTGACCCGCTCCATGATGGCCTTCCTGGTGGACGCCTACACCGAGGACGAGGCGCCCAACGCCAAGGGCGGGGTGGACAAGCGCACCGTGCTGAAGCTCGACCCGCGCCTGGCCCCGGTCAAGGCCGCGGTCCTGCCCCTGTCCCGCAACGAGGACCTCTCGCCGAAGGCCCGCGACCTGGCCGCCGAGCTGCGCCGGACGTGGAACATCGACTTCGACGACTCCGGGGCGATCGGGCGCCGCTACCGCCGCCAGGACGAGATCGGCACCCCGTACTGCATCACCGTGGACTTCGACACCCTCGAGGACCAGGCCGTGACCATCCGGGAGCGGGACGCGATGACCCAGGAGCGCGTGGCCCTCGACCAGGTGCGGTCCTACCTGGCCGGGAAGCTCGTCCGCTGATGGGCGCCGCGCTCACCCTGCGCCCCTGGCAGGACGGCGACGACCTGCGGCTGCTGGAGGTGTGGCCGGATCCGGAGACCCCGCAGGCCGCCGCGTTCCGCGCCGTGCTGCGCCCCGACGCCGACGCCCCGTGGTCGCGGACCGTGGTCGCGGAGGACGCCGGGGTGCCGGTGGCCGCCGGGACCGTCTACGAGTCGGCGCTGCACCCCCTGCGGCTGTGGGTCCACGTCGAGGTCGCCCCCGACCGCCGCGGCGAGGGGATCGGCCGGGCCCTGCTGGAGCGGCTGCGCGCCGAGGCCGAGGGCTCGCCCTCGGGCGTGCGGGCGCTGCGCACCAAGGCCGAGCCCGGCTCGGCGGGGGAGCGGTTCGCCCGCGCGGCGGGCCTGGAGCCCGTCCAGGTCTCCACGGTCGTCCGCGTCGGGGCGGGGGCCCTGCCCCTGCAGCCGCTGCGCGAGCACCCCGACGGCACGCCGGCCCAGGCCGTGGAGGACCTGGCCACCGGGTCCGTGGAGCTCACCCGGGCGCTGTGGGCGTTCTACCGCTCCGTGCACGCCTGGGACGAGCCGGCCGAGCTGCCGATCGGACGGGTCAACCAGCTGTTCCTCTCCGACGCCGCCCACGCGCACGGGGCCGTGGTGCTGCGCAACGGGGTGGCGGCGGGGGAGCGGGGGCGCATCTCGGCCTTCGCCGTCAGCTACCGTCCCGTCGAGCTGGACGCCGCCCCCGGCGACCCGGCCGCGGGGCGGACGGCCGAGGACGCCCCGGCGCACGTGGTGCTCGGCTGGGCCCCGGACGACGCCGCGGCGGGACCGTCGCTGGAGCGGCTGCTGGCGCTGCTGGCCCACCAGCACCCGGTGCAGTTCCAGGTGGACGGGTCCATGGCGCCGCTGACCGCCGTCGTCGAGAACCTGCTCGCCGCCGGCGCGGCCACGGTCGTGGAGACCACCGTGGTCCTCGCCGAGCCGCCCGCCGCCTGAGCGACGATCGAGCGGTTCGGGCCCCGGCACCGCGCGGTGCCGGGGCCCGGCCCGTCGGCCGTCCGTGAGAGAATTCCCCGGTGATGGATACGCGACCGACCGACACCCTGCCCGGGACCGCCCGGCTCGACCTGCCGCCGCTGCGGCTGGGCGGCCTCACGATCGACGTGCCCGTGGTGCTGGCCCCCATGGCCGGGGTGACCAACAAGGCGTTCCGCCGGCTGTGCCGGGAGTACGGCGGCGGGCTCTACGTCACCGAGATGGTCACCGCCCGCGCGCTCGTGGAGCGCCGGCCCGAGTCCATGCGGATCATCGACCACGACCCGGACGAGACCCCCCGCTCCATCCAGATCTACGGGGTGGACGCCGTCCACGTGGGACGGGCCGTGCGCATGGTCGTGGAGGAGGACCGGGCCGACCACATCGACCTCAACTTCGGCTGCCCCGTGCCCAAGGTCACCAAGCGCGGGGGCGGGTCGGCCCTGCCCTGGAAGACCGACCTGTTCACCGCCATCGTGCGCACCGCCGTGGAGGAGGCCTCCCGCGGCGACGTGCCCGTGACCGTCAAGATGCGCAAGGGCATCGACGACGCCCACCTCACGCACCTCGAGGCCGGGCGGATCGCCCGCGACCTCGGCGTCGCGGCCGTGTCCCTGCACGGGCGCACCCTTGAGCAGCACTACTCGGGGACCGCGGACTGGAACGCCATCGCGGAGCTGCGCGAGGCCCTGCCCGACGTGCCCGTGCTCGGCAACGGCGACATCTGGAGCGCCGAGGACGCCGTGCGGATGGTCGAGCAGACCGGGGTGGACGGCGTGGTCGTCGGCCGCGGCTGCCAGGGCCGGCCCTGGCTGTTCGGGGACCTGCAGGCCGCCTTCGAGGGCCGCCCCGACCGGTTCCGGCCCGGGGTCGCCGAGGTCGCCCGCACGATCTACCGGCACGCGGAGCTGCTCGTCGAGATGTTCGGCGACGAGGCCAAGGGGCTGCGCGACATCCGCAAGCACGTCGCCTGGTACTTCAAGGGCTACCCGGTGGGCGGGGAGCTGCGGGCACGCATGGCCCAGGTGCCCGACCTCGCCACCCTGCGCGAGCTGCTGGCCGAGCTCGACCTCACCCTGGGCTACCCGGGCCCGGCGGTGGAGGGCCCGCGCGGCCGGGCCGGCTCGCCCAAGCGCCCGCACCTGCCGCAGGGCTGGCTGGACTCGCGCGAACTGGGCGACGCCGAGCGGCTGGGGCTGGTCGCGGCGGAGCTCGACGTCTCCGGTGGCTGAGCCGCCCTTCCCCGACCAGAGAGGACCGGGCATGGCCCACACGTCCATCGAGATCGACCGCACCGGTTCCCCCGCCCCCGGCTACGAGGCCCGCGACGTGGCGCGCTGGGTGGCGGAGGACCACCACAACAAGTACCGCTCCGACTTCGAGCGGGACCGCGCCCGGATCCTGCACTCCTCGGGGCTGCGGCGCCTGGCGTCCAAGACGCAGGTGGTCTCGCCGGACACCGACGACTTCGTGCGCAACCGGCTGACCCACTCCCTGGAGGTCGCCCAGATCGGCCGGGAGCTGGGCCGGATGCTCGGCTGCGACCCCGACGTCGTCGACGCCGCCTGCCTCTCCCACGACCTCGGCCACCCGCCCTTCGGGCACAACGGGGAGTCGGCCCTGCACCGGCTGACCCAGCACATCGGCGGCTTCGAGGGCAACGCGCAGACCCTGCGCCTGCTCACCCGGCTGGAGCCGAAGGTGCTCGACGACGCCGGGGCGCCCGCGGGGCTGAACCTGACCCGCGCCGTGCTGGACGCCGCCTGCAAGTACCCGTGGCAGGCCCACGAGGCGCCGCTGCGCGCGGACGGCACCCGCTCCCCGAAGTTCGGGGTGTACGCCGACGACCTGCCGGTGTTCGAGTGGCTGCGGGAGGGCGCGCCCGCGCGCACGAAGTGCCTCGAGGCCCAGGTCATGGACCTCTCCGACGACATCTCCTACTCGGTGCACGACGTCGAGGACGCGGTCGCCTCCGGGTACGTGCAGCTGGGCTGGCTGGCGGACACCACCCAGCGGGACAAGGTGCTCGAGATGACCCGGCGGTGGTACCTGCCCGGGGCCGCCCCCGCCGCCCTCGACGCGGCCCTCACCCGGCTGGAGGAGTCCTCGCTGTGGGTGCGGGAGATGGACGGCTCTCGCAAGGACCTCGCCCGGCTCAAGAACATGACGAGCCAGCTCATCGGGCGCTTCGCGATGTCCGCGGTGGGCGCCACCCGGGACATCTACGGCGAGGACCCGCTGACCCGCTACGACGCCCAGCTCGTCGTCCCGCAGGACACGGCGGTGGAGATCGCGGTGCTCAAGGGCATCGCTACCACCTACGTCATCACCGTGCGGGACGCCCAGCCCATCTACGACAACCAGCAGGAGGTGCTCTCCATCCTCGTGGGGGCGCTGATGGACTCGGACGGCCGCTACCTCTCGCACGCCTTCGCCGCCGACTGGCACGAGATCGGGCAGGGCCCGGGCACGGAGACGGCCCGGCTGCGCCTCGTCGTGGACCAGGTGGCCTCCCTGACCGACCTCTCCGCCGTGGCCCTCCACGACCGGATCCGCGGCACGCACTGGCGGGTGGGGGACAAGCCGCTCTGGTGATCCCGGCGGCGTTCCGGCGGATCCCGTTCAACGGATGTGAGCTGGGTCTCCCCGGTGGGCGCTTCCTAGAATCGTCGGACCTGTGCTCCTCCTCACAAAGGGTCCGAACGCCATGAGCTCCTTCCCCGGGTCCGCCGCGCGCGCGGCGTCCACCGCCGGGCGGCCCACGCCCGTGCTCCGTTCCCGCGCCTGGGTGGCGCCCCTGTGCTGGACGGCGGTGCTGCTCGACGGCTTCGACGCCGTGGTCCTCGGCGCGGTGCTGCCGTCCATGCTGGAGGGCGGTGCCCTCGGCATGACCACCGCCCAGGGCACCGCCGTGGCCACCGCGGGGCTCGTGGGCATGATGATCGGCGCGCTCGCGATGGGCTACCTCACCGACCTGCTCGGGCGCCGCAGGATGCTCATCGGCGCCGTGGTCCTGTTCTCCCTCCTGACCTTCGCCGCGGCCTTCTCCCCGAGCGTGCTGGTCCTCGGGCTGCTGCGCTTCCTCGCGGGCCTGGGCCTGGGCGGGTGCCTGCCCACCGCCATCGCGATGGTCACGGAGTTCGCCCGCCGCGGGCGGGGCGCCAACGCCACCACCCTGGTGATGACCGGCTACCACGTGGGGGCCGTGCTCACCGCGGCGACCGCCATCGCCGTGGTCCGCCGGTTCGGCTGGCAGGAGATGTTCGTCCTGGGCGCCCTTCCGGCGCTCGTCCTGGTGCCGCTGATGCTCGCCTTCCTCCCCGAGTCCCCGTCCTGGCTCGCGTCGCGCGGCCGCACGGCCGAGGCCCGCGCGGTGGCCGACCACTACGGCCTGGACGTCGCCCACCGCTCCGCCGCCGAGGAGCAGGCCGAGAGGACCGGCGCCCGGATGCTGCTGGCCCCGGGCTGGCGCCGCAACTCCGTGGCGATCTGGGTGGCCTCCTTCATGGGACTGCTGCTGGTCTACGGGCTCAACACCTGGCTCCCGCAGATCATGCGCGCCGCCGAGTACGACCTCGGCAACTCCCTCGGCTTCCTGCTCGTCCTCAACGTGGGCGCCGTCCTCGGCCTGACCGTCGCCGGCCGGGTGGCCGACCGGATCACCCCGCGGACGGCCGGCGTCGTCTGGTTCCTCGGCTCGGCGGTGCTGCTGGCGGCGCTGGCCATCCGGCTGCCCCTGCTCGGGATCTACGTCCTGGTCCTCGTCACCGGCTTCTTCGTCTTCTCCTCCCAGGTGCTCGTCTACGCGTTCACCGCGGCCAACCACCCGCCGCGGGTGCGCGCCACGGCCCTGGGCATGTCCGCCGGCGTGGGCCGGCTCGGCGCGATCTCCGGGCCCATCATCGGCGGCGCCCTGCTGACCGCGGGGCTGGCCTACCCCTGGGGCTTCTTCGCCTTCGCCGCGGTGGGCGGGCTGGGCGGGCTGGCCCTGGCCGGCACCAGGACCCGCCGGGAGCTGCGCGAGACCGCCCGCTGAGGCCCGCCCCTCCCGGGGGCGTCGGGCGGCGCGCCTAGACTGTCCCCGTGGCAGGACTGATCAGACGCGAGGACATCGACGAGGTGCGCGCGCGCACCGACATCAAGGAGATCGTCGACGGCTACGTCACCCTCAAGAGCGCCGGCATCGGCTCCTGGAAGGGACTGTGCCCCTTCCACGACGAGCGCTCCCCGTCCTTCCACGTCCGGCCCCAGATGGGGACTTACCACTGCTTCGGCTGCGACGAGTCCGGGGACGTCATCGCGTTCCTGATGAACATCGACCACACCACCTTCGCGGAGACCGTGGAGAAGCTCGCCGCCCGGCTGGGCTACGAGCTGCACTACGAACAGGGCTCCGGGCCGAAGAAGGAGGAGGTCGGGCGCCGCCAGCGGCTGCTGGACGCGCACAAGGTCGCGGCCGAGTTCTTCCAGCGCCACCTCTACACCCGCCAGGCCGCACCCGCCCAGCAGTTCCTGGGGGAGCGGGGCTTCGACGGCGAGGCGGCCAAGCGCTACGGGGTGGGCTACGCCCCGCGCGGCTGGGACCACCTGCTCAAGCACCTGCGCGAGCGCGGCTTCACCGACCAGGAGCTCAAGCTCACCGGGATGTTCTCCGAGGGCAACCGCGGGCTCTACGACCGCTTCCGCGGCCGGCTGGTGTGGCCGATCCGCGCGGTCGCCGGCGAGGTCATCGGCTTCGGCGCCCGCAAGCTCTTCGACGACGACCCCGGCCCCAAGTACCTCAACACCCCCGAGACGGCGCTCTACAAGAAGTCCCAGGTGCTCTACGGGATCGACCTCGCCAAGCGGGAGATCGCCAAGCAGCGCCGGCTCGTCGTCGTCGAGGGTTACACGGACGTCATGGCCTGCCACCTCGCCGGGGTGACCACGGCCGTGGCCACCTGCGGCACCGCCTTCGGCCCCGAGCACATCAAGATCGTGCGCCGGTTCCTCTCCGACGACGGCGGCGGGGGCGAGGTGGTCTTCACCTTCGACGGCGACGCCGCCGGGCAGAAGGCCGCCCTGCGCGCGTTCGAGGAGGACCAGAAGTTCGTGGCCCAGACCTACGTGGCGGTCGAGCCCCACGGGATGGACCCGTGCGACCTGCGGCTGGCCCGCGGCGACGCCGCCGTGGCCGAGCTGGTGGAGAACCGCCGGCCGCTGTTCGAGTTCGCGATCCGGGCCACCCTGAAGAACTACGACCTCGACACCATCGAGGGGCGGATCCGGGCCATGCGGGCGTGCGCGCCCATCGTGGCGCGGATCCGGGACCGCTCCCTGCGCCCGGCCTACGCCCGCCAGCTCGCGGGCTGGCTCGGCCTGGACCCGGCCGAGGTCCAGCGCGCCGTCGACGCCGCCGGCCGGGCGCCCCGGGAGGGCCGGGCGGAGCCCCCGCGGCAGGAGCCCGAGTCCTCCGGCCCGCCCGCGGTCGAGCTGCCCGATCCGCGCGAGCCCGTGGCCCGGATGGAGCGTGAGGCGCTCGAGACCGTGATCCAGTGCCCGGACCTGATGCTGGAGCGGCACTGGGAGGAGTTCGGGCTGAGCGTCTTCCGCTACCCCGTGCACGGCGCCGTGCACGACGCCGTGCTCGCCGCGCGCGCGGGACTGCTCGGCGACGGCGCCGGGGTGCCCGGAGGCCAGGTGTGGGTGGACGCCGTGCGCGGGCACCTGCCCGAGCCGCTGCACGGCTTCCTCGCCGAGCTCGCCGTGACCCCGCTGCCGGCCACCACCCAGCAGCAGCTGGAGCGCTACACGGCGGACATCCTCAACCGGCTCTTCGAGCTGCAGATCAACCGGCGCAAGTCCGACCGGCTCGCCGAGCTGCAGCGCACGGACCCGGCCGGGCAGCGGGAGCGCTACCAGCAGCTCCAGCGGGAGCTGCTGGAGCTGGAGATGCAGCGGCGCAGCCTGCGCCAGGACTGAGCGGCGCGCCGCGCGCAATTTGTCGAACCCTGCCCGGGACGGTACAGTTGTGGCTCGTTGCACGCGTGCGTGCACGGTCCCCCGTAGCTCAATTGGCAGAGCATTCGACTGTTAATCGAAGGGTTACTGGTTCGAGTCCAGTCGGGGGAGCAGCGCAGAAGGCCCTCACCAGCGGAAATGCCGGTGGGGGCCTTCGTCGTGCCCGCCAGTGGCTGTTCATCGGGGACACGTGGTTTTCGTGATGGAGCCGTACGAGCAGATCACCGAAGTGGCGGTCGGGCCGCGCACCGAGTGGTGGCGCATCGGCCGGCGCCGGATGGACGACGGGGCCACCGGCTACCTGATGGGCGGGCCCAGCGTGCGCATCACCACCGGGACGGAGTCGGTGGTGGTCTCGGCGGCGGAGTCCTACCGGGTGGCCGGGGCGATCCAGCGGCAGCTTCAGCGGATGGCCCATGAGCGGTCGGCGGATACCGGGTAGACCGACTGCGAACAGCGCGCGGACCCCCTCTCGCAGTGGGCCTGGTGCGGAATAGAGTCAGCACAGAGGGTGGCCGTCCTGGCGGTAAGGGATACTCACGGGTTCCGTTCGAGAGGGCGGGAGAAGGGCAGGAAGTAGACCTCGGAGTACCGCCATCCTCTCCATGAAGGCCTCACCGATCGCGCGCAGCCGGATCGGCGAGGAGCCGCTACGGGGCGGTCGTCGGGGAAGCCGACAGGCCCCAGAAGTACTCGTGGCCGACGGCCATGACCTCCACGCTGATGGTCTCCGGTGCCGGCTCGTCCGGAACGCCGATGTAGACGGTCGTGGTGATCGGAGTGGCCGCGCAGTCCCCTCCGCCGTAGGGTCCGTTCTCACCCTTGAGCACGATCTTCGTCGAGCGGTCCTCCGGCGCAGCACCGGTGTCCGTCGGTGCGCAGGCCATGGTGACCGCGTACCAGCCCGGCTGGATGTCGTTGGCCGTGTAGCTGGAATGGCCGCCGCGCGGGTCGGTGATGTTGGCCATGGAGAACCCGCCCTCGGCGGGGACCGGCACCTTGTCGGCGGCCCAGCCGGTGAGGTCCTGGGGCGGAAACATCGAGCCGCACGCGGTGATGGCCAGCGCCGTCGCGATGGTGGCGGTTGCGAGCGGGAACGGTCGGCGCGTCATGGCCGTCACCCTAGTGGCCGCAGCGCATTTTTCCTCGGTAGCGACTGCTACGTTCTGGCCATGATGATCGAGGTGGAGATCAGCGAGTGGGAGCAGCAGTGCTGCGGGGACCCGTGCCGGATCGGCTCGACCGTCACCTGGAAGCTGGTGGCCCGGGACCCGTCCAAGAGCCACGGCCGGCCTGCGCCGCGGTACCGCGAGGAGCACCACGGCGAGACGCCCGAGCACGTGCCGCACCTGCCGGTGACCGGCACCGTGCGCGACATCCAGGGGTTGCACTATGCCTTCGATGAGGGGGCGAACCCGGGGGAGATCACGATGCGCCCCAGCAGCGAAGTGGCCGTGGCGCTCGAGGCGGTTCCCGGCGCCGGCACGCAGCTGCCGGGGTGCTCGGCCGAGCACCAGCTGATGACCTACCGGGTGCAGCTGGAGGTCTTCGACGGCACGGAGTTGCCGGCCTACGTTCCCGGTGAGCCGGACTGGGAGTAGGCCCCGCCCGCCCCGACGCTCCGGCTCGTCAGCCGGTGTGCTCAGCGGTGTGCAGGGCGCGGAGGTAGACCCAGGCGCGGCGGACACGGAAGGCGTTGTTCCCGGTGAGGATCACCAGGACTCCCAGTACACCCAGCCACGAGAAGCCGGGGACGGCCACTGCGCTGAGGGCGACAGACACGATCATGGCGCTGCCGACCACTACTCCTTCGATGGTCTGGCAGGCAACAACAGCGACCGCGGTCCGCACCTCGGGGTGCTCGGGCAGTGTCCCGGTCTTCGCGGCCGCGAACGCCGGTTTCCACTGTGCGTCACCGACGCGCTGGTCGATGCGGGGGCGCGGTGCCTGGGCGTAGCGGTCGACAAGCAGAAACAAGCCGACCAGCGCGAGCAGCGGCAGCGGCCACCAGGGCGTGCGCGTCTCCCCGTTCTCGTCCAGCACGAGCCGGACGACCAGCGGCAGCCCGACGATCACCACCGCCGCCACGGGTAGCGCGCGCACGAGGACCTGACCGGCGGTCGGGACGGGCCCCTCCGTGGCCTGCCGGGAGGCATGGACCATGGCACTGATGCCACTGGAAACCGTCGGCCGCTTCGTGGAGTCCGCGGCCTGCAGGTAGGTCCAGCCGTGGCGGGCTTGGCGGCCCGCGACCAGGGTGGCCACGGCGCAGAAGGCTACGAGTACCAGCCACAGCCATACCGCACGGGTCGCCCAGGTGATGGTCGCACCGAGGGTAGCGGCGCCGAGCAGCACGGTCTTCTCGACCTGCCAGCAGGCCAGGGCCGCGGCTGCCCGAGCCGGAGACCTCGGTGGAAGCCGACCGCTCTCAGCGGCAACCGCCAGATCCCACTTCAGCGGCGCCAGCTCGGTCGTCGGTGGCAGATCGGGCCGAGGCGCCCTCGTGAGCCGGTGGAGCAGGAGGGCGGCCGGGATGAGCAACCCGGGCAGGAACAAGTACCAGTCGGATCCTGCGCTGCCGTTCTCGTCCAGGCCCCACAGGGCCAGCCCCGGAATGCCGATGGCCAGCACGAGCGCGGCGGGCACCGTGCGCACGAGGACCTGACCGGCGCTCGGGACGGGCACCTCGTCGGTGCGCGGGGCGGGCTGGTCCATGGTGCTGACGCTACCGGCGGGACGAGACGGCGTGACAGGTGCACATGAGGGGAGTGACGGGGAGCAGCTGACTGGCCACGGGTACTCAGCCGATCCGTTCGGCAGCGCGCAGGGCGGACAGGTAGGTCCAGCCGCGGCGGGCGCGAAGGATGTGGATCACGGCGAAGAACGCGAAAACGACCGTGAGCGAGGTCCAGACGATCTCGTCCCGGGTCAGCAGAAGCACCAGGAAGGCAAGCACCGAGCCGGTGCTGCTGGCCGCCGCTTCGATGCGATCACAGGCGGTCACGCCGGCGGCCGTGCGCACGGCGTGGTGCTCCGGTGCGACCCCGGGGCGCTCGGGCGTCTCGAGCAGCGCTTTGACCCGCTGGGGGTTCACGCGCTTGTCCCATCGAGGCCGGGGCGCTCTGACGAAGTAGTGCACCGCCAACGGCACCGCGAACAGGACAGTGATCACTACGGGCCACCACGGGGTGCGGACGTCCCCGGAGGGGTCCAGCAGCCACCACACCGCCAGCGGGAGACCGACCGCCATGAGGAGGGGGGCCGCCAAAGCGCGCACCAGGACCTGCGCGGCCGTGGGGATGGGCACCTCGTCGGTGCGCTGGGCGGACTGCTCCATGCTTCGACGCTACCGACAGGCCGACGACTCGCGCAGGTCCACTTGAGGGGAACGACGGTACGGGAGCGCGCGTGCCAGGATGCGAAAACGGAGACGCCGGGGGAGAGGGGAGTGCCGTGACGAACCGGAAGGCCTCGTGGGCGCTTGTGGTGCTGGCCACGGTGACGGTGGTCGGCGCCATCGTCCTCACCACCCGAGGCAGCTGGGGCGGGTGGGTGCTCTTCGGCATGGCCGTGATGCTCGTGATGGCTGCGGTGCTCCAAGCCCGTGAGAAGCGACGGGGTGGTCGGTGAGCGGGAGAGCTCCGCGGCACCGGGCCCCACAGTCCACTGAAGCGCGGCGGGCCGAGCGGCAGATCGTCCTCGCGATCATCGCCCTGCCGTTCCTGCTGGCGTTCCTGATCTGATTCGCCGTGCGCACCGACAACGTGTTCTTGGGGATCGGGCTGGCCATCGGTTCGGTCATCGGGACGTGGTGGCGCGACAGGCGGAAGGCCCGGAAGCAGGCGCGGCGGAACTCTGTGCCCGCGGATTAGGACGAGGCGCGCGGCCCGCAGGCGGTACATACCGGCGCCCAGCAGCGCCAGCAGGGCGGCGGCCGCGGCGTGCATCACGGCCAGCGGCGTGAGCTCGACCAGCATCAGGCCCAGATAGCGCAACGGCAGGTCCAGGGCGTACGCCCACAGGCCGGACAGGGAGCCGTAGAGGTGGTTCAGCAGAGACACCATGGCTCCGGCGGCGGCCCACAGGGCGACCACCTGCGGGGTGGGCACGAACCGGTATCCGTCGACCACCGCCCAGATGCCGGCCGGCACGACGGCGAGTGCTGCGGCCACGAGTCCAGGCATGTACGGGGAGCCGGTGACGAACCAGTTGTGGCGCAGCAGCACCTCGTAGCTCACCTGCAGCACGACGACGACCGGCACCGCGCGCACCAGCACCTGCACACCCAGTAGCGGGGCCGCGTCCGGGGTGGAGCTGGCGTGGCGGCGGAGGGGGCCGTGTCGTCGCTGCGCTCGGTCGTCATGTCGTCAGCCCTTCCGCTGCTCGAGTGCGGGGTGGCGCCGGCCGACGGCCAGCCACAGGAGCGGGCCGAGGACCGGGGCCGCCAGGATCATCAGCAGCCACAGCAGTCGTTGGGCCGGGGTGTGGTGCCGGTCGCGGGACAGGGAGACGATCGCGACGACGACCAGGGCGATCAGCGCACCACCGAGCACCAGCGCGGTGACCTCCCAGGACGTGGGGATGATCGGGTTGGTGCCGGCGGCCATCGTGACGAGGTCCATGACCCCACGGTAGGACCGTGCGTGTGCGCACGCCGCGGAGCACCCGGTGTGTCGCGGGTTGGCGGCGCGCTCAGCCCAGTTCGGGGATCCGTGCCTTCAGCCAGCCGGTGACCCACTGCTCGAGCTGCTGGGAGTTCCAGTCCGGGGCGGTCACCAGGACCACCTCCCGGTCCTCCCTGAACGCCGAGGTGATGCCGGGCTGGGCTTTGAGGTCCTTGACCATCCGGTCCACCTTGCGGGAGTGCTCGTGCGCGACCTCCTCGTGCAGCCCGACGTCGAAGACACCGCCCTCGTGCTCGACCTCGACCAGTCGCTCCTCCACCACCGCGACGGGCTCGTTCTCCTCGCGCAGCTCGGCGATGACGTCGGTCGCCCAGTCGGTGAACACCTCCTCGCCCAGCGTGTCCAGGCGGCGGCGCAGCCGGGTGGCTTCGACGGCCACCATGTCCGGCGGGGAGATGTTCGAGTCGCTGAGCGGACTGGTGAGCACCGGGTGGTTCTGCAGGTGGTACCGCTTCACCCGGTGGTGGCAGACCTGCCACGCAGCCGCCGGGGCGCCGGCGGCGATGACGTCGCCGAGGTAGGAGATGAACCCGTCCAGCAGGGTCACCACCTCCACCGGGGTGCCGTGCCGGATCTCCGAGGAGTAACGGGCCCACGACGGCCACCAGGGCTCGGGCAGCGCCGTCGGGTCGAAGGGCACGTCCTCATCCTCGAGAGCGGTGATCCGGCCGGCGACCCACATCCACAGCGGGGTGAGCGAGTCCGGCGTGCCGTCCAACAGCGCGTCAGGATCCTGACCGCCGGCGGCGAACTCGGCGCGCAGCCGCTCCAGTGCAGAGGATCGTTCGGCCAGGTACTCCTCCAGCGCCGTCCCCGCCTGGCGCATGGTCATGTCGAAGTAGTGGGTCATCGCCATGAGGCGGACTCTGCGCAGGGATCCCAATGGCGGGGCGCTGATGTGTGCGTTCACCGGGGCGCGGCGCGGTCAGCCGGAGTAGTGGGGCCGGTGCCGTGCCAGCTCATCGGGTACTGGGCGTAGGCGACGGGACTGTCGGGCCTGTCGACAGAGGTGCACAGGGCCGCCGGCAGCACGGCCATCGGGCTGATGTCTCCCAGGGCGGGGACGTCGGATTCTGCTCGGGCGCGGCTGGCGAGGTGAGCTGTGGAGCCGGCACGGGCGTCGTCACGTGCCACGGTGCGCTCAAACCGTGGAGCCGACTGCGGCTGGGGGTGGGCTCAGCAGTGCTCCGGTGGCACGCCGTGAACGTCGACTCGCACCGGCCACCTACCGGTGACCTGGTGGAAGTCGATGGCCCGCGCCAACGGCGCCATGTCGTAGGTGCTGATGTTTAGATTGAGCGTGACGCCGTGGACGGATTTGACCGTCAAGAACGGCATTCCCTTCAGCATCTGCTGGCGGTACTGGGAGATGTCGGTGTAGGCGATGACGTGCTCGTTGCCGAGCACGCTGCGGAAGGCCACCTCGTAGTCGCGGACCGCCACGTAGAAGTTGCGGTACATCAGCACGAACGCCAGCCCGCCCAGGACGATCGCCACGGAGGAGATCTTGGCGCCGAGCGGGACGTCGTCCGTGGCGAAGGACAGCAGGCCCATGAGGGAGCCCACGACCAGAAAGAGCCCGCCGACTGCGGGCACGAACTTGGGCATCCGCTGCTGCTCCGGATACTCCTTGGACCGGTTGGGGTGCTTCCGCGCCCACCAGACGACACCTCCGATGGTCGCGGTCGTGAGCACCGAGATGAGGAGCTTCAGGACGAGTGCGAGCGACATGCGCTCAGCCTACGGCGGAGTTCCCGATCGCTAACGGATGCCCTGGGCTGCACCGCCTCGTGGTGCACCAGCCGCGGAGACACGCCGAGGGCCCGCACTCACGGGGAGTGCCGCCCTCGCCGATTCAGGTCCTACCAGCTGTTCGGGTCTCGGGGCGGTTCGGTGTCGCCCTCGTTGACCTCAATCGG
The DNA here is from genome assembly GCF_053711175.1 of Kocuria sp. KH4. NCBI lineage: Bacteria > Bacillati > Actinomycetota > Actinomycetes > Micrococcales > Micrococcaceae > Kocuria > Kocuria sp. KH4. The sequence continues at coordinate 202,214 of NZ_JBSJYX010000005.1, forward strand.
GTCGGGCTCGCGCGCCTCACCAGTGGTCTTGAGGGCGTCCCACTCCTCGTCGGTCCACTCCCCGTCGTCGGCGGCCTCCTCGGCCTCCCGAGGCTGGTCGCGGATCTCCGTGTCGTCTCCGGACATCTCCGCACTCATGCTCGGTCCTCCTGACCGGTCGAGTCGCGCTGCTCGGTCAGTGGACCGCCCGGCTCCTCGTCCACCCGCTCGTTGGCGGTGGTGGTGTTGGCGGTCAGCGAGTCCTCCTCGACGATGTTCAGGTCCTCCTGCTGCAGCTCGGCGCGGGCCTCGCTCAACTCATCCGGCTGGTCAGTCACGGAACAGTCCTCCCTCATCGGACGGTGGTGACCCGATCCTATGTGCGGGTCGCCACCGCTTGACAAGGCTGGGTGTCAGGCCGACAGCGTCCCAGGGCCTTGGCCTTCGAGGCGGCCAGGACGAGCGCCTTCTTCAGTGCCGGGACCGCGTCCGGGGTGTCCGGCACGTGGAGGTCATGACGGAAGGCGCCCAGGTCTCCGGGACGGGCCAGCATCGAGGTGGCCGGCGCAGTCAGGGCGAGGTCCATGTCCGTCTCGGTCAGTGGCTGGGTGCCGAACGTCCGGTCGGAGCGGCGGGCGCTCTCACGGGCTGAGGCGGATGAAGGGTCGACCGGAGTCGTCATGCCTTTCATGTGTGCGGCCCGGATCGCGCGACGTCCGTGCAGCCGCGGGTACGACGGTTGCGGAGTCGAAAGGCGTGTGGGCGGCAGCGCAAAGGCTGGGCCATGCCGAGACCGGCATCGCCGCGGCGCACTGCGTAGACCGTGGAGTGACCGCCGAAGGTGTTGCGGCCATGGAGGTCATGCTCTCGGCGGCTCCGGGGTGGAAGGTGCCGGAGGCAGGTCCGGACAGACCCCATGGGGCTGTCACTTCATGAGTGCAGGAGAGCTCAGAACGGGGACACATCCGCGTGATGCTCGATGATGACTCGTGACGGTGCAACCGTCGTGCCTGCCCGGGCGGTCGGGACCCCGGCGCGGCCGGGTGACCGGCCGAGCCGGGGCTCGCGGGCCGGGGGCTCAGCCGCCGGTGTACGCGCCGGTCACGGCGTCGACGGTGCCGGCCTCGATGCCCTCGCACTGGGAGACCCCCGCGGCGGTGACGGGGGTGTAGTTGAGGCAGAAGGCGTCGTAGTAGGGCATCCCCGACTGCCAGGCGGCGTAGGCCTCGTCGTAGCCGAAGTCCTGGTCCGGGAGCGCTCCGGGGCCGGGGTTCGCACCGGGCGCGATGGCGCAGACGGCCGGGTCGGCGCTGTTGGTGGCGAGGTACTGGCCGCGGGCGTCGACGACGTCGACCTGTTGGCGGCCGGTGCCCATTGCCGTGCGGTAGCTGTCGCAGAGCGCCACGGCCACGCCGGGGTCGTAGAGGTTCGTGCTCAGCCGGTGCACCGTGGGGCCGTCGCCGGTCCCGCCCAGGATGTCGATGCCCGTGAGCGCCCCGGCGAAGCCGGCGCCGGCGTCCGTGCCCGTGAACGCCGCCAGCGGGTCGGCCGCCGGCGGATCGGCCGGTGGGTTGTTCGCGGACTCCGCCCGGGTCGGCTCGGGCTCGGGGGCCGGGGCGGCCGGCTCCTCCGTGGGCTCCGGCGCCGCGGAGGTCGCGGGCGCCTCCGGGGTCCGCGAGGTCCCGGGAGTCGGGGCGGTGGTGGCGGACGCGGACGGCGACGTGGCCGGGGTGCCGGAGGAGCTCGCCCCGCCGCCCGGGTCCTCGGTGCCGTCGGAGCAGCCGGCGAGGGCGAGGCCGGTGGCGAGGACCAGGGCGACGAGGGGGGTCTTCTTGCGCACGGTGGGCTCCTGCGGGGCGGGGGGCGGGCAACGTACTGCACACTGTAGGGCGCGCCCGCCCGGCTGCCACGGAGG
>NZ_JBSJYX010000006.1:0-165918 GCF_053711175.1 Kocuria sp. KH4
AGCGAGCGATCCAGGCCGAAACGACCACCCACACCCCACGGAGGCGGGACACAGGCGATCCATCAACCAAACAAAACATTTGGTATCAACAAACATGGCACACTATTGAGTTCTCAAACAACAGACCGGTGAGCGTGTCCCGCTGGACACCGTGCTCCCGGAGTGCTCTGCAACCTTAGCCCTGCTGGTCGTCCCGGTCAATCCTGGGTGAACACTTGGTGACCCGATCGTGACCGGAGCCGCCCTCAGGCGAAGCTCACGAGCCGCCACCCTAGCACGTCCCCGGATCCTCGCAGCGCGCTGGCCGTTCGGTCCGGAAGGTCGGGTGGGGCGCCGTCCCGTGGTGCTCCCGGAGGAGCTCCTCGCCGCGACGACTCGGAAGAAGTTACCCGGTTTCCCCGGCCCGTGCAACCCGGCGGTCCGCGCCACACACCGCGGGGCGGGAACGGGGAAGGGGCCCGGGTCCGAAGACCCGGGCCCCTGCCCCGGCGCACCGGTCCGCCCCCGCGGGACGACCGGTGCGGCCTCAGTGCTCGGCCGGCTTGAGGTACAGCACCGCCAGCGGCGGGACGGTCAGCACGGCGGAGGCGGGGCTGCCGTTGTGGGCGCCCTCGGTCGCGCTCACCCGCCCGAGGTTGCCCACGCCCGATCCGCCGAAGTGCTCCGCGTCGGTGTTGAGCACCTCGTCCCACTCCCCGGCCCAGGGCAGGCCCAGCCGGAAGTTCTCGTGCGGGTTGCCGGCGAAGTTGGCCACGCACACCAGCGGGTTGCCCTGCTCGTCCCAGCGGGTGAAGGACAGCGTGTTGCGCCCGGCGTCGGCGGCGTCGATCCACTCAAAGCCGGCGGGGTTGTTGTCCCGCTCGTACAGCGCCGGGGTGTCCCGGTAGACGGTGTTGAGGGTGCGCACGAGCTCCTGCACGCCCTTGTGCGGCGGGGTCTCGGAGAGCCACCAGTCGAGTCCGTGCTCCTGGGACCACTCGGACTCCTGGGCGTACTCGGTGCCCATGAAGATCAGCTGCTTGCCCGGGTGGGCCCACATGAACGCCAGGTAGGCGCGGACGTTGGCCAGCTGCTGCCACCGGTCCCCGGGCATCTTGCGCAGCAGGGAGCCCTTGCCGTAGACGACCTCGTCGTGGGAGATCGGGAGCAGGAAGTTCTCCGAGAAGGCGTAGACGAGCGAGAACGTGAGCTGGTTGTGGTGGTAGTACCGGTTGATCGGGTCCTCGGCCATGTACTCGAGGGTGTCGTGCATCCAGCCCATGTTCCACTTCAGCCCGAAGCCGAGCCCGTCGGCGTCGGTGGGCCGGGTCACCCCCGGGTAGGAGGTCGACTCCTCGGCGATCATGACGATCCCCGGGGTGCGCTTGTAGGCCGTGGCGTTGGCCTCCTTGAGGAACGCGATGGCCTCGAGGTTCTCCCGGCCGCCGTGGACGTTCGGCTCCCACTCCCCCTCGTTGCGCGAGTAGTCCAGGTAGAGCATGGAGGCGACGGCGTCCACGCGCAGCCCGTCGACGTGGAACTCCTCCAGCCAGTAGGAGGCGTTGGCCACCAGGAAGTTGCGGACCTCGTTGCGGCCGTAGTCGGGGATCAGGGTCCCCCAGTCCTTGTGCTCCCCGCGGCGGGGGTCGGCGTGCTCGTACAGGGGCTCCCCGTCGAACCGGGCCAGGGCCCACTCGTCCTTGGGGAAGTGCCCCGGGACCCAGTCCACGATCACGCCGATGCCGGCCTGGTGGAGCTGGTCCACCAGGTAGCGGAACTCGTCCGGGCTGCCGAACCGCGAGGACGGCGCGTAGTACGAGGTCACCTGGTAGCCCCAGGACCCGCCGAACGGGTGCTCCGCCACGGGCATGAACTCCACGTGCGTGAACCCCTGCCAGGTGAGGTACTCGACGAGCTCCTTGGCGAGGTCCTTGTAGCCCAGGCCCATCCGCCACGAGCCGATGTGCATCTCGTAGACGCTCATCGGGGCGTTGTGGGGGTCGGTGGCCGCGCGGCGGGCCAGCCAGGCGTCGTCCTGGAACTCGTAGGTCGACTCGAAGACGCGCGACGCGGTGGAGGGCGGGACCTCGGTGCCGAAGGCCATGGGGTCGGCCTTCTCCCGCCAGCCGCCGTCCCGGCCGAGGATGCGGAACTTGTAGGTGGTGCCGGAGCCCAGCCCCGGCACGAAGATCTCCCACACGCCCGACGACCCGAGGGAGCGCATCGCGTGCTCGCTGCCGTCCCAGCCGTTGAAGTCGCCGATGACGCGCACGGCCTGGGCGTTGGGCGCCCACACGGCGAAGCTCACGCCGGTGACGTCCCCCAGGGCCGAGGGGTAGCGGCGCACGTGGGCGCCGAGGACGGTCCACAGCGTCTCGTGCCGCCCCTCCCCGATCAGGTGCAGGTCGAGCTCGCCGAGCGTGGGGGCGAAGCGGTACGGGTCGTCGCTCCGCTGCGGCTCGAGGTCCCGGTAGGTGACGTCCACCCGGTAGTCGGGGATCCGGCCCGGCTCGTGGGCCGGGACCACGCCCGTGAAGATGCCGCCCCACTCGTGCTCGAGCTCGAAGGCGCCGTCCTGCGTGACCACGGAGACGGCCGTGGCGAACCGGCGCAGGGTGCGCACCGTGACGCTGCCGTCCGGGCCCAGGTGGGCGCCCAGGACGCCGTGCGGGTCGTGGTGGCGGCCCTCGGAGACGGCCGCGAGCACGTGCTCCGGCACGGCGACGGGCCCGGCCGGGGCGACGTCGTGGCCGGCCGCCCGGACGGGGTCGGATCGGTCCTGCGGGGTGCTGGCGGTCACTGCGTCCTCGGTTTCCGTTCCCGGTTCCGCCGCAGCGAGCCGGGCGGAACGGGACCTGTCGTCGTCATGGCCGGTGCCGGGCGCGGAGTCCGCGCCGGCGGGTTCAGGGTTCACGCTACGCGACGGCAGATCGTCCAGGAAACGGCGCACCGCGCCGGCCGGCACGCTCAGCCAGTCCGGCCGGTTGCGCTGCTCGTAGACGACCTCGTAGAGCGCCTTGTCCAGCCACAGCGCCAGGAACAGCGGCGAGTCGCGGTCCACGGCGTGCCCGGCGCCCTGCTCGTAGCCGGACAGGAAGGCCTCGGCGGTCCGGCGGCCCCACTGCTCGGTGTCCCCCGCTCCGGCGCGCGCCCCGAACGCGGCGGCGTAGTCGAAGGAGCGGAGCATGCCCACGACGTCGCGCAGGGCCACGTCCGGCCGGGTGCGCTCCTCGATCGGGCGCAGGGGCTCGCCCTCGAAGTCCAGGACCTTGAACTGGCCCTCCTCCGTCTGGAGCACCTGCCCCAGGTGGTAGTCCCCGTGGATGCGCTGCAGCGGGGGCAGCTCGGTCACGCCGTCGAGGGAGGCCAGCAGCGCGTCGAGGGCCTGGGCGTGCTCGGCGAACAGGTCCCCGGTCTGCGCCCGGGCCCACCGGAGGCGCCCGGCGAGGCCGTCCAGGAGGCGGGTGCGGGCGGCGTCGTCGGGGGTCTCCGTGCCGAAGGCGCGGGCCAGGTCCCGGTGCACGCGGGCGGTGGTGCGGCCCAGCTCCCGGGCCTCGTCGGTGAAGTCGGCGCCCTGCCCGGCGGCCTCGACGGCCCGGCCCCAGGCGTCGGCGGACCCGGCGAGGAACTCGGTGGCGACCGCGAGCTGGCCCTCCGCGGCGGCGAGGCCGGTGCGCCAGCGGGCGTCGAGCCAGCCGAAGGTGGCCGGGACCGCGGGGCAGCCGAGGGTGGTGAGCTCGCGGCCGACCTCCACGTCCGGGTTGGCGCCCTCCCCCACCACGCGGAAGAACTTCACGATGACGGCATCGGCGTGCGTCCGCCCGGGCGGCGGGGTGATGATCACCGAGGAGTTCGACTGCTCGCTGGAGATCACCCGGACCTGGTCCCGGGACTCCACCGCGTAGGGCACGCGCAGCGCGTCCCCGTGCGCGCCGGTCAGGGACAGCCCGAGCGGTCCGCCCCCGGCGGTCTCCTGCTGCTGCATGAGCTCGAGCGCGGCGCCCACGAAGGCGGGGTCCCCCACGCCGTCGTAGACCCAGGATCCCGCCACCGCGCCGTCGGCCCCGGGCACGGGCAGACCGGTGCGGTCGGCCACCGCCCGCCCGGCCCGTGCGGCGCGGTCCTTGAGCCTGCGCGCCGCCCGCAGCGGACCGGGGCCCTGCTCCGCGCCCGGCGCGGCCGTCCGCCCCTCGCCGGCGTCCGCCGGGGCCGCCGGCTCCGCCACGAGGAACCGCTCGGCGCCCTCGAGGGGTGCCGGGCGGAGGGTCAGCGGCACCTGGAGCAGCTCGGTGCGGTCCCCCGCCGCGACCTCCAGGAGCAGCACCCGGGCCGTGCCGCCCGCCCGCTCCGGGAGGGTGAGCTGGGCGAGGACCCGCAGCTCCGCGTCCGCGCCGCCGTCCGCGAAGGGGAACCACCGCTGCTGCGGCAACCAGCGCCGCAGGAGGTCGAGGAGCTCGTCGGGGTGCTGGTCGGTCATGGGATCGGGTCCTTCCGGGGCGGGCGGGGTGGTGGCCGGACGCGCGGTGGCGCTCAGGACGTCTTGGCGGGCGTGATGATCGGCAGGGCCGTGGTCTGCGGGTGCGTGCCGTCGTCGCGGCGGGCCGCGCGCAGCCTCAGCCAGAAGAAGTCCTGGCTGCCGAGGGTGATGCGGTACTCCCCGGCCTCGTCCACCTCCCCGAACAGGTCGCCGCCGAAGAGCTCGCGCAGCCCCCGGCCCGCGAACTGCGGCAGCCGGATGCGGGCGCACGCGGGGGTGTGGGCCAGGTTGAACAGGCACAGCACCGTCTCGCCGCGGCCGTCCTCGGTCTCCTCGTCGGGCAGCACCCGCAGGAACGCGAGCACGGAGTCGTGGTCGGTCTCCACGTTGACGTAGCTGCCCAGGCCGAACGCCGGGTGCGCCTTGCGCACCGCCAGCATCTGGCGCATCCAGTGCAGCAGGGACGACGACGACGCCAGCTGCGCCTCCACGTTGACCTGGTTGTAGTGGTAGACCAGCGACTGGATCACGGGCAGGTACAGCTTGCCCGGATCGGCCTTGGAGAACCCGGCGTTGCGGTCCGGGGTCCACTGCATCGGGGTGCGGGAGGCGTCGCGGTCGTCGAGCCAGATGTTGTCCCCCATCCCGATCTCGTCGCCGTAGTACAGGAACGGGCTGCCCGGCAGGGACAGGAGCAGGGCGTGGATCAGCTCGATCTCCGCCCGGGAGTTGTCCAGCAGCGGCGCCAGCCGGCGGCGGATCCCCACGTTGGCGCGCATCCGGGAGTCCGGGGCGTACCAGCCCAGCATCGCCTGGCGCTCCTCGGTGGTGACCATCTCGAGCGTCAGCTCGTCGTGGTTGCGCAGGAACGTCCCCCACTGGGTCCCGCGCGGGATGTCGGGGGTCTCCTGCATGGTGTCCACGATGGGGGCGGCCTTCTGGTCCCGCAGCGCGTAGAAGATCCGCGGCATGATCGGGAAGTGGAAGCACATGTGGCACTCGGGGTCCTGCTCGGTCCCGAAGTACTCGACGACCTCGTGCGGCATCTGGTTCGCCTCGGCGATCACCACGCGCCCGGGGTACTCCTCGTCGATCATCCGGCGCAGCTGCACGAGGAAGTCGTGGGTGCCGGGGAGGTTCTCGCAGTTGGTCCCCTCCTCCTCGATCAGATAGGGGATCGCGTCGGCGCGGAACCCGTCGATGCCCATGTCCAGCCAGAACTTCACCACGTCGTGGACGGCCTCGACCACGGCCGGGTTCTCGAAGTTGAGGTCGGGCTGGTGGGAGAAGAACCGGTGCCAGAAGAACTGGCGGCGGATCGGGTCGAACGTCCAGTTCGACTCCTCCGTGTCCACGAAGATGATCCGGGCGTCCTGGTAGAGCTCGTCCGTGTCCGACCAGACGTAGAAGTCGCCGTAGGGTCCCTCCGGGTCCTCCCGGGAGGCCTGGAACCAGGGGTGCTGGTCGCTGGTGTGGTTCAGCGGCAGGTCGATGATCACCCGCAGGCCGCGGGCGTGCGCCTCCGCGACGAGGCGCTTGAAGTCGCTGATCGTGCCGAACTCGTCGAGCACGGAGTAGTAGTCGGAGATGTCGTAGCCGCCGTCGCGCAGCGGGGACTCGAAGAAGGGCGGCAGCCAGAGGCAGTCGATGCCCAGCCACTGCAGGTAGTCGAGCTTGTCGATCAGCCCGGAGAAGTCGCCGGAGCCGTCACCGTTGGCGTCGGAGAACGCCCGGACGAGGACCTCGTAGAACACCGCTTTGCGGAACCAGTCGGGGTCGTGGGAGATGCCGGGGGCGTTGAGCGAGAACGGCGAGATGCTCATGCGGGGGTGCCGCCTTTCGGGCAGGTGGGTCGAAGGCCTTCGGGTGGGAAGGGGCCCTCCCGGGTGGCGCTGCCCGGGAGGGCCCCGACGGGGTCCGGAGGATCCCTACTTGACGTTGCGCCGGACGTGCAGGACGTGCGCCGGCTCGTGGTGCGGGTCGAGGCGCACGTAGTTGTGCGTGCCCCACTTCCAGGAGTCGCCGCTGAGCAGGTCGTCCACCCAGAAGCTGCCGTCCTCGTTGAAGTCGGCGTCGTCCAGGTTCAGGGACGCCAGGTCGAGCCACACCGTGCCCTCGCGGGTCGCGTGCGGGTCCACGTTGACGACCACGATGATCGTGTCCTTGTAGGCGGAGCCCCCGTGCCGCACCGTCTTGGTCTTCGAGTACGCGACCAGGGCGTCGTCGGACGTGGACTGCACGGTCAGGTTCTGCAGGTCGCCCAGCGAGGCGTGCCGGCGGCGGATCTCGTTGAGCCGGGTGAGGTACGGGGCCAGGGACTCCCCGCGCTCCTCCGCCCCGGCGAAGTCCCGGGGGCGGTACTGGTACTTCTCGTTGTCCACGTACTCCTCGGCGCCCTGCCGGGCCACGTGCTCGAAGAGCTCGTAGCCGGCGTAGACGCCCCACAGCGGGGAGCCCGTGGCGGCCAGCACCGCGCGGATCCGGAAGGCCGCGGGACCGCCGAACTGGAGGTACTCCGTGAGGATGTCCGGGGTGTTCACGAAGAAGTTCGGGCGGTACACCGCCGAGGTCTCGTGGCTGACCTCCTGCAGGTACTCCTCGATCTCCTCCTTCGTGTTGCGCCAGGTGAAGTAGGAGTAGGACTGCTGGAAGCCCACCCGGGCGAGGCCCTGCATCATGGCGGGGCGGGTGAACGCCTCGGCCAGGAAGACGACCTCGGGGTGCTGGGCGTTGACGGTGCCGATCAGCCACTCCCAGAACCACAGGGGCTTGGTGTGCGGGTTGTCCACCCGGAAGATCTTCACGCCGTGGGAGATCCACAGCTGCACGATCCGCAGCACCTCGAGGGAGATGCCCTCGGGATCGTTGTCGAAGTTGATCGGATAGATGTCCTGGTACTTCTTCGGCGGGTTCTCGGCGTAGGCGATGGAGCCGTCGGCCCGGGTGGTGAACCACTCCGGGTGGGCCGTGACCCAGGGGTGGTCCGGGGACGCCTGCAGGGCCAGGTCCAGGGCGACCTCGAGTCCGAGGTCGGCGGCGCGGGCCACGAACCCGTCGAAGTCCTCGAACGTGCCGAGGTCCGGGTGGATCGTGTCGTGCCCGCCCTCGGGGGCGCCGATGGCCCACGGGGACCCGGGGTCCTGGGCGCCGGCCACGAGCGTGTTGTTCGGGCCCTTGCGGTGGGCGCGGCCGATCGGGTGGATCGGGGGCAGGTACACCACGTCGAAGCCCATCCCGGCCACGGCCTCGAGCCGCTCCGCGGCGGTCCGGAAGTTCCCGGACGTCCACGTGCCGGTCCCGGGGTCGAGGACGGCGCCCTCGGAGCGCGGGAAGAACTCGTACCAGGACCCGCGGCCGGCGGCGGTGCGCTCGACCTTCAGCGGGTAGCGGCGGCTCTGCGTGACGAGGTCGCGCATCGGGCGCTCGGCGACCACGGCCAGCACCTCGGCCGAGGTGCCGGCCTCGAGCCGGTGCTCGGCGGCCAGCTCCTGGTTGCCGAGCGTGCGGGAGGCGGCGCGGAACAGCTCGGCGTCGGCGTCCGGGCGCCCCTCCTCCGCGGCGGCGCGGTCGAAGAGGAGCACGCCCTCGGCCATCATCAGCTCGACGTCCTGGCCCACGCCGATCTTGATCTCGGCGGCGTGCCGCCAGGTCTCGTAGAGGTCGCCCCAGCCCTCGACGGCGAAGGTCCAGGCGCCCTCGGAGGTCGGGGTCAGCCACGCCTCGTAGCGGTCGGTGCCGGGGGTGGTCAGGCGCATGGGCACCCGCTCGGTCTCGGCGCCCTGCGGGTCGTAGAGCACCGCGGTGACGCCGAGGGCGTCGTGGCCCTCCCGGAACACGGTGGCGCCCACCCGGATCGACTCGCCCGGCACGGCCTTGGCCGGGAAGCGCCCGTCCTCGACCACGGGGCTCACGCCGACGACCGGGATCCGCCCGTAGACCAGCTCCTCGCGGGAGAACGCCGACCCGGCGGCCTTCCGGCGCGTGGCCGGGGCCTTGCGCGTGGTCGTGGCCTTCTTCGTCGTCGACGTGCGGGCGGCCGGGGTCTTCGCCGTGGCGGCCTTCGCGGTCGACGTCCTGGCGGCGGAGGTCTTCGCGGTGGCGGTCTTCGCGGTCGACGTCCTGGCCGTCGACGTCTTCGACGTCCTCGGGGTCGAGGTCCTGCGCGCGGTGGTGGCGGGCTCCGCGGCCGGGACCACGGAGATGCCCGGTTCGTCCTCCACGGACGCGGCGTCCGCGGCCGGGGCCTTCCGGGCGGTCGAGGCCCTGCGGCGGGCCGGGGCCTTCTTCGCCGGCTGCTCGGCCGGGACGGCGGCGGGGACGGCGGCCTCGGCGGCGGGCGCCGCCGGGAGGTCGGTGGCGGACGTGCCGGCCGGGCTCGCGGCCGGGTCGGACGGGGACGGCGTGTTGGCTTGGCTCACCTGGAACACGTTAGCGACAAACCCCGCGATCGTTAAGCCCGCTGTCGAAGGGCGCGGCGGCGTCCCCGCGCCTGCGGGAGCGCCCGGCACGCCGGGGGGACGACCGTGCGAGGACACCGCCGATTCCGGCCGGTCCACCGGTAGTCTGACCGCGTGAAGGCAATCCGTAGATTCACCGTGCGCACCGTGCTGCCGGAGTCCATCGCCCCTCTGAGCCGTCTCGCGAGGAACCTCCGCTGGTCCTGGCACCGGCCGACCGAACAGCTGTTCGCGGATCTGAACCCGCAGGCCTGGGAGACCGTGCACGGCGACCCGGTCAAGCTGCTGGGCTCCCTCACCCGGGAGGAGATCCAGCAGATCGCCGAGGACCCCGCCACCGTGCGGCGGATCGAGGAGCTCGACGCCGACCTGGAGTGCTACCTCACCGACGAGCTGTGGTACCAGCAGACCCAGACCGAGGACGCCCCCCGGGCCATCGCCTACTTCTCGGCCGAGTACGGTGTGACCTCCGTGCTGCCCCAGTACTCGGGCGGGCTGGGCATCCTCGCCGGGGACCACCTCAAGAGCGCCTCGGACCTCGGCGTGCCGGTCGTGGGCGTGGGCCTGTTCTACCAGCACGGGTACTTCAAGCAGTCCCTCTCCCGCGACGCCTGGCAGCAGGAGTCCTACCCGGTGCTCGACCCGGACGGGATGCCCCTGTCCCTGCTGCGGGAGGAGGACGGGACGCCCGCGCGGATCACCCTGCCGCTGCCCAACGGGCGCTCGCTGTCCGCGCAGATCTGGCGCGCCGACGTGGGGCGCGTGCCGCTGCTGCTGCTCGACTCCGACATCCCGGACAACGACGACCACGCCCGCAGCGTCACCGACCGCCTCTACGGCGGCGGCGGCGACCACCGGCTGCAGCAGGAGCTGCTGCTCGGGATGGGCGGGATCCGCGCCCTGCGCACGTTCTCGCGGCTGACCGGGGCGCCGGCCCCGGAGGTCTTCCACTGCAACGAGGGCCACGCCGGGTTCCTGGGCATCGAGCGGATCGCGGAGCTCATGGACCCCGCCGACGGGAGCGAGGCGCTGACCTGGGACGAGGCCCTGGCCTCGGTGCGCTCGGCGACCGTGTTCACGACCCACACCCCGGTGCCCGCGGGCATCGACCGGTTCGAGCGGGCGCAGATCGAGCACTTCTTCAACGCCGGTCTCGCCCCGGCCGTCCCCACGGCCAACGTCCTCTCCCTCGGCGCGGAGGACTACGACGACGGGGACCCGTCCAAGTTCAACATGGCGGTGATGGGCCTGCGCCTGGCCCAGCGCGCCAACGGCGTGGCCAAGCTGCACGGCGTGGTCTCCCGCGGCATGTTCCAGGGTCTGTGGCCGGGCTTCGACGAGGACGAGGTGCCGATCGGCTCCATCACCAACGGCGTGCACGTCATGACGTGGATCGACCCCCGCATGGCGGAGCTCGCCCTGGACCCGATGGGCTCCGACCTCGACCGGGCCGCGCGGTGGCGGCGGATCTACGGGGTGGACGACGCCGAGCTGTGGGCGGTGCGCCGGGAGCTGCGGACCCGCCTGGTGGAGGACGTCCGGGCCCGGCTGCGGGCCTCCTGGAAGAAGCGCGGTCTCGCCGACGCCGAGCTCGGCTGGACCGACTCCGTCCTCGACCCCGGGGTGCTGACGATCGGCTTCGCCCGCCGGGTGCCCACCTACAAGCGGCTCACGCTCATGCTGCGGGACCCGCAGCGGCTCAAGAAGATCCTGCTGGACCCGGAGCGCCCGGTGCAGCTCGTGGTCGCGGGGAAGTCCCACCCGGCGGACGAGCAGGGCAAGCGGCTCATCCAGGACCTCGTGCGCTTCACGGACGACCCGGAGGTGCGCCACCGGATCGTCTTCCTGCCCAACTACGACATCGCGATGGCCCGGACCCTGTTCCCCGGCTGCGACGTGTGGCTGAACAACCCACTGCGCCCGCTGGAGGCCTGCGGCACCTCGGGGATGAAGGCCGCCCTCAACGGCGGGCTGAACCTGTCGGTGCTCGACGGCTGGTGGGACGAGATGTACGACGGCCAGAACGGCTGGGCCATCCCCACCGCGGACGAGGGCGCCCACCCGGACGAGCGCGACGACATCGAGGCGGCCGCCCTCTACGAGCTCATCGAGAACCACGTGGCGCCGCGCTTCTACGGGGAGACGGCCGACGCCGCCGAGCCGGGCGCGGACGTGGTGCCGCACCAGTGGCTGGCCATGGTCCGGCACACCCTGGCGACGCTCGGCCCCCGCGTCTCGGCCAAGCGGATGCTCGAGGACTACGTGCGGGAGCTCTACGTCCCCGCCGCCGTCTCCGGGCGCCGGGCCGCCGCGGACGGGCACGCCGCCGCGCGCGCGAAGTCCCGGTGGATCGGGCGCGTGCGCCAGGCCTGGGGCCAGGTCTCGGTGGAGCACGTCGACACCGAGGGCGTGGCCCAGGACCCGCAGATCGGCGACGAGCTCTCCGTGTGCGCCTACGTCACCCTCGGCTCGCTGGCCCCGGAGGACGTCCGCGCGGAGATCGGCTACGGCCGCGTCTCGGAGACCGACCACATCCACGAGCGCAAGTACGCGACCCTGCGCCCCACGGGCGACCTCGGGGGCGGGCGGCACCGGTTCTGCGGGACGATCACCGTGGACCGCTCCGGGCCCTTCGGCTACACCGTGCGGGTGCTGCCGACCCACCCCCACCTCGCCGACCGGGCGGAGCTGGGGCTCGTGGCCAACGCCTGAGCCCGGCCCGGCAGGACCGGGCCGGCGCACGTCGGGGGCCGCACCCGTGCAGGGGTGCGGCCCCCGGCGTGTGCCCGGCCGGGGCCCCTCAGAGGAGCCGGAACAGGGTGACGGAGTTGGCCGGCACGCCCTGGGGCCGCCCGGCCCGGTAGCGGGCGCCGTAGCGGCCGTGCAGGACCGAGGCGGTGCTGTGCACCAGGGCGTAGACGCCCTCCGAGGCCCGCAACGGGTGCTCCTCCTCGTCGGGGTGGAGCAGCTGGGTGACGTCCGGGACCGTGATCGCCATGTCGGTGCTCGCCCCGTTGACCACCATCAGCCCCGAGACGCGTCCGCCGCGCGAGCCGATCAGCACCTGGATGGTGCGGGAGCCGGGGGCCTGCCAGTCGGCCGCGGTCATGGGCGAGCCGTCCGGGCCGAACCAGTGCATCATCACCTCGTCCGGGCGGGTCGGGAAGTGGGACGGCTGCCCGGCGAGGAACTCGCCGCGCACGGCCACGAGGGAGCGGGTCGCGGCCAGCATCGCCCGGTCGGCGGGGGTGTGGCGCCAGTCCACCCAGGAGAGCTCGTTGTCCTGGCAGTAGGCGTTGTTGTTCCCGCGCTGGCTGCGGCCGAACTCGTCCCCGGCGGTGATCATCGGCACGCCCTGGGAGAAGAGCAGGGTGGCCATGACGTTGCGCGCGGTCTGCGCGCGGTCGGCCCGGATCCGCACGTCCCGGGCCGGGCCCTCGACCCCGTGGTTCCAGGAGTGGTTGTCGTTGGTGCCGTCCCGGTTCCGCTCGAGGTTGGCCTGGTTGTGCTTGTTGTCGTAGGCCACGAGGTCGGCCAGGGTGAAGCCGTCGTGGGCGGTCACGAAGTTCACGGAGGCCAGGGCGCTGCGCCCGGAGGCGGCGAACAGGTCCGCGGAGCCGGTGAGCGCCCCGGCCAGGCGCGAGGCGTTGCCCCCGTCCCCGCCCAGGCTCATGCTGCGCGGGCCGGTGAGCCAGAAGTCGCGCACGGTGTCCCGGAAGCGGTCGTTCCAGTCGGCCCACCCCTCGGGGAAGTGCCCGGTCTGCCACCCGCCCATGCCCACGTCCCACGGCTCGGCGACGAGCTTGGTGCCGAACAGGGCGGGGTCCGCGTTCACGGCGACCAGGAAGGGGTGGTTGCGGGTGAAGCGGTGGCGTTCGTCGCGGGCCAGCTCGGGGGCGAGGTCGAAGCGGAAGCCGTCCACGTGGCAGCGCTCCACCCAGTAGCGCAGGGAGTCCAGGGCCATCTGCACCACGCGGGGGTTGCCGAAGTTCACCGAGTTGCCGCACCCGGTGACGTCCACGTAGCGGCCGTCGTCGCCGTGCCGGTAGTAGGCCTCGTCGCCGAGACCGCGCCAGCAGTAGGCCGGCTCGTCCTGCCCGGCCTCGGCCGTGTGGTTGTAGACCACGTCGAGGTAGACCTCGAGGCCGGCCCGGTGCAGGTCGCGGACCATGGCCTTGAACTCGTCGAGCACCCCCTGGGGGCCGCGGGCACGGGCGGCCTCGGTGGCGTAGCCGGCGTGCGGGGCGAAGAAGCCCAGCGTGTTGTAGCCCCAGTAGTTGCTCAGCCCCAGGGCCGTGAGGTGGGGCTCGTCCAGGTGGGCGTGCACGGGCAGCAGCTCCACGGCCGTGACGCCCAGGGAGGTGAGGTAGTCGGTCATCACCGGGTGGGCCAGGCCGGCGTACGTGCCCCGGAGGTGCTCGGGGACGTCGGGGTGCAGGGCGGTGAGGCCCTTGACGTGCGCCTCGTAGATCACCGTGTCCCGCCACGCGGTGGCCGGCGGGCGGTCCTCGTCCCAGTCGAAGTCCTGCTGGGCGATGACGGAGACGTAGCGCCCGCCGTAGGCGTCGGGGCCGGGGTCCGCGACGCCGGCCGGCGGGGCCACGCGGCGCAGGCCCTTCCCGTAGGGGTCGAGCAGGACCTGGTGGTCGGCGGGGTCCGGGCCGCGGCGGCGGGCGGCCACCGGCGAGTCCGCGGGCACGAAGCCGTACTCCGTGCCGGCGGGCAGCGCCGGCGCCTCGTCCCGGTGCAGCATGTACTCGAAGCCGGTCTCGGAGAGCCGCTGCTGCTCCGCCGGGGGGATCGTCCCGTGGTGCACCCCGCCGGTGCGCCCCGTGAGCCGGCGCCGCTGCCAGCGCCCGCCCGGCAGCCGGAAGACGATGTCGAGGTCCGGCACGCCGGGGGCGTAGACGGCCACGTTGGCGCTGCCGTCGCGCTCGTGCGAGGGGTGCACCCCGAGCGGGTACGGGTGGGAGACGTAGGGCCGGCCGGTGTCCTGCCGCCGGGGCTCAGGAACCAGCACGGCGCCGTGACACCTCGTACAGGGTGATGCCCACGGCCATCGAGGCGTTGAGGGACTCCATGGCGGAGTCGATGGGGATGGAGACGACCTGGTCGCAGTTCTCGGTGACCAGCCGGGACAGGCCCTTCCCCTCGGCGCCGACCACGATCACGAGCGGTTCGGTGGCGAGGTCCAGCCCGGGCAGCTGGACGTCGCCGTCGCCGTCGAGCCCGACCACGAAGTAGCCCATGCCCTTGAGCTCCTCGAGCGCGCGGTTCAGGTTGGCCGCCTTCGCCACGGGCACGCGGGCGGCGGCGCCGGCGCTGGTCTTCCAGGCGGAGGCGGTGACGCCCACGGAGCGGCGCTCGGGGACGATGACCGCGTTGCCGGAGAACGCCGACGCGCTGCGGATGATGGCCCCGAGGTTGCGCGGGTCGGTGATGCCGTCGAGGGCGACCAGCAGCGGCGGGCGGCGGATGTGCCGCTTCTCCCACTGGGTCATCAGCCTGCGGGCGGTCTCCACGGCGTCCTCGTACTCGTAGGGCGGCACCTGCAGGGCCACGCCCTGGTGCACGGCGTCGCTGGTGAGCCGGTCGAGCTCGGACTTGGAGGCCTCGAGGACCGTGATCCCGCGCTCGGCGCAGATCTGCAGGATCTCCCGCACGCGGTCGTCCACGTCGATCCTGCTCGCCGCGTAGAGGGCCTTGGCGGGGATGTCCGCCCGCAGCGCCTCGACCACCGAGTTCCGCCCGGTGACGAGGTCCTCCTGGACCTTGCCCCGGGTGCGGGAGGCAGCGCGCCCGCCCGGGGGCTGGCGGCGCTCGGCGGCCTTCTTCATCTTGTGCGCCTTGTGGTACGGGCGGTCCTCGGCCTTCGGCGTCGGTCCTCGCCCCTCGAGGGCCTTGCGGCCGTGGCCGCCGGTGCCCACGAGGGGGCCCTTCTTGTTCTTGCGGATCGCACCGGGGCGCTTGGGGGCTGGCATGGGATTCCTCTGTTCTCGGTCGGGGGTGGGTGGGGCCGGCTCAGGCCACGGACCAGGCGGCGCCGTCGGCGCCGTCCCGGACCGCGACCCCGGCCGCGGCGAGCTCGTCCCGGATGGCGTCGGCCCGGGCCCAGTCCTTGGCGGAGCGGGCCTGCTCGCGCTGGGTCAGCAGGGAGCGCACGAGGGCGTCGAGGGCGGCGTGCTCGGCGGCGTTGCCGCCGGTCCCGCCCAGGTCCATGAGCCCCGTCAGCCCGAGGACGTCGGTCATGGCCCGCACGGCGCGGGCGAACGCGGTGGGGTCGCCGCCGTCGGCGAGCGCGGAGTTGCCCGCCCGCACGGCCTCGTGCAGGGCCGCGAGGGCCTGGGGCACGTTGAGGTCGTCGTCCATGGCCTCCTGGAAGGCCGCCGGCACGTCGGCGGGCGTCCAGGCGGAGTCGAGACCGGCGTCCGCGGCGTGGCGCAGGAAGGACTCGACGCGCTCCACCGCGGCGGCCGCCTCGGTCAGCGAGGTGGGCCGGTAGTCCAGCACGGAGCGGTAGTGGGCCTGCCCGAGGTAGTAGCGCACGGCCAGCGGGCGGGCCGCGGCGAGCATGTCCGCCGGGGAGACCGTGTTGCCGATCGACTTGGACATCTTCTCGCCCGCGGAGGTGACCAGCCCGTTGTGCAGCCAGAAGTTGGCGAAGCGCTGCCCGGCCGCCGCGGACTGGGCGAGCTCGTTCTCGTGGTGGGGGAAGCGCAGGTCCAGGCCCCCGCCGTGGATGTCGAAGTGCTCCCCGAGGTACTTCCCGGCCATCGCGGAGCACTCGAGGTGCCAGCCGGGCCGGCCGGCGCCCCAGGGGGAGTCCCAGCGCGCGGTCTCCGGCTCGCCGGGCTTGTGCCCCTTCCACAGGGCGAAGTCGCGGGGGTCGCGCTTGCCGCGCGGGTCGGCGTCCGGGGCGTCCTGCATGTCGTCCACCGACTGGTGGGTGAGCTCCCCGTAGCGCGCCCAGGAGCGGACGTCGAAGTAGACGTCGCCCGAGCCGTCCGGGGCCGGGTAGGCGTGCCCGGCGTCGACGAGGGCCCGGATCAGGGCGTGCATCTCCGGGACGTGGCCGGTCGCGCGCGGCTCGTAGGTGGGCCGGGCGATGCCGATGGCGTCGTAGGCGGCGTTGAAGACCTGCTCGAACCGGTAGGCCAGCGCCCACCACGGCTCGCGGGGGTGGTCGCCGGCGTAGTCGGGGGCGTACGAGGCCGCGGCGTTGGCGAGGATCTTGTCGTCGATGTCGGTGACGTTGCGCACCGTGGTGACCCGGTGGCCGCGGAACTCCAGCCAGCGCGCCAGCAGGTCGAAGACGAGCGCGGAGCGCACGTGCCCGATGTGCGGCATGCCCTGCACGGTGGCACCGCAGTAGTACAGACGGGCCTCACCGGGGCGGACGGGCTCGAAGTCCCGCACGGTGGCGGTGGCGGTGTCGTAGAAGCGCAGAGTCACACGGCCCATCATAAGGGCGCGCGCCCGCGGGACGGTCAGGCTGCGCCCGCTCCCGCGGCGACGACCAGGGCCGTGGCCACGGCCGCGAGCCCCTCGCCGCGGCCGGGGAACCCGAGGTGGTCCGAGGTCGTGGCGCTGACCGTCACGGGGGCGCCGGCGGCGGCGCTGAGGGCGGCCTCGGCCTCCGCGCGGCGGGGCGCGAAGCGCGGCCGCTCGCCGATCAGCTGCACGGCCACGTTGCCGATCTCGAAGCCGGCCGCCCGCACGATCCGGGCCGCCTCGGTGAGGATGTGCAGACCCGAGGCACCCTGCATCTCGGGGCGGTCCACGCCGAAGTTGGAGCCCAGGTCCCCGGTGCCGGAGGCGGAGAACAGGGCGTCGGCGGCGGCGTGGGCCACGACGTCCCCGTCGGAGTGGCCGGCGAGGCCGCGCTCCCCCGGCCACTCGAGCCCGGCGACCCACAGCGGGGTGCCCTCGGGCCCGAAGGCGTGGACGTCCACGGCGATGCCGGTGCGGGGCAGGTTCACGGGCTCAGCGCTCCTCGGGGGTGGTGGCGGTCGAGGGCCCGGCGGCGACCGGGACCGTGCCGGCGGCGCCGGGCGCCCGGCCCCGGAGCACGGCCTCGGCCAGCACGAGGTCGAGGGGCCGGGTGATCTTGAAGGCGTGCTCGTGGCCGGGCACCGTCTGGACGGTGACCCCGGGGGCGTGGGTCTCCACGAGCGAGGCGTCGTCGGTGACGGTCTCCGGGTCCGCGCCGGCCTCGGCGGCGGCGCGGTCGGCGGCGCGCAGCAGGGCGAGGTCGAAGCCCTGGGGGGTCTGCACTGCGCGCAGGGCCGCCCGGTCCACGGTCCCCAGCGAGCGGCCGGCCCCGTCGACCCGGCGCATCGTGTCCGCGACGGGGAGCACCGGCACCACGGCCCGGTCGCCCGAGCGCACGCGCCGGGCCACGGCCCGGAAGACCTCCGGCGGGGTCAGGCACCGGGCGGCGTCGTGGACCAGCACCCCGCTGCTCCGGGGACCGGTGCGCTCCAGGACGGCCAGGGCCGCCCGGACCGACGCGGCGCGGGAGGCGCCGCCGGTCACGGGCAGGGCCCCGTGCGCCCGGGCGAGGGCGGACAGGGCGACGTCGCCGGCGGGGACCGTGACGAGCACCCGGTCGGCGATCCCGGCCGCGGCGACGCCGCGCAGCGCGTGCTCCAGGAGGGGGCGCCCGTCCAGGGGCACGAGGGCCTTGGGGATGCCGTGCCCGAGCCGGGTGCCGGACCCGGCCGCCACGACGACGACGGCGAACCCGCCCTCCGGAGAGGGCGGGTTCGCCGTCGGGGGCCGTGGCCCGTTCCCGGTCACGGGGAGGTCAGGACGCCAGGATGTCGTCGAGGCGCTTCTCGGCCTCTTCCTCGTCGATCTTCTTGGCGAGGGCGAGCTCGGAGGTGAGGATCTGGCGGGCCTTCGTCAGCATCCGCTTCTCCCCCGCCGAGAGCCCGCGGTCGCGGTCGCGGCGCCACAGGTCGCGCACGACCTCGGCGACCTTCAGGACGTCGCCCGAGGCGAGCTTCTCGAGGTTGGCCTTGTAGCGCCGGGACCAGTTGCTGGCCTCCTCGGTGTCCTTCGCCTGCAGGACCGAGATGACCTTCTTCAGCCCGTCCTCGTCGACGACGTCGCGGACGCCCACCAGGTCCACGTTCTCTGCGGGGACCTCGATGACCAGGTCGCCCTGGGTCACCTTGAGCTTGAGATACATCTTCTCCTCGCCCTTGACGGTGCGGGTCTTGATCTCCTCGATGGTCGCCGCGCCGTGGTGCGGATAGACAACCGTCTCGCCAACCTCAAAAACCATATGGAAATACCCCTTTCAGAACGTCCATTCTAACACGGTGTAGGATTCGCCGATCCGCCGTGAGCGCCCCCGGACGCCCGGCGATGCGGACGATCCGTCGGCAAACGGATAAGCTGGTGGGGACATCGTCCTGAGCTCCCGAGGAGTACGCGCCGTGAAGACCGCCGCCCGCAAGTCCCTGAAGCGCGCAGGCCTCAGTGCCGCCGCCGTGGCCGCCCTGCTCACCGCCAGCGGGTGCAGCGCCGTGAACCCGGTGGCCACCGCCGGGGTGGGCTACGCGCCCGCGGACGGCATCGTGGTGCAGATGGGCGACCTCAAGGCCACCGATCTGCTCATCGTGGCCGAGAGCGCCGAGGCCGAGGGCCGCCTGCTGGGCAGCCTCACCAACAACGGCGACCAGGACATCACCGTCACGGTGGACGCGGACGGCGCCACGGGCGAGATCCCCATCCCCGCCGGGACCACCCTGCGGCTGGCCGACAGCGAGCCCGTGCTCCTGGACCCGGCCGGCGCCAGGCCCGGGCTGATGGTCGAGACCGTGATCAGCGCCGCCGGCGAGTCCGTGACCGAGTCCGTGCCGGTGCTCGACCACACCTTCCCCCGCTATGCCGAGTACATCCCGGGCGGGGCCCCCACCACCCCGGCGAACCCCTCCAACGTCCCGGCGGAGCCCGGCGACGAGGCGTTCGTGGGAGGCCAGCAGGCCGACGAGCACTGATCCCGCGCACGGGCGAGAGGGCCCGGGACCCGCACCGCGGGTTCCGGGCCCTCTCCCGTGTGCCCGCCGCGGCGGCTCCCGCGGCGGGCGCTCAGGCCTCGAACTTGTAGCCCAGGCCCCGCACGGTGACCAGGTGCCGGGGCGCGGAGGGGTCGGGCTCCACCTTGGCGCGCAGCCGCTTGACGTGCACGTCGAGGGTCTTGGTGTCCCCCACGTAGTCCGAGCCCCAGACCCGGTCGATGAGCTGCCCGCGGGTGAGCACCCGGCCCGCGTTGCGCAGCAGCATCTCCAGCAGCTCGAACTCCTTGAGCGGCATGGCCACCTGCTCCCCGTTGACGCTCACCACGTGGCGCTCCACGTCCATCCGCACCGGGCCGGCCTGCACGGTGGCCGTGACCAGCTCCTCGGGCTCCGCCTGGCGGCGCAGCACGGCGCGGATCCGGGCCACGAGCTCGCGCGAGGAGTAGGGCTTGGTGACGTAGTCGTCGGCGCCCAGCTCGAGCCCCACCACCTTGTCGATCTCGGCGTCCTTGGCGGTGAGCATGATGATCGGCACCGAGGAGCGCTGCCGCACCTGCCGGCACACCTCGGTGCCGGACTGCCCGGGGAGCATGAGGTCCAGCAGCAGCAGGTCGGCCCCGGCCCGGTCGAACTCCGTGACGGCGTCGAGGCCGTTGTCCACGACCTGCACCTCGAACCCCTCCTTCCCCAGCAGGTAGGAGAGGGGGTCGCTGAGGGATTCCTCGTCCTCGACGATCAGGATGCGGGTCACTGTCGGTCCTCCGTGCTCCCGGTCCGGCGCGCGGTGGCGGCCGGCCGTGGGGTCGTGGTCACTGGGTCGGGCGGCGCCGTCGCGGGCGCCGGCGGGGCGGACGCGCCGGCGGCCGCCGGGGCGGTCCGCTCGGGCTCGTCGGCGCCCTCGATCTGGGGGATGCGCAGGGTGAAGGTGGAGCCGCGGCCCGGCTGCGACCACACGGTGGCCTCCCCGCCGTGCTGCGACATGACGTGCTTGACGATGCTCAGGCCCAGCCCGGTCCCGCCCGTGCGCCGGGAGCGGGCCGCGTCCACGCGGTAGAACCGCTCGAAGATCCGGTCCTGCTCGTCCTCGGGGATGCCCGGGCCCTGGTCGGTGACGGAGATCTGCGCCATGCCGTCCCGCTCGCGGACACCGATGCCCACGCGGGTGCCCTCCGGGGAGTAGTGCACCGCGTTGTCGATGAGGTTGCGCAGGGCCGTGACCAGCAGGTCGGGGTCGCCGAAGACGGGCCGGCTCACGTGGCCGCCGACCACCAGCTCGATCCGCTTGGTCTCGGCCGGGAACCGGTTGCGGTCCACGGCGTCGGCGATCACCTGGTTGAGGTCCACGGGCCGGCCCTCGGTGACGACGTCGGCGCTCTGCAGGCGGGAGAGCTCGATGATGTCCTGCACCAGGGCGGTGAGCCGCACGGACTCCTTGTGCAGCCGCTTGGCGAAGCGGCGCACGGCCTCCTCGTCCTCGGCCGCGTCCTCGATCGCCTCGGCCAGCAGCCCGATCGCCCCCACCGGGGTCTTCAGCTCGTGCGAGACGTTGGCCACGAAGTCGTTGCGGATCGACTGCGCCCGGGCGATCTCGGTCTGGTCGTCGGCGAGCAGCAGGATGTACTCCTCGGCGATGGGCGCCACCCGGACGTCGAGCACCACGGCACCGGTCTGGAAGGGCCCGCGGGTCAGCTCCACCCGCCGCTCCTCGATCACCCCGCTGCGGCGGGCGCGGCGGATCATCTCCAGCATCTGGTCGTGCACCACGGTGTGCCCGCGGACCAGCCCGAACGCGTAGGCGGCCGGGGAGGCGCGCACCACCCCGTCCACGCCGTCCACCACCACGTAGGCCCGCCCGATCACGGCGAGGACGTCCGCGGTGCCGTCCGGCAGGGCGGGCTCCTGCACGTCGGCGCGGGCGCGGCGGCCGCGCCCGCTCAGCCGCAGGCCGATCAGGCCGCTCACGCCCAGGGCGAAGCCGAGCAGGCCGGCGACGACGGCGATGGCTGTTGGACTCACGGATCCAGCTTAGGCTCCCCCCGGCCCGGGGACGTCCCGCCGGGCGTCACGCGCTACAGGTTCAACGGACGTTCACCCTAAGATGAGCGGAAGTTCACTCCTGGCTGTGAGCGTGGCGGCGGGTGTGCTCGCACCTCGCCCCCTCGTCATCCGTTCCGCCCCGCGCCGCACCCCGGCCGCGGACCCCGGACGTGCCGCATCTCGAAAGGACACACCCGTGCGCAAGGTTTTCCAGGCAGAACTCCACCAGGTCGGGGAGGAGCTCACCCAGATCGCGACCCTGGTGCGCGAGGCCCTCGCCCGCGCCAAGGACGCCCTCCTCGACGCGGACATCGAGCTGGCCGAGGAGGTCATCTCCAACGACGCCCGGATCGACTTCCTGCAGAACGACCTCGACGAGCGCTCGATCGACATCCTCGCCCTGCAGAGCCCCGTGGCCTCGGACCTGCGGATGATCGTGGGGGCGCTGCGGATGAGCGCCTCGCTCGAGCGCGCCGGGGACCTGGCCCGCCACCTGGCCCAGGCCGTGCGCCTGCGCTACCCGGAGCCGGTCATCCCCGGGCCGCTCGTGGAGACGTTCACCCGCATGTTCGACCTCGACCTGCAGATCGTGGACCGGGTCATCCAGGTGCTCCAGACCCGGGACCTCTCCCTGGCCAACGACATCTACGCCCTCAAGGGCGAGGTCAACGCGCTGCACCAGTCGGTGTTCGACGTCCTGGCCGACCCCGCCTGGGAGTACCCGGTGCCCACGGCCGTGGACGTCACCCTGTGCTCCCGCTACCTCGAGCGGATCGGCGACCACGGTGTCTCGGTGACCCGCAAGGTCTCCTACCTCGTGACCGGGGAGTGGGTCCCCGCCACCTCCGACCACCCGACCGGACACGGGCACGTGGGCCGCGACGGCGGCGTGTGAGCTCCCGCCCGGGCGCGGCACGTCCCGCGCCCGGGAACGCCGAAGGGCCGGCCCCACCGCCGCGGTGGGGCCGGCCCTTCGGCGTGCTGCGGTGCCGGGCCTACTTCTTGCCCTGGTTGGCGACCGCCTGGATCGAGCTGGCGGCGGCCTCCGGGTCGAGGTACTGGCCACCGGCCACCACGGGGCGCAGGTCCTCGTCCAGCTCGTAGTAGAGCGGGATGCCCGTGGGGATGTTCAGCGCCGCGATGTCGTCGTCGGAGATGCCGTCCAGGTGCTTCACCAGCGCGCGCAGCGAGTTGCCGTGCGCCGCCACGAGCACGGTGCGCCCGGCCTGCAGGTCCGGGACGATCTCCTGCTCCCAGTAGGGCATGAAGCGGTCGAGGACGTCCTTGAGGCACTCGGTGCGGGGCGCGTGCGCCACGTCGGCGTACCGGGGGTCCCCGGCCTGGGAGTACCGGTCGGAGTCGTCCAGCTCGGGCGGCGGGACGTCGTAGGAGCGCCGCCAGGTCATGAACTGCTCGTCGCCGTACTCCTCGCGGACCTGGGTCTTGTCCTTGCCCTGCAGCGCACCGTAGTGGCGCTCGTTGAGCCGCCACGACCGCTTGACGGGGATCCAGTGCCGGTCCGCCCGGTCCAGGGCGAGGTGCGCCGTGGTGATCGCCCGGCGCAGCAGCGAGGTGTGCAGGACGTCGGGGGCGATGCCCTTCTCCACGAGCAGCTCACCGCCGCGGACGGCCTCCTCCCGCCCCTTGTCGGTGAGGTCCACGTCCACCCACCCGGTGAACAGGTTCTTCTCGTTCCAGTCGGACTGTCCGTGGCGGAGCAGGACGAGCTTGTACGGTGCTGATTCGGTAGCCATGGCCCCATTCTTCCATCCGGGCGCGAGCCCGGGACAAGCCGGCGCCACGGGGGCGGGTCACCAGCTGTTGGGCCCCTTGGACTCCAGGCCCACGGCCGGGCGGACGTCGGCGAGGTAGACGCCCACGGCCGTGCCCGCGATGAGCAGGACGAAGAGACTGGGGCGCAGCAGCAGCAGCGTGAAGACCGTGAACGCGAGGGACCCGCCGGTCAGCGCGAGCCAGAAGCCCTTGGTGCGCTTGAACGCGCGCTGGAACTGCACCGGCGCCTTGGTCAGGCAGTCGACGAAGGCCCAGACGGCCAGGCCGGCGACGACCAGCGCGAGGGCGATGTCGATGAATCGCACGAGGTAGAAGACCCAGGGAATGTCCACGGTGCCCAGCCTACCGGTCGATCCCGCGCAGGGCGTGGTCGAGGTCCTCCCAGAGGTCCTCGACGTTCTCGATGCCCACCGACAGCCGCAGCAGCGTCTCCGGCACGCTGCGCGGCTCCTCGTGGTGCCGGCGCCGCCGCTCGATCAGCGACTCGACCCCGCCGAGGGAGGTCGCGGGGGTCCACACCCGCAGCCGGTCCACCGCCGCCTCGACCGCGTCGACGTCCCCCGCCGGCACGATGGCCACGATCGCGCCGAACCCGTCCATCTGGGCGGCGGCGCGCTCGTGCCCCGGGTCCCCGGGCAGGCCGGGGTAGCGGACCTCGAGCACGGCCGGGTGCTCCTGCAGCCGGCGGGCGAGCTTCCCCGCGGTCGCCGCGGAGCGCTCGATCCGCAGCGCGAGCGTCCGCATCCCCCGCAGCGCGAGCCACGCCTCGAACGGCCCCGGGATCGCCCCGTGCAGCGAGCGGTGGCCCTTCAGCCGGTCCCGCAGGCCGGGATCGGAGGTGACGGCCGCCCCCAGCACGACGTCGGAGTGCCCGGCCAGGTACTTGGTCACGGAGTGCACGACCACGTCGGCGCCGTGCTCGAGCGGGCGCTGCACGAGGGGCGTGGCGAAGGTGTTGTCCACGCACGTGAGGATGCCGCGCTCCCGGGCCGCGGTGAGCAGCGCCGGGAGGTCGGCGACCTCCAGCATGGGGTTGGTGGGGCTCTCGAGCCACAGCAGGTCCGCGCCGCCGAGGGCGGCCACGACCTCCTCGGTGTCCGCGACGTCCACGGTGACGATCGTCAGCAGCCCGCGCGCCTCGAGGTCCTTGGCCAGGGCCAGGGAGCCCTGGTAGC
Organism: Kocuria sp. KH4; assembly: GCF_053711175.1. Taxonomy (NCBI): domain Bacteria; kingdom Bacillati; phylum Actinomycetota; class Actinomycetes; order Micrococcales; family Micrococcaceae; genus Kocuria; species Kocuria sp. KH4. The sequence continues at coordinate 23,948 of NZ_JBSJYX010000006.1, forward strand.
TGTGCCGGGGCATGACCAGGCACCCGCCCGCGGGGACGAGGGACAGCACCGACGCGATCGCCGCCAGGCCCGAGGCGTAGAGCAGCCCGGGCTGCCCGGCCCCCTCGAGCCGGGCCAGGACGTCCTCCATGTCCTCCCACGTGGGGTTGCTGTAGCGGCCGTAGGCGCGGTCGGCGGCGTCGAGGCCGCCGGAGCCCCGGTACGTGGAGGTCAGGACGATGGAGGGCCCCACCGGGGCGTCGTGCTCCGGGGCGGGGCGCCCGCCGGCCACCACCACGGTGTCCGGGCGCAGGGCGTCGGTGGAGTGGGCGGACGGGGTCTCGGGGCGCGCAGTCATGGTCACAGGCTAGCGGCCCGCCGGGTCCCCAGCGGCAGGGCCCGGAGCGCTCCCCGTCCCCCGCGGTCGATAGGCTGGTGGAGTGACCACCCGACCGGCTCCCGCCCCGCCGTCCGCCCCCGCCCCGGAGTCCTCCCCCGCGCCCGCCCGGCGCGGGGTGTTCGTCGTGTTCGAGGGCGGGGACGGCGCCGGGAAGTCCACGCAGGCCCGCCTGCTCGCCGACGCCCTGCGCGCGGAGGGCCACGACGTGGTGCGCACCCGGGAGCCGGGCGGCACCGCGCTGGGCGAGCGGGTGCGCGCCCTGCTCCTGGACCCGGCGCACGGCCCGGTGGACGCCCGCACCGAGGCCCTGCTGTTCGCGGCCGCCCGCGCCGCCCACGTCGAGCAGCTCATCCGCCCCGCCCTCGCGGCCGGGCGCATCGTGGTCTGCGACCGCTACGCCGACTCCTCCGCCGCCTACCAGGGCGCCGGGCGCGGGCTCGGGGTGGACCGTGTCGCGGAGCTCAACGCGTGGGCCACCACCGGTCTCGTGCCCGACCTGACCGTGCTGCTGGACGTCCCCGCCCGCACGGGCCGCGCCCGCCGCGAGGCCCGGGACGGCGACGCCGGCGACCGCCTGGAGCTCGAGCCCGACGCCTTCCACGACGCCAACCGCGAGGCCTTCCTCGAACTCGCCGCCCGGGCCCCGGAGCGCTACCTGGTGCTCGACGCGACCCGGCCGGCCGAGGAGCTCGCGGCCGCCGTCCGCGGCCGGCTGGCCGCGCTCCCCCGGACCGCCGCGGAGGTGGCCCCGTGAGCGTGTGGGACCAGCTCCTGGGCCAGGAGGCCGTGGTCGCGCAGCTGCGCCGCGCCGCCCGCGAGGACCGGCCCACCCACGCGTGGCTGTTCACCGGCCCGCCCGGCTCCGGCCGGTCCAACGCGGCCCTGGCCTTCGCGGCGGCGCTGCTGTGCGAGCAGCAGGACCCCGCGGACCGCGGCTGCGGGCACTGCCACGCCTGCCGCACGGTGCTGGCCAGCTCCCACGCCGACCTCACCCACTTCGTGACGGAGAACCCGCAGATCACCATCGACGAGGCGCGGGAGCTCGTGGTGCGCGCCCAGGACCGGCCCTCGGTGGGCCGCTGGCGCGTGATGGTGGTCGAGGACGCCGACCGGATGGTGGAGCGCACCTCCAACGTCATGCTCAAGGCCATCGAGGAACCCCCGCCGAACACGATCTGGCTGCTGTGCGCCCCCAGCCCCATGGACGTGCTCGTGACCATCCGCTCCCGCTGCCGGCCCGCCACGCTGAAGGTCCCGGCGGTGGAGGACGTCGCGGAGCTGCTCATCCGCCGGCACGGGGTGCCCCGGCAGCGGGCGCAGGAGAGCGCCCGGCTCGCCCAGTCCCACGTCGGGATCGCCAAGCGGCTCGCCCTCTACGACGACGCCCGGACGCGGCGGCAGGAGGTCGTGTCCATGCCGCTGAAGCTCTCCGGGGTGCCCGACGCCGTGCGCGCCGCCGACCGGCTGCACAAGATCGCGGTCGAGGAGTCCCAGGCGGACGCCGAGGCCCGCAACGAGTCGGAGCGCAAGCAGCTGCTGGTGGCGCTGGGGGCCCCCGAGTCGGGCCGGGTGCCGCCGGCCATCCGCGGCGCGCTGAACCGGCTCGAGGCGGACCAGAAGCGGCGCTCCCGGCGGATCCAGACGGACACCCTCGACCGCTTCCTCATCGACCTCACCACCTTCTACCGGGACGTCCTGACGCTGCAGCTGCGCACGGGCTCCGGTCTGGTCAACGAGCACCTGGCCCAGCAGCTGCGGGACCACGCCTCCAACGCCACCCCCGAGCAGACCCTGCAGCGCATCGACGTGATCAGCCGGACCCGGGACCGGATCCGCACCAACGTCAGCGCGCAGCTCGCGTTCGAGGCGATGGCCGTCTCCCTGCTGTGACCCCGTCCGACTCCCCCGCCCCGAGGAGCCCCATGACCCGCCGCGCCCCCCGAGCACGCCGCGCGCCCCTGCCCGCCGCGGCCGCGCTGACCGCCATGGGCCTGCTCCTGGGCGGGTGCGCCTCCCTGGGCGTCCCCGGCACGGCCGGGCCCCCGTCCGGGGGCGCGAGCGGCGCCGTGGTGGAGGGCACGCCCACGGAGCTCGAGCGGTTCTACACCCAGACGGTGGACTGGGGCGGGTGCGAGTTCGAGATCGAGGCGAACGGCGCGGAGGACGACCTCCGCTGCGCCGCCGTGGAGGTGCCCCTGGACTACGACGACCCGTCCGGGGAGATCACCACCGTGGTGATGTCCCGTCTCCCGGCCGAGGGGCGCTCCCGCGGCAGCCTCCTGATCAATCCGGGCGGCCCCGGGGCCTCCGGGGTGGACGCGACGGCCTTCGCCGAGTACACGGTCTCGGACGAGGTGCGGGAGGTGTACGACGTGGTGGGCTTCGACCCGCGGGGCGTGGGCCGCTCCGCGGGGATCGAGTGCCTCGACGACGCCGAGCTGGACGCGTGGCGCGCCGAGCCGATGTTCGACCCGCGGTCCGACCCCGCCGACGAGATCCGCGAGGAGTACGAGCGGCTCGGCGCGCAGTGCGTGCAGAACTCCGGGGACCTGGTCGCCGAGATGGACACCGTCAGCGCCGCCCGGGACTTGGACGTCCTGCGGGCGGTCCTGGGCGACGAGCGGACCACCTACCTGGGCTTCTCCTACGGCACCCACCTGGGCGCCGTGTACGCCGACCTGTTCCCCGACCGGGTGGGCCGGCTCGTGCTCGACGGCGGGGTGGACCCGACCCTCAGCGACCGGCAGGCCACCGCGGACCAGGCCGCGGGCTTCGAGGAGAACCTGCGGCACTGGGTGCAGGTGTGCCGCGCCGAGATCCGCGGCTGCGTGGTCGGGGACGCCGACCCGGACGCGGCGACGGCGCGGATCCAGGAGCTCATCGCCTCGGTCGAGGAGGGCACCGTCACCGCCGGGGACGGGCGCCGGGTCACCGCCACGAACGTGGTGGAGGGCATCCTGACCCCGCTGTACACCACCACGTCCTACCCGCAGCTCAACGAGGCCCTGGGGGCCGCCTTCGACGGGGACCTCTCCCCGCTGCTGGCGCTGTCCGACGCCACCCACGGGCGCGACGCCGAGGGCCGGTACGCGAACAACACCACGATGGCCTTCACCGCGGTGAACTGCCTCGACCGGTCCGCCGAGGCGGTCACCGAGGAGCAGATGGCCCGGCACCAGGAGCAGCTCGAACAGGTCGCGCCGACCTTCGGCCCCTACCTCGGCTACGGCGACGCCGCGTGCCAGGGCTGGCCGGTGGGGCCCGCGGCCGCACCCGCTCCGGTCGACGCCGCCGGCGCCGACCCGATCCTCGTCGTGGGCACCACGCACGACCCCGCGACCCCCTACCACTGGTCCCAGGCCCTCGCCGAGCAGCTGGAGAGCGCCCGCCTGCTGAGCTACGACGGCTACGGGCACACGGCCTACACCTCGGGCGACGACTGCGTGCAGGCCGCCGTGGACGCCTACCTGCTCGAGGGCGAGCTGCCCGAGGAGGGGACCACGTGCTCCTGAGACCGTCCACGACCGCCGACCGGAGGCTCCCGTGACCGACCCGTTCCCCCGCCCCGTCCTGCTGCGCGCCGGCGACCTGCCCGTCGCCCGCGCCGGAGGCCGCACGGTGCGCCGGATCGCCGCCGGCCCGGCCGGCGCCTGGCAGCTCTCCCTGCTCGACATCGAGCGCCCCGGCACGCTGCCGGCAGCCGCCGGGGCGGAGCGCGTGCTCACCGTCGTCGACGGCGAGCTGCTCGTGCTCGGCGCCGGCGGGCGGGAGCAGGCGCTGGAGCGGCACCGGCCGTTCCGGGGTCCCGCCGACGAGCCCGTCGACGCCGCGCTGCCCACCGGCCCGGTCCGCGCCCTCGAGGTCCTGGCCGCGCGCGGGGCGGTCCGGGCGCACGTGGTGGTGCTGGAGCTGTCCGCGAAGCGCCCGCACCCCGTCTTCGCGGACCAGCTGGCGGTCCTGCTCTCGGGCCGCGCCGTGCTCACGGCCGGCGGGAGGAGCGCCGAGGAGGTCGGGGTCCTCGACACCGTGCGCGGCGCCGAGCCGGACAGCCCCGAGCTCACCGGCCGGGGCTTCCTGGCGGTCGTGTCCCTGGACCGACCGGACCGGGACTGAGCGAGACCGGACGGGGCGGAGCGGGACCGGACGGGTCGCACCGGCCGGCACCCGCCCGGGACCGGCGGGTCAGGACCGCGCGGGCTCGGTGCGCTGGCACCAGGCGCCCGCGCGGAAGGCGAGCGCCAGCAGGCCGAGGAACACCCCGGCGACCAGCAGCACCGCGTCGGTGTCCCCGAAGGACCAGCCGTTGACGAACGGCGCCCGGCCGAGCTCCACGCCGAGCTCGGCGAAGATCCTCCCCTGCGCCGCCGCGAAGAGGAACGGGCCCAGCAGGGACAGCGCCACGAGCGAGAGCGAGGACGCCGTCAGCCCCACGGTCAGGACCCGGTCGAACGGCCGGCCGAGGTGGATGCGGTGGCACAGGTAGGCGAGGAAGAAGCAGATGCCGGCGAAGACCACGGTGCCCAGGGCCAGGGTCAGGGCGTAGAGGACCATGCTGGAGGACTCCGCCCCCGTGACGCGCACGTGCACCAGGTCGTAGCCCTCCGAGCTGAGACCGGGGGCCAGGCCGCCCACGTCCGGGGCCGTCACCGCGGCGGCCTCCAGCCACAGGTCCGCCCGGCCGTGCCAGGCGCGCGCCCCGGCCTCGGCGCCGGCGAGCAGGACGACCAGTCCCAGCGCCCCGAAGGCGAGCGTCAGCCCCGTGATCAGCACACGCTGCGAGGTCCGCCAGGAGCGGTGGGGAGGCGGGGCGGGTCGTTCCATGGGGGTCCTCTGAGGTGTGCCGGCGGACGAGGGCGGGGACCGGCGGCCTGCCGCCCCCCTCGACCAGCATGCCAGCCGACGGGGTCGTCGTCGTCCCGGCGCGGAGGGCGGGTCCGTGCCGGGGGCTCAGCGGGACAGGGCCACGGGCGCGCGGAGGAGGCCGGGCAGGTCGCGGACGGAGTCCACCACCACGTGCGCACCGGCCGCGCGCAGGGCCTCGGCGGGGTGGGCGCCCGTGCGGACCCCGACGACGGCGGCCGATCCGGCGCGCCGGCCCGCCTGCATGTCCGCCACCGTGTCCCCGACGACCATGACCCGGCGGACGTCGCCGAGGTCCAGGGCCAGCACCGCGGTGAGGACCATGTCCGGCCAGGGCCTGCCGCGCCCGGCGTCCGAGGGGCACAGGCTGAGGTCGGCGAGGCCCGTCCAGCCCAGCTGCTCCAGCAGCGTGTTCATGCTGTGCCGGTTGTGGCCGGTGGCCAGGCACACCCGCAGCCCGGCCTCGCGCAGCTGCGCGACCGCCTGCTCCGCGCCCTCCACCGGGCACACGCCCTCGGCGGCCAGCAGGTCGTCGAGGTGGCGCTCGAAGTCCCGCACGACCCGCCGGGCCCGGTCCGGCTCGGCGGCGAAGAGCTGCTCGAGCGTCCCGGACCGCGACTGCCCCGGGCAGCTGCGGAGGTGCTCGAGCATCCGCCGGAACCGTTCGGAGTCCGGGTCCACGCCCAGGCCGGCCGCCGTCCGCTCGAAGGCCCGCTCCACGATCCCGTTGTCGTGGAAGAGGGTCCCGGACATGTCCAGGAACGCCAGGTCGAGGTCCTGCGCCGTCTCGCCCACCGCGGGCCCTCCTGTCCCGGGGGAGCCCCAGCGGCCCGCCCCGTCGTCGTGTCCGTCCATGGTGCGCCCCCGGCGGGGGGCCCGGAAGGCGCCACGGCCGAAGGGCGGGTGAACACCCGGGGAACGCGGGCGTGGTGCCGGTGCCGCACCGGCACCACGCCGGGACGGCCGGGATTGCGGACGCCGGGACGCTCTCTGCTACAGTTTCACCTGCACTGATCCCGTCCCGGACGGTGACGTGCAGGCCTCCTTAGCTCAGTCGGTAGAGCGTTTCACTCGTAATGAAAAGGTCGTCGGTTCGATTCCGACAGGAGGCTCTCCCGGAAGGCTCCGGGCCCACCAGGGCCCGGAGCCTTCGTCGTCCCCGGGCCCGGGACCGGCGGTGCCCCGGTCCTGCTCCGGGCGTCAGTCCTGGCGCTGCAGCGCCTCGAGCGGGCCCGAGCCCGCGGCCCCGGGACCGGCGAGCGGCAGGACGACCGTGAAGACCGTGCCCTCCCCCAGCTCGCTCTCGCAGCGGATGCCGCCGCCGTGGCGCTCCACGATCTTCCGGGCGACGGCCAGTCCCAGGCCCAGCCCGGGGATCGCGCTCATCCGGGCGTTGGCGCTGCGGAAGAAGCGGCCGAAGACCTCCTCGGCGTCCTGCGGCCGCATGCCCATGCCGCGGTCCGCCACCCGCAGCTGCACGGCGCGCCCGGCGGGGGTGATGCTCACCGTGACGGGTCCGCCGGACGGCGAGTACTTGATCGCGTTCGAGAGCAGGTTGTCCAGCACCTGGCCGATGCGCACGGGATCGCACTCCAGCACGAGGCGCCGCGGCGCCTCGACGCGCAGGTCCACCCCGCCGGCGGCGGCCTTCGGGCCGGCGGCGGCCACGGACTGCTCGACCACCTGCACGAGGTCGGCGGCCACGAGCTGCGGCTCGAGCACCGAGCCCGCCGTGCCCAGCAGGTCCTCCACCAGGACCAGCAGCTGGTCGGCGTTGCGCTCGATGACCTCCAGCCCGGAGCGGACGTGCCCGGGCAGGCCGTCGTCCATGGCCAGCAGCTCCGTGTAGCCCCGGATGGAGGTCAGCGGCGTGCGCAGCTCGTGCGAGACCCCGGCCAGGAAGTCGTCCTTGGCCTGCAGGGCGGCGACGAGCTCGGTGACGTCGTTGAAGGACAGGACGGAGCCCTCCGGGCGTCCGTCGTCGTCGCGCATGACCCGGGCCGAGACGGAGAGCACCCGCTGGGCGGGGGCCCGGCCGGCCCAGACCAGCAGGTCCGTGAAGGACTCCCCGCGCACCGCCCGGGCCGCGGCGCGCTGCTCCGCGGGCAGGGGCGTCCCCTCCGCGTCCGCGTAGATGAGCAGGTCGGCCTCGGCGCCGTCGGACCGGCCCTCGGGCAGGGAGAGCTCGTGGATCCGGCGCTGGCGCCGGTTCATGAGGACGTCGTGGCCGTCCTCGTCGATGGCCAGCACCCCCACGTCCACCGTGTCCATGACGGTCTGCAGCAGCCGTTCCCGGCGGGCGGTCACGTCCAGCAGGCGGCGCAGCTGCGCGTCCTTGGCCGTCAGCTCGGCGTTCTGCCTCTCCATGCTGTTCGAGAGCACCTGGACCGTGATCCCGATGCCCAGGAGCATGACCGGGATCAGCAGCGGGGCGGTGAACAGCTGCACCGTCAGCGGCCGCGGCGGGACGAGCAGCGGGACCCAGACCATCGCGAGGGACAGCAGGAAGCCGAGCGGGGCGGCGGCCCGGGGCAGCCGCCCCGAGGCGGCGAGCCAGACGACGGGGAACGCGGCCATGATCCCCACCCCGGTCACCCAGGTCAGGGTGGCCTCCCGGAGGAGGGTCAGGGGCACGAAGTCCAGGACGGGCACGGCCAGGAAGGCCCCGTCGGGCAGCCGGTCCCACGGCACGAGCACGCACAGGGCCGTCAGCACCAGGGTCAGCGCCGTCGCCAGGTGCAGCTGGAGGTGCCCGCGCAGGGGTGCGTGCGCCACCCACACGCCGAGGACGAGCACCGCCGTCGTGACGGTGAACGGCAGCTGGCTCAGCAGCACCCTCCGGCGCATCGACAGTTCGTGGAAGCGGAGCCGGTCGAGGGACAGGACGGTGAGCATGCGGTCCACGGGATGCACTTCCGACGGGAGTGAGCCGTCCCCGGAGGGTCGGGATGACATTCGCAAAGATTAGCGGCTTAATGGGTCCATGACCCCCTCCCCCCAGGGCCGTCGTGCCGTCGTCATCGAGGATCACGACGACATCCGCAACCTGCTCGCCCAGACCATCGGCATGCGCGGTTTCACCGTGACCACGGCCGCGACCGGCCTCGAGGGGCTCGAGGCCGTGCGCCGGAACGGCGCCGATCTCATCACCCTCGACCTCAACCTGCCCGACCTCGACGGCATGGAGGTGTGCCGGCGGGTCCGGGAGTTCTCGGACGCCTACCTCCTCATGGTCACCGCCCGCCCCGGCGAGATCGACCGGCTCGAGGGCCTGGAGCTCGGGGCGGACGACTACATCAGCAAGCCCTTCAGCCCGCGCGAGCTGCAGGCGCGGATCGAGGCGATGTTCCGCCGCCCGCGCGCCCGGGCGGAGCAGGCCGACGCGGAGGAGCTGCGCCGCGCCGCGGAGGTCCAGCGCAGCCTCCTGCCCTCGGTCGCCCCGGTCGTGGCCGGCTACGACGTGGCCGGCGCGTGCCGGCCCTCCCGCAGCGTGGGCGGGGACTTCTTCGACTGGTACACCACCGAGGGCGGCCTGCAGGTCTCCCTGGCCGACGCCATGGGCAAGGGCATGGGCGCCGCGCTCATCGCCGCCACGGTCCGGGCCGTGCTGCGCTCGGCCGCCGGACAGCCCGACATGGAGCAGGCCTTCCGGGACACCTGCCGCCAGCTCGAGAACGACCTCGACCACTCCGGGTCCTTCGTCACGCTCTTCCACGCCCGGCTGGACACGGCCCGCGGCATGGTGGACTACGTCGACGCCGGGCACGGCCTGGGCCTGCACGTCCACGCGGACGGCGTCGCACGGCTGCGCCCGGGCGGACCGCCCGTGGGCGCGGTGCCCGGCACGAGCTGGACGCCCGGCCGGTTCGCGCTCGCGCCCGGCGACACGCTCGTGGTGGTCAGCGACGGCCTGCTCGACGCCTACGAGGACGTGGACGAGGCCGTGCACGCCGTGGCCGAGGCCACCTCCCGCGGCGCGGACGCCGAGGCCGTCTGCGCCGCCGTGCTCGACCTCGCCCGCGGCGCCGTCCCGGACCCCGACCTGCCCGGCGACGACGTGACCGCGGTGGTCCTGCGCCGGCTCCCGGAACCGCAGGGCGGAGCGTGAGCCGCTTCCTCGACCGGCCGCTGGGCGTCGACCGCGTCGCCCGGCGCCGGCCCGGGTCGCCGAACCGGTCCGCGTGGACCGCCGTGCCCCTCGGCTCCTCGGCGTCGACGGCTCCGGCCCGGGGGGTGCTGCTCCGCGAGAACCCGCTGCCGCGGCCCCGGCCCGGACGGGGGCAGCGGCTCAGGTGCTTCGCTACGATGTGGACCTACCTCAGCGGGTCCGCGGCCGTCGTCCGCCGCACCGCGCCGATGCTCTGCCCCGTGGCAGCACGGGGCGTCCCCACGGGGGGCGGCCGGCCGCACGGCCCGGCGCCGCGCTCCGTGCGGGGACCGAACGAACCGGCGGGGACCCTGGCCGACGTGGCCCGGGTCGCCTTCGACCTGGTGGTGCCGAGCGTGCTCGGCACCACCGCGAGATACCCGGGCTCCGACCCGGAGGAGAGGAAAGCCGATGCAGTTCACGGTTGAGCAGAAGCCGAGGTTCGCCCACATCACGGGCACCGGACGGCTGAACATGGTGGGAGCGCCGAAGCTGCGGGAGGTCGTGGCGCAGGTCGTGGACGGGGGCAGCAACCACGTGGTGGTGGACCTCGGCGGCACGGAGTTCATGGACTCCTCCGGCCTGGGCGCCCTCATCGGGTGCCTCAAGCTGGCCCGGCAGGCCGGCGGGGACCTGCGGATCGCCAACGTCCGGCCCCAGGTGCGCATGGTGCTCGAGCTCACCAGCATGCACCGCGTCCTGACGCCCTACGACACCGCTGACGCGGCCTTCGCCGATGACTGAGCCCACGTCCCGCCGCTCCCGGCGCGGTCCGGCCACCGCCGAGACGGTGGACGCCCTGCACGAGGACTTCGACGCCCTGTGGGACGACGCCGCGTTCGTGCCCGAGGCGGACCGGATGGCCTTCACGCTGGCGGTCATGGAGGCGGCCGGCAACGTGGTGGTGCACGCGGTGCCCGCCGCGGAGGCCCCGATCCAGCTCGAGGTGGACCTCGTGGCGGCACCGCACCGGCTGGAGGCGATGATCTACGAGATCGGCGCCGCCCCGGCCGAGGTGGACCTCGACCGGGCCATGGCCGAGGAGCACCTGGAGTCCGGCCGGGGACTGGCCCTGATCCAGGCCCTCGTGAGCCGGGTGGTGTTCGAGCGCCGCGGGGACGCGAACGTCTGGGAGCTCTCCCGGGAGTGCGATCCCGAGGGCCCGTAGACCCCGCCGTCCCCCTATTTGCGTATGTGAACTGTCTGCGGCGATCCCTAGAATTGGCGGCAGGACAGGACGTCAGGGGGGACATCCGGTGTCATCTGCAGCACGCACTCGGGGAGCCGTTCGGGGCTCCCGCCGCGGGGGGAAGCACCCCCGGGACGCGCATCGCGCAGCACGGGAGGCGTCGTCATGATCGCGGCCATCATCCCCGCCCACGACGAGGCGACCCGCGTGGGGCACGCGGTCACCTCGCTCCACCGCCAGACCCGTCCCCCGGAGCGGATCCTCGTGATGTCGGACGGGTCCACGGACGCCACCGTGGACGTCGCGCTGCGTGCGGGCGCCGAGGTGCTGCTCACCGTCGACAACCCGCACCACCGCGCCGGGGCGGTGAACCAGGCCCTGAGCACGGTGCGGATGGGGGCCGGCGACCTCGTCCTGCTGCTCGATCCGGACGCCGAGCTGCCGCCGGGGTTCCTGGACCGCGCGCTCACCGCCCTGCAGGACCGCAACGTGGGCGCCGTCCCCGCCCGGGCCTCCGCCGTGGGCGGGGCCGCGGCCCTGGTCCGCTGGTGCGCGCTCGAGGACGTCCACCGGTCCTTCGGCCGCTACTGCGACGAGGGGCCGGTGACCGGGCACGCCCGGCTGGCCCTGGACCTGGAGGCCGTCGGGTGGCGCCTGGCCGCGCCGCCGGAGGCGGAGCAGGACGTGCCCGTGCGCACGCCGGTCGAGGTGCTCCACCGCGCCCCGGCGCAGCCGGTGGCCGCCTGACCCGCCGGGGTCCCGCGGCGGCGCCCGGAAGCGGCCCTCAGGACCGGGCGGCGCGCCCGACGACCACGGCCGCCGCGCCGGCGAGGACCGTGGTCGTGAGGCACCCGATGGGGATGGGCAGGCAGCATCCGCCCACCGAGACGTTCGTGCCCCGCCGGGTGCGGGTCGAGTAGCTGGGGAACGGCAGCATGCGCAGGCCCGAACGGCGTCCGCCGCGCCCGTACGGGCTCCAGCGGTGGCCGGGGAGGTCGTAGCCGGGGGCGAACCGGCCGGGGCCCCGGGGCCCGGGACGGCCCAGCGGGGAGCGGGACCAGCGGGCGTCGAACTCGTCGTCGGCCGCGCGGTAGTCGAACCCTGGAGCAGTCATGTCCTCCATCAAACCAGCAGCAGGCGGAGGGGTCCACCCCCGGCGGGCCCGGCTCACCCGCGTTCGAGGAGCTCCCGGGCGCGCTCCACGTGCCCGCGCACCGCCTCGGCCCGGCGCACCACCGCGTCCAGCCGGTGGGCCGCGCTCTCGTCGTCGGTGCGCATGAACCGCGCCATGGTCAGCGCCTCGGCGGCCTGGGCCATGGCGTTGCCGGCCCGGGAGAGCTCGCGGTGGACGTCGTTGAGGTAGCCGCCGCTCGAGGCGGGGATGTCGTGGCCGGTGCTGGGCGCCGTGCGCTGGGCGGCGGCGCAGATCGCCCGCACCTCCGGCAGCAGGTCGGCCAGCGCGTTCGCGGTGGGCACCACGGACTGCGCGAGCGCCTTGTCCGGGAGGGTCTCGAGGATCTGGTGGAAGCGGTCCAGACCTCGGCGGAACCGGTCGTGGGCGCGGCGCCACACGCCCAGTCCGAGCTCGGCCTCGTCACGGCGAGCGGCGCGGTAGTCGCGCAGGAATGCCACGGGCGGTCCTTTCGGGAGGAGACAGTCCATCCTACGGCGGCCGGGGGCGCCTCCCGCGCCGGTGGGGCCGGGACGGACCCGGCCCCGGAGCACGGGGCTCCGGGGCCGGGGTGGGGCGGGGCGGTCTCAGCAGCAGCGGCCCTGGGGGTTGTCGTCCTGCCACGTGTGGTAGTCGCGCCAGAACTGCGCCTCGGTCATCGGCGGGTGCTCGCACCCGGTCGAGGCGTGGTACTTCAGGTAGTGCTCGTACTTGTCGCCGGTCAGGGCGGCCCGGCCCGCGCGGCCGATCCCGTCCGCGAGCCGGCGCAGCCCGTGCCGCAGCTCCCGCCGCAGGGCGGAGGTGTCAGCCATGGCTGCGCCTCCGCGGCTGCGGGTGCGCCCGGTGGTACTCGGCCCACTGCCGCTCGAGCTCCTTCTCCGGGGCCGAGGCGACCAGGCCGGCGGGGGCGTAGATCTCCGCCGGCCGGTAGGGGTCCTCGGTGTTGCGCCGGGAGGGGTGCTCCGGGTCGTCGCGGTGGGCGAAGGCCTGCGCCGTGCGCACGAGGGCGGTGACGATGACGATCACCGCCAGCACCACGAACAGGACGGACAGCGAGCCCTGGATGAACGTGTTGCGGATGACCGCGTCGATGGCCTCCGGGGTCCTGGCCGTCCCGAAGGTCTCGGCGCCGGAGGCCTTGGCCTCGCGGAACGCGTTGTGCTGGGCCCAGTAGCCGACCGCCGGCACGGAGGAGAAGATCTTCAGGATCGACCCGTAGACCGTGATGACGGTGACGAACGCCAGCGGCAGCGCGATGATCCACAGGTACTGGAAGGACCCGCGCTTGGCCGCGATGGTCAGGCAGACGGCGAGGGCGATGGCCGCGAGCAGCTGGTTGGCGATGCCGAACAGCGGGAACAGGGTGTTGATGCCGCCCAGCGGGTCGGTCACGCCCATGTAGAGGATCGCGCCCCAGCCGGCGACCATGATCGCGGTGGTCAGCCAGGCACCGGGCCGCCACGAGGTGTCCCGGAACTTCGGCAGCACGTTGCCCAGGGAGTCGGAGAGCATGAACCGGGCCACCCGGGTGCCGGCGTCCACGGCGGTGAGGATGAACAGCGCCTCGAACATGATGGCGAAGTGGTACCAGAAGCTCATCATGCCGGCGCCGCCGAACAGCTGGGCCAGGATGTTGGCCAGCCCCACGGCCAGGGTCGGGGCGCCGCCGGTGCGGGAGACCACCGACTCCTCCCCCACGGCCTGGGCCGTGGACTCGAGCATGGCGGGGTCCACGTTCACGCCGGTGAGCCCGAGCGAGTTCACGAACGCGGCCGCGCCCTCCACGGTGCCCTGCGTGACGGCGGCCGAGGAGTTCATGGCGAAGTACAGGCCGCGGTCGATGGTCACCGCCGCCACGAGGGCCATGATCGCCACGAAGGACTCCATGAGCATGCCGCCGTAGCCGATGAACCGGGCCTGGCGCTCCTTCTCGAGCAGCTTCGGGGTGGTGCCGGAGGAGATCAGCGCGTGGAAGCCGGAGAGGGCTCCGCAGGCGATCGTGACGAAGAGGAAGGGGAACAGCGAGCCGGGGAACACCGGCCCGTCCGAGCGGGACGCGAAGACGTCCACGGCGGGGGCGGTGACCTCGGGGCGGACGACGACGATGGCGATCGCCAGCAGCCCGATCACGCCGATCTTCATGAAGGTGGAGAGGTAGTCGCGCGGCGCGAGCAGCAGCCACACCGGCAGGATCGCGGCCACGAAGCCGTAGACGATGATGCCCCAGGCGATGGTGGTGCGCTCCAGGGTGAAGGCCTCGGCCCACGCGGGGTTCTCCGCGACCCAGCCGCCGGCGACGATGGCGAGCATCAGCAGCGCGAACCCGATCACGGAGACCTCCATGACCCTGCCCGGGCGCAGGTAGCGCAGGTACACGCCCATGAACAGGGCGATCGGGATGGTCATGGCCACGGAGAAGACGCCCCACGGGGACTCCCCGAGGGCGTTGACGACCACGAGGGCGAGGATCGCGGTGATGATGATCATGATGGCGAGGGTGGCCACGATCGCGGCCGTGCCGCCGACCACGCCCAGGTCCTCGCGGGCCATCTGGCCGAGCGAGCGGCCCCCGCGGCGCATGGAGAAGAACAGCACCAGGTAGTCCTGGACGGCGCCGGCGAGGATCACGCCCACGATGATCCAGATGGTCCCGGGGAGGTAGCCCATCTGCGCGGCCAGGACGGGGCCCACCAGCGGGCCCGCGCCGGCGATGGCCGCGAAGTGGTGCCCGTAGAGCACGCGGCGGTCGGTGGGCATGAAGTCCTTGCCGTTGGCCTTGTACTCCGCGGGGGTGGCCCGGGTGTCGTCCGGGCGCACCAGCTTGTCCTCGATGAACTTCGAGTAGAAGCGGTAGGCGATCAGATAGGTGGCCACGGCGGCGAAGACGAACCAGATGGCGTTGACGGCCTCCCCGCGGGCGATCGCGAGCATGAACCAGCCCAGGGCCCCCACGAGGGCGATCGCGACCCAGAGGGCGATCTTGGCGGGGGTCCAGCGGCGGGTCTCCTGGTCGAGGACCGCGGGGTCGAGGGCGACCGGGGGCCGCTCCGCGGTGACGGCGGGGGCGCCCCCGGCGGCGCCCGGCGGCACGGTGCCCCCGGGCCGCCCGGGGGGCTGGTGGGAAGAGCTCATGGCAGGTCTCCAGACGTGAGAGGGGAAGCTGTGCGCCTCCCGGGAAAACAGGTCCGATTCTAGGTCCCCGGTGATCCCGGACACAGCACCGCCCGACCGCGTCCCCGCGCTCAGGGGACGAGCAGGACCTTGCCGATGTGCGAGCCCGAGTCGAAGTACTCGTGGGCCTGCGCCGCCTGGTCCAGGGGGAAGGCGCGGTCGACCACCGGGGAGATCCGCCCGGCCTCGACCTGGGGCCAGACGTGCTCGCGCAGGGCGGCCATGATCCGTGCCTTCTCCCCGGCGGGCCGGGCGCGCAGCGTGGTGCCGATGACCGCGGCCCGCTTGGCCATGAGCTTGCCCAGGTCCAGGTCCCCCCGGCGCCCGCCCTGCAGGCCGATCACGACCAGCCGCCCGTTGACGGCGAGCGCGTCCAGGTTCCGGTCCAGGTACGACCCGCCCACCACGTCGAGGACGATGTCCGCGCCGTGGCCGTCTGTCAGCTCCCGGACGCGGGCCACGAAGTCCTCCTCGCGGTAGTCGACGGTCTCCGCGCCGAGCTCGCGGGCCGCGGCCGCCTTGCCCGGACCGCCGACCGTGGTCAGCACCCGCAGGCCCAGGGCCCGGCACATCTGGATCGCGTTGGTGCCGATGCCGCCGGTGCCGCCGTGGACGAGGACCGTCTCCCCCTCCCGGGCCGCCGCGGCCATGAAGACGTTGGAGAAGACGGTGGCGCACACCTCGGGCAGCGCGGCCGCGGCCTGCACGTCCACCCCCTGCGGGACGGGCAGCACCTGCCCGGCGGGGACCACCACCTCCTCGGCGTAGCCCCCGGAGTCCAGCAGCGCGACGACGTCGTCCCCGACCGCGAGCCGGGCTCCCGCCGGGACCGCCGGGCCGAGCTCCTGGACCGTGCCCGAGACCTCGAGGCCGAAGACCGCCGAGGCCCCCGGGGGCACGGGGTACCGGCCCAGGCGCTGCATGACGTCGGCCCGGTTGATGCCGGCGGCCCGGACGCGGATCCGCACGCCGTCCGGGGTGAGCTCAGGGGCGGGGACCTCGGTCACGGCGAGCACCTCCGGCCCGCCGGGGGTGGTCTCGAGCACTGCGCGCATCATGGGGCCTTCCTGTCGGGAACGACGTGCGCTCCCATTGTGTCCCCGCTCCCGGCCCGGGTCGCCCGCGGCCGCCGGACTCCCCCGCCGGCGAACGCCCCGGGGTGACCGGGGTGGCCGGCCGCGCTGCTCAGCGGATGGAGGCGTAGGCGTCCAGGGCGCGGGCGCGGCTGGCCGGCAGGTCCACCACCGGGGCGGGGTAGCCCACCGCCGGCCCGAGCAGGCCGGGTTCGTGGGGGTCCACCCCGGAGTCCCCGGCCAGCTCCGGGACCCACCGGCGGATGTAGCGGGCGTCGGGGTCGAACCGGCGCCCCTGCGTGAGCGGATTGAAGATCCGGAAGAACGGGCTCGCGTCCGCCCCTGAGCCGGCCACCCACTGCCAGTTGCCCGGCCCGCTGGCGGGCTCGGCGTCCACGAGGTGGTCCCAGAACCACTGCTCCCCGCTGCGCCAGTCCAGCAGGAGGTTCTTGGTCAGCAGGGACCCGGCGACCATCCGGACCCGGTTGTGCATCCACCCCGTGGCCAGCATCTGCCGCATGCCCGCGTCCACCAGCGGGAACCCGGTGCGGCCCTCCTGCCAGGCCCGCAGGTCCGCGGCGCCCTCGGCGGGGTCCCGCCACGGGAACGCGTCGAACGCCGGGCGGACGTGGCGCACGTGCAGCTCCGGCTGCTGGTGGAGCAGGTGCCAGTTGAACTCCCGCCAGCCCAGCTCGGTCAGGAACTTCTCCAGCCCCGGGCTGCTCCCCCGCTCGGCGCGGTGCCGGACGGCGGCGTCCCACACCGCGAAGGGGCTGATCTCCCCCCAGCGCAGGTGCGGGGAGAGCCGGCTGGTGCCCTCGCGGTCGGGGCGGTCGTGGCCCTCGTCGTAGTCCTCGGCGCGGTCCAGGAAGTCGTCCAGCCGCTCCCACGCGGCGGCCTCTCCGGGCGTCCACGTCCCGGCCAGCCCCGCCGCGCGCCCGGCGTCGGGGAGCAGGCCCCACGACTCCAGGTCCTCCCCGGCGGCGCGGTCCGCGACGGCCCGGTCCGCGCCCCGTCCGGCGTCCGGGACGGGCAGCGGCTGACGGATCTCCAGGGCGCGCAGGGCCTTCCAGAAGGGGGTGAACACCTTGTACGGGCCCCCGGCCCCCGTGCGCAGGGCCCACGGCTCGTGCAGCAGCGACGCCTGGTAGGAGTGGGCCTCCACCCCGTGCTCCGAGCACCACTGCTTGACCCCGGCGTCCACCGCGAGCTCGGGCCCTCCGTACCGGCGGTTCCAGGTGATCCCGCCCGCCCCGGTGCGCTCGAGCACCTCGGGCAGCACCTCCCCGGCGGGGCCGCGGCGCAGCACCAGCGGGATCCCCAGCTCCTCCAGGGAGGCGCGCAGGGAGCGCAGCGACCCGTGCAGCCACCACCTCGAGGCCGTGCCGAGGGGGCGCACGCCCGCCGACTGCTCGTCCAGGACGACCAGGGCCAGCACCTCCCCGCGTCGGCACGCGGCCTCGAGGGCGGGGTGGTCGGTGACGCGCAGGTCGTCCCGGAACCACACGATCGTCGTCGTCCCGCGGGCGGGGCTCTCCGGTGCGCTCACGCGCCCACCCTAGCGGGGGCTTTGCTGGCGTTCCCAGCGGCGTGGAAGAATGGGCGGCGCGCTCCGCCGTCCCGGCGAGCGCGGGGAAGGTTGTCCGAGCGGCCTATGGAGCCGGTCTTGAAAACCGGTGTGCGGTGACCCCGTACCAAGGGTTCAAATCCCTTACCTTCCGCTCCTGCCACGGCCCCCGGCGCAACGCGCCGGGGGCCGTGGCGCTGCCGCGCCCCTCCGGCCGGTTCCCCGGTGCGCCGCCGACATGTGCCCGTCACGACGCCGGGCGTTCACGTCTGCGTGCTCCAATGGGGACACCGATCGTCACCCGCCCCGGAGGACCCCCTCATGACACCCCCGAAGCACCGTCCTGCCCTGCACGCGGCCCTCGCCGCCGGCGTCGTCTCCTCGTCCGCTCTCGTCCTCCCGGCGGCGCACGCCGACGTGGTCCCGGCCGCGCCGCCCGCGCCCTCCGCCCCGGCGGACGCCGACGTCGACCTGCTCTACTTCAACGACTACCACGGCCGCCTCGCCTCCGACCCGCTGCTCTTCGCGGGTGCGATCGAGCAGCTGCGCGCCGAGAACGAGGACGGCACGCTGCTGCTGTCCGGCGGCGACAACGTCGGCGCCTCCGAGTACGTCTCGGCCGTCCAGCAGGACAACCCCACCCTGGACGTGCTCGACGCCCTGGAGCTGGACGCCTCCGCCGTGGGCAACCACGAGTTCGACCGCGGCGTGGAGGACCTCACCGGCCGCATCACCGAGCGCGCCGGCTTCCCCTACCTGGCGGCCAACGTGCTGGGCCCCGACGGCGCGTCCGTCACCGAGGCGTCCGCGACCTTCGACGTCGACGGCGTGCGCGTCGGCGTGGTCGGCGCCGTCACCCAGCAGACGGCCACCCTCGTCTCGCCCGCCGGGATCGAGGGCATCACCTTCGGGGATCCCGTCGCGGCGGTCAACGCCGAGGCGGAGCGGCTCGAGGCGGCGGGGGCCGACGTCGTCGTCGCCCTGTACCACGAGGGCGTCGCCGCGACCTCCGACGTCCTGGGCGACCGGCTGGTCACCGGGACCTCGGAGACCGTGGACGTGGTGTTCACCGCGCACACCCACGCCGTCTACGACCAGGCCGTCGACCGCGACGGCGACGGCGCCTTCGAGCGCGCCGTGTTGCAGGCCGGCTCCTACGGCGGCAGCCTCGGACGCGTCTCCTTCAGCTACGACCGGGAGACCGACGCCGTCGACGCGCGCACCGAGGTGCTCGACGTCGGCGAGACCGTCACCGCCTCCGAGGCGGAGCTGGTGGACCGGTACCCCCGCGTCGCCCGGGTCGCCGAGATCGTCGCCGGGGCCGAGGCCGTGGCCGTCGAGCAGGGCCGCACCCCGGTCGGGCGGATCACCGGGGACATCACCACCGCCTACGGGCTCCGGGACGGCCGGCCGGCCCGCGACGACCGCGGCGCCGAGTCGAGCCTGGGCAACCTCGTCGCGGAGTCCATTCGCGCCACCCTGCAGGAGCCCCACGGCGTGCAGATCGGCCTGATCAACCCGGGCGGACTGCGCGCGGACCTGCTGTGGGCGGACACCCCCGGCGAGGCCATCGACGGCGACCGCGACGGCCAGGTCACCGAGGCCGAGGTGAACCAGGTGCTGCCCTTCGCCAACAACCTCAACACCGTCACCCTCACCGGCGCCCAGTTCAAGCAGGTCCTCGAGCAGCAGTGGCAGCCCGCCGGCTCCTCCCGGCCCTACCTCCAGCTGGGGCTCTCGGACAACGTCTCCTACACCGCCGACCCCTCGCGGCCGGCCGGCGACCGGATCACCTCCATCACGGTGGACGGCGCGCCCTACGACCCCGCGGGCAGCTACGTGGTGGGCTCCGTGTCCTTCCTGACCGCGGGCGGCGACAACTTCAGTGCGCTCGCCGAGGGCACGGCCGCGACCGACACCGGCAGGATCGACCGCGAGGCCTTCGCGGCGTACCTCGCCGCGAACTCGCCGCTCGGCCCCGGGTTCGACCGCCGCTCGGTCCAGCTCACCGGCGCCGCCGCCGAGGCCTGCACCGTCCGCTTCGACGTCTCCGCCCTGGACATGACGTCCCTGGGCGCCCCGGACACCGCCTCCCTGTCCGTGCGCGCCGGCGCCCCGGACGGGCCGGAGCTCGGCACGGTCCCGGTCCTCGACGGCGCGGCCTCCGTCAGCCTCGACACGGCCGAGCTGGCCGACGGCACCGCCGTGTGGCTGGTCGCCGACCCCACCGGCACGCGGGTGCGGGTCCCGGACGCCGTCCTCGGCCTGGCCGCGGACTGCGCGACGCCCGAACCCACCGACCCGCAGCCCACCGACCCGGCCGGGCCCCAGCAGCCCGGCGCGGGCCGGCCCGGGGAGCACCCCGGGAAGGGCGGGCACCCCGGGAAGGGCGAGCCTGGCCGCGGCGTGTGGGAGCACGGCTCCGAGCGCGCCCGCGAGGTCCTCGGCCGCCTCTTCGGCTGACCCGCGCCCTGCCCGCTCCGTCCTCCCCCGTCGTCCTCCCCCGTCGTCCTCCCCCGTCGTCCTCGCCCGTCCCTCCCCCCGAGCCGAAGGAACCCTCCCACCGTGAAGACGTTGCTCTCCCTGCCCCTGAGCGGGGCCCTGGCGGCGGCGCTGCTCGCCGCGCCGCTGACCGTTCCCGTCCACGCCGCCCCGGACGGCACCGCCGTGGTCATCAACGAGGCCTACACCAACGGCGGTTCGGCCGATGCCGTGCACCGGCACAAGTTCGTCGAGCTCTACAACCCCACCTCCGAGCCCGTGGACCTCACCGGCTGGACGCTGCAGTACCGCTCCGCGGGCGGCACCGGCGCGGCCAGTGCCGTCGCGCTGTCCGGGACCATCGCCCCGGGGGGCTACTTCCTGGTCCAGGGCGGGTCCAACGGCACCGCCGGGGAGCCCCTGCCCGCCCCCGACCTGACCACCTCGTTCAATCCCGCGGGAGTCTCCGGGACGATCCTGCTCTCCGACGGCGCCGAGCGCCTGAGCGCCCCCACCGGCTCGGTGACCGGCGCGGACGGCGTCGTGGACCTCCTCGGCTACGGCACCTCCAACACGTTCGAGGGCGCACCGGCCACGGGGCCGGCCACGAACGGCGACCCCCGCTCGATGACCCGCCAGGACGGAGCGGACACCGACGACAACTCCGCCGACTTCACGGCCACCGGCACCGTGACCCCGCAGAACTCCGGCGGCGACGGCCCGGCGCCCGAGCCCGAGCCCACGGCCCCGCCCGTCAGCCTCCCGATCCGGGAGATCCAGGGCACCGGGGACGCCTCGCCCGTGGCCGGTCGGACGGTGACCACCCGCGGCGTGGTCACCGCCGTCTACGCCACGGGCGGCCTCGACGGGTGGTACGTGCAGACGCCCGGCACCGGCGGCGACCTCGACCCCGGCCGCCACACGGCCTCGGACGGCGTGTTCGTGCACTCCCCCTCGGCCGTGGCCGGCGTGCGGCCCGGCCAGTACGTGGAGGTCACCGGGACGGTCGCCGAGTACTACGGCCAGACCCAGCTCAGCGTGCGCCCCGACGGGCTGCGGGTCCTGGACGAGCCCGCCGAGGCCGTCGAGCCGGCCACGGTCGGCTGGCCGGCCGACGACGCCGGGCGCGAGCGCCTCGAGGGCATGCTGCTCGACCCCTCCGGTGAGTTCGTGATCACGGACAACTACGGCCTCAACACCTACGGGGAGCTCGGGCTCGCCGCCGGCGGCGCACCCCTGGTCCAGCCCACCGCCGTCGGGGCCCCCGGCTCTCCCGAGGCCGCCGCCCAGGCCGCCGACAACGCCGCCCGCGGGGTGCTCCTCGACGACGGCGCGACCACCAATTACGGCAACCCCGCCAACGCGTCGGTGCCGCTGCCCTACCTCACCCCGCAGACCCCGATGCGGATCGGCGCGCCCGTCGACTTCGTGGCGCCCGTGGTGCTCGGCTACTCCTTCGACGAGTGGCGCCTCCAGCCCACCACGCACCTCACCGGCGAGAACCCGCAGGACGCGCCGGTGGTCGCCGGGAACACCCGCACCGCCGCCCCGGAGGACGTGGGCGGGGACCTCCAGCTCGCCACGTTCAACGTGCTCAACTACTTCAGCACCACCGGTGACGAGCTCTCCGGGTGCTCCTACTACACCGACCGCGCCGGTGACCCGATCTCCGTGCGCGGGGGCTGCTCGGCCCGCGGCGCGGCCGAGCAGGAGGACCTGGAGCGCCAGCAGGCCAAGATCGTGGCCGCGATCAACGCCCTCGACGCCGAGGTGGTCTCCCTGGAGGAGATCGAGAACTCCGCGAAGTTCGGCAAGGACCGCGACCAGGCGCTCGCCGACCTGGTCGCGGCCCTCAACGCGGCGGCGGGGGCTGAGGTCTGGGCGTACGCGCCCTCACCGGCGCAGCGACCCGCCCTCGAGGACGAGGACGTCATCCGCACGGCGTTCATCTACCGGCCCGCCGCGGTCGGCCCCGTGGGCGAGTCCGTGATCCTGCAGGACGAGGAGAACTTCGACAACGCCCGGGAGCCGCTCGCCCAGACGTTCCGGCCCGCCGGCGGAGGCCCGGCCGACGACTTCACCGTGGTGGTCAACCACTTCAAGTCCAAGGGCTCCGCGCCCGGCACCGGGCCCAACGCCGACGCCGGGGACGGGGCCGGCGGCTGGAACGCCGACCGCACCGCGCAGGCGCAGGCGCTGGTCGCGTTCGCCGAGCAGCTGAAGAGCTCGCAGGGCACGGACAAGGTCCTCCTCACGGGTGACTTCAACTCCTACGACCAGGAGGACCCGATGCGGGTCCTGCACGACGCCGGGTACGCGAACCTGGCGCCCGAGGGCGAGTACTCCTACGCCTACGGCGGGCTGCTCGGCTCGCTGGACCACGTCCTGGCCTCCCCCGCCGCGGCCGAGCTCGTCACCGGCTCGGACATCTGGGAGATCAACGCCCACGAGTCCGTGGGCCTGGAGTACAGCCGGCACAACTACAACGTGACCGACCTCTACGCGCCGGACCCGTACCGGGCCTCCGACCACAACCCGGAGGTCGTCGGCCTCGCCGTCGGCGGGGCGGCGCCCACCGACCCGCCGAAGCCGGGCCGGGGCAACTCCGGCGAGCACCCCGGCCGCGGCACCTCCGGCGAGCACCCGGGTCGCGGCACCACCGGCGAGCACCCCGGGAAGGGCCTCCGGGAGCACGCCGCCGACCGCGCCCGCGAGGTCCTGCAGGGCCGCCTCGGCTGAGCGGCCCCGGCGCGCCCGCCCCGGGCGCCTCCCACGCCGACCCCCCTGTCCCCGGGCGACCACAGGACCCCGTGGCCGCCCGAGGGACAGGGGGTCGGTCGTCAGCCGCGGAGGAGGGCGGGGGCCAGCACCGCCTCGGCGATGCGGTCGGCGTCCGCCAGGGTCCGCGCGCCCAGCTCCGCGGACGCCCCGGCCTCGGCGGCGATCGCCACGCCCCACTGCACGGCCGAGAGCTGCAGGCCGAGCACGTGCACACCAGGCTCCACGCCGCCGTCGACCCGCACGACCCGGTACGGGGGGCGGCTGACGTCGAGGCCGGTACCGGGCACGGTCGCGACGCCGTCCCGGGTCTCCATCGCCCGCACCCGCACCAGGCCCTCCCGGTGCATCGCGGACAGCAGCGGAGAGATGTTGCGGCGGACGTCGTTGGGCGGTGACATGGCCTCCACCAGGTGCTCCGCGTGGAAGGGCTCGTCCTTGACCCACGGCGAGCCGGCCACGAACCGGCCCTGCTCCTCGTCCACGAGGAACTGCGGGTCGGGCCCCAGGAAGCGGACCACCCCGGCCCGGGCGAGGGCCGCCAGCTGCTGGGTCCGCAGCACGGGCGGCCCCGAGGCGAGGCCCTCCACGAACGGCTCGAAGCTGCGGCGCAGCTCGTCCGTCCAGGAGGCGTCGCCGATCCCGATGTCCGCGAGCACGGCCTTCAGCACGGTGCGCGCGGCGTTGAGCGAGGCGATCGCCATCTGCAGCGGGTCGTCCTCCCCCGCCAGCGCCCCGTGCACGTCCCGGTCCAGGTGGTGGACCACGGCGGCGGCGTACTCGTCGTGGGAGTCGAAGCCGACCCCCTCGAACGGGCGGGCGAGCCGCAGCGCGTTGAGCTGCCGGCCCGGGACCACCGCCGCGGCGATGAGCCGCTCGGCGCGGGAGGTCCACGGCCCCTCCGGGTGGTCGTCCCCGGTGCCGAGCACGGCGTCGAAGCGGGCCAGGAAGTCCTCCGGGTCGGTCTCGAAGGACTCCGGGGCCGTCCGGGCCAGGACCGTGTAGTAGTTCCACTGCGCGTCCTTGCGGATCAGCGGATAGAGGTCCGCCTCGAAGGACAGGGGCCCGTCCGCCCGCGCCGCGAGCGCCCGCACGGCGTCGAGGGTGAAGAAGCGGGTGCTCAGGGCGCGCGCGTAGTAGCCCTCGAGCACCGCCTTGGAGCGGTAGGGGGCGCCGCGGCGGGAGCCGGCCACGACCACCGGTTCCCGGCCCGAGGGGTGGTAGACGAAGCGCTCCCCCTCCTGGGTGTAGATGCCGCCGCGGCCCTCGGTCAGCTGGGCCAGGACGTCGCAGAAGTTCAGTCCCATCCCGCGCACCAGGACGGTCTCCCCGGCCGGCAGGTCGTCCCAGTGGACGTCGGCGGGCACGGCCGGCGGCCAGTAGGTGAGCCCGAACTCCGCGGCGCCGTCCACGAGCTCCTGCTGGTCCGGGCGCAGGTCGGCGTCGAGGTGGCCGAGGGCGAGCACCACGGCGTCGGCCGGCAGGTTCTGCCCGCCGCTGATCTCCACGTCGTAGCGGTGCCGGGCGTGCTCGCGCACGTGCACGCCCACGGCCTCGGCCCGGTGCACGCTCAGCTGCGCCGAGCCCGGGAGGGCGTCCTGCAGGGTGCGGAAGAGCCAGTCGAGATAGACCCCGTACATCCGCCGGGAGGGGTAGGACGTGGGGGTCATCCGGGTCAGCTGCGCGGCGTCGTCGGGGTCCACGGCGATCGCCCCGGACACGGCCGCGAGCCGCCAGTGCTCGAAGCTCATGTTCCGCAGTGGCTCGACCGGGTCCACGGGCAGCACCCCGTCGTCGGCGATCACGGTGGGGAACAGCGAGGGCGTGTTCATGAGGTAGAGGGGGGACTGGTTGGTCCGCCACACGTGGCCGGGACCGGGCGGGAAGGGGTCGACGACGTCGATGCGCACCCGGGTGCCCGAGGCCGCCGAGCGGGCCGCGAGCCGCTCCACCACGGACAGCCCGCGCGGGCCCGCCCCGATCACCGTGACTCGTCGTTCGGTCCCTGTCCTGCCCGCTGCGCTCATGACCCTCAGGGTATCGACCCGCGCGGGCCGCGCCGGAAGAGGGCGGGGCCGGACCGGGCGGGGCCTACGATGGCGGACATGACCGAGACCGCCGAGACCGCCGCCCGACCGACCGCCGAGCAGCCGCACGACGAGCACCTGTGGCTGGAGGAGATCACGGGCGAGGCGCCCCTGCAGTGGGTCGCCCGGCAGAACGCCCGCACGCTGACCGCGCTCGAGGGACCGCAGCTGCGCCGCCTGGAGGCGGACGTGCTCGACGTCATGGACTCCACCGACCGGATTCCCATGGTCGCCAAGCACGGGCCGCACTACTACAACTTCTGGCGCGACGCCGAGCACCCGCGCGGCGTCCTGCGCCGCACCACCTGGGAGTCCTGGCTGAGCGAGGACCCGCAGTGGGAGCTGCTGCTCGACGTCGACGCCCTCTCCGCCCAGGAGGGCGTGGAGTGGGTCTACGGCGGCGCCCGGCTGCTGCGCCCCCAGTACACCGGGGGGCGGCACCGGCGGGCGCTGATCAGCCTCTCCCCCGACGGCGGCGACGCCCGGCGGGTGCGCGAGTTCGACCTCGAGCACCGGCGGTTCGTGCCCGGCGGCTTCGACGTCCCCACGGCGAAGTCCTCGGTGAGCTGGGTCGACGCGGACACCGTGCACGTGGGCACCGACTTCGGGCCCGGCTCGATGACCGCCTCCTCCTATCCCCGCACGGTGCGCGTGCTCCGCCGCGGCCAGGACCTCCAGCAGGCCCGCCAGGTCTTCGAGGTGGACGAGCAGCACGTCCAGGCGGTGTTCGTGCGCGACCACACCCCCGGCTTCGTCCGGGACCTGGCCGTGGACGTGGTCGACTTCTTCTCCTCCCGCACCTACCTGGTGCGGGAGGGCGAGCTCGTGCACGTCGACGTGCCCGACAGCGTCACGGTGGACCTGCACCGGCAGTGGCTGCTGCTGCGCCCCCAGGAGGAGCTGGAGCTGGACGGGACCGTCCACCCCGCGGGCTCCCTGCTGGCGGCCGAGCTCGAGGCCTTCCTGGCCGGGGACCGCTCCGTGGCGCCGGTGTTCGTCCCGGACGAGCACACCGCGCTGCAGTCCTGGTCCTGGACGGCCGACCGGCTGATCCTGAACCTGCTGCGGGACGTCTCCTCGGTGGTGCGCGTGGCCGAGCCGGGCCCGTGGACCACCGTCGAGCTGCCCGGGGCGCCGGCGCTGTCCAGCCTGGACGCCTACGCCGTCGACGACGAGGACCCCGAGGCGGGCAACGACTACTGGCTGGTGGCCTCCGGCTTCCTCACCCCGACCACCGTCTCCCGGGGCACCCTCCCGGCCGGCGGGGGCGCCGGGGCGCCCCCGCGCCCGGCGAGGACCGCGCCGGCGTTCTTCGACGCGTCCGGGCTGACGGTCGAGCAGCACTTCGCGGTCTCCGCCGACGGCACCCGGGTGCCGTACTTCCAGGTGGGCCCGGCCGAGCTGGTGCTCGACGGCGGGAACCCGACGCTGCTCTCCGGCTACGGGGGCTTCGAGGTCTCCCGGACCCCCTCCTACTCCGGGGCGCTCGGGCGGTCCTGGCTGTCCCGCGCCGACGCCGCCGGCCGCTCCGGGGTGTACGTGCTCGCCAACATCCGGGGCGGCGGGGAGTACGGCCCGGCGTGGCACCGGGCCGCGCTGCGGGAGCGTCGGCACCGCGCCTACGAGGACTTCGCGGCGGTCGCGGCGGACCTGCAGGCCCGGGGCGTGTGCGCGCGGCGGCGCCTGGCCTGCTCGGGCGGGTCCAACGGCGGGCTGCTCGTGGGCAACATGCTCACCCGGTGGCCGGAACTCTTCGGCGCGGTCTCCTGCGGGGTGCCGCTGCTGGACATGCGCCGCTACACGAGGCTCTCCGCCGGGGCGTCCTGGATCGCGGAGTACGGGGACCCGGACGATCCCGCGCAGTGGGAGTCCGTGCGCACGTTCTCGCCGTACCACCTGCTGCGCGCGGACCAGGACTACCCGCCGGTGCTGTTCTGGACCGCCACGAGCGACGACCGCGTGGGCCCGGTGCAGGCCCGCAAGACCGCGGCGCGGATGCTGGACATGGGTTACGAGGACGTGTGGTTCTACGAGGCCACCGACGGCGGGCACGCGGGCGCCGGGGACAACCGGCAGGCGGCCCGGCTGCACGCCCTCTCCCACGAGTTCCTCTGGGCGGCGCTGCACCGGGACTGAGCCCGCGTCCGGTCAGCGCTGCTCGCGCTCCGGGACCACCGAGGGGTCCGCCGTGTGCCGCATCCCGGGCAGGATCCACGCGGCCACCCAGATGGCGAGCGCGTTGACCAGGACGCGGAGCGCGAAGGACATGGCCGCATCCTGTCAGGGCCCGGCGGCAGGGGGACAGGGGCGGGCACCCGGTAGAGGTTGCCCCGGAGGGGTCGCCCGGGTGCGGGCGCTCAGGCCCGGCGCGTGGCGAGGGCCCAGCCGACCGCGCCGAGCGCCGCGACGAGCGCCAGGCCCACGGGCAGGGCGATCCGGACCGGCTCGACGGCCGGCTGCCACGTCACGGCGCCGTCCCGGAGCACGTACACCCCGGCCGGGGAGGCGTTGACCCCGAAGCCGAGGCCGGAGCCGCTGCCGGACTCGCCGTGCTGCTCGCCGGAGCCGCCCCCGCCCCCGCCCCAGCCACGGACGTGGGCCACGGGCACGATGGTGGCGCCGTCGAGCTCGTAGGCCTCGCCGAAGACCCGGCGCACCGTCACGGCGTCCAGGGCCCGCTCCAGCACGGAGCGGTCGGGGGCCCCGGCCTCCCACTGCGCGGTGGCGCGGCCCGGGGACGGGTCGGCCGGGACGCCGGGCTGCTGCTGCTCGGACATGGTGTTCCCCCTGGAATCGGCCCCTCGGCGACGCTGGGCACCAGTCTAGGAAGCGCCCCGGTGGCGGTCACGGGCACCGCCGCAGATGACGCGCGGCACCGGGTCCGGCGCGGCCCCGCAACGCGAAACACCCCGGACCGCGGGTCCGGGGTGGCTCGCGTTGCACTTCGTTCCGGTCCGACCTGCCACTCGTCGCGTGCAAGGCGCTCCGCCGTGCCACCGAGGGGCCAGGAATGGCGGATCAGGGTTTGATCGTCCAGGACCCGTCTGCCGTGACCTCCACGAGGCCGGGACCGGGATAGGTCACCCGACCCGAGTACCGCCCGATACGGTTGACCAGAAGGTCGTCCATCCCGCTGTTGCCGTACGACCAGACGGCGAAGTTGCTGGCGCCACTGTGCGAGAGGTGGCGGGTGGAGTTGCCGCCCGTGTACCGGAAGACCGTATCGCCCTTGCCGGCGACCGCACGCCCGGCCCCGTAGGCGGGGAGGACCTTGGTCGACTTGACGGTGACGGTCCACGGACCCTCAGCCGTGATCTCGAGCCGCGTGGTCTTGTTTCCCCAGTCGAACTCGTCGAGCAGCGCGGTGCCGGAATAGGACCCGATGGTGTTGACCAGCAGATCGGTGTTCCCGTATCCGGAGTCCAACCCCCAGACGACGAAATTCCCCGGCCCGTTGTACGACGACTGCACCGCGGCGACGGATTTGAGACCGTCGGGCTTGGCAATGGTGATGACCGCGTCGCCGTTGCCCCGATAGGTCCGGGTGCCGGTGGGCGCGGGCTTCTTGGCCGGATCCGTCCACGTGATGACGCCACCCTGGAAGCGCTGCGCCTTTCCGGTGGAGGTGGAGTACTCGTCGCTCGTCGGATAACCGTATCTGCCGTTCTCCCAGCCGGCGCGAGCCCAGGTCTTCTGGATGGCACCTCTGGTGGCATGAGCTCCGGTCCGCGGGGACCAGTGGATCGCCCCGCCCTTGAAGGACTGATAGGCGCCGCCGCTCCTGAGGCGCTGCTCGCTCTTGACGGGCTGGCCCAGGAAGCCGCTGCTGCCGCCCAGGCTCCTCCACTTGGCTCCGATGGCACCGCCCACACGGAACTGTGCCGTGAGGAGCACCTGGCTCTGCGGAGCGCCGGCCGGTGCCGCATGGGCAGGCAGGGCGGTCAGGCCGATGCCTGTGGCGGAGATGAGCGCTGCTGTCAGAACAGCGACAACGCGGCGTCGGTTGGGTACGGACATGGGGGCCTCCGAACAGCAATGAACATATGCAAATCAGATGCTACTCGGCCGTAGCCAATAGTCACGTCGTTGCCTGCTCCGTGCGCCGTCGTGTCGTGCTCCTCCTCCGAACCTCACTGACGTCGGGGGGTACGCAGCCGACGGCACGGGAGAACACGAACACCCCCGGACCATGCGGTCCGGGGGTGTTGTCGATGTCCGAGGACATCGTGAGTGCGGAGACGGGGGGATTTGAACCCCCGGTCGAGTTTAACCCCGACCCTTCATTAGCAGTGAAGTCCATTCGGCCGCTCTGGCACGTCTCCATCCGCCGTCCACCACGCCGGGTGGACAACACAGGCCAGCTTAAGCGAGGACCGGCCGCGGGGTCAAAGCCGACGCCCCGCGCCCGAGCCGGGCGTGAGCGACCGGTAGAGCCGGTCGACGTCGGCGGCGATCCGCTCGCCGCCGTAGACGGCGCGGATCTCCTCCGCCATCGCCTCCGGGGTGAGCAGGTCCTCCGCGGCGGCGAGGTCCAGCACGGCCCGGGCGAAGGCCTCCGGGGTGCGTTCGGCCACGAGGCGGGAGTTGCCGGGGTGCAGGAACTCCGTGTGGGCGCCGACCGCCCCCATCACCACGGGCCGGCCGGCCGCCAGCGCCTCGGCGGCCGCCACGCAGAACGTCTCCGTGCGGCTGGGCAGCAGGAACACGTCCGCGGCGGCCAGGCGCCGACGCACCTGCGCCGGCTCGAGGCTGCCGGCGAGCTCCACCGCGCCCTGCAGGCCCAGCGCCTCGATGCGCTCCTCGACCCGGCCGCGCAGCGGTCCCTCACCGCACCACACCAGGTGCACGTCCGCGCCGGAGCGGCGCAGCGCCGCCACCGCCTCGACGGCGAGCAGCGGGTCCTTGAGCCCCCACAGGCCGCCGACGGACACGAGCTCGAGGGTCCTCCCCCGCGGCGGCGGCACCACCGCGTCGTCGTGGTCCACCACGTTGCCCCACCAGCGGACGCTGCCGGGGCGGCAGAAGCGCCGCAGGGTCGCGCACATCGCCTCGCTGACCCCGGTGACCAGGTCCGGCAGCCGGAGCACGTGGCGCGACCACGCGAACCACGGCCACACGCCGCCGACCTGCTCCGGGGTGTGGACGCCGTTCCAGTGCTCGGTGTGCACCCAGGGGCGGCCCAGGAGCCGCGCCGCGGCCAGCGGGGCGAGCACGAGGGCCGCGGAGAACGCCATGCTGTGCACGAGCTCGGCCCCGCGCAGTCCCCGCAGGAGGATCCGGTAGGCCCGGAGGAGGGTCCGCGGCCGGAGCGGGTGGAACGGCACGCGCAGCACCGGGACACCGTCCCAGACCTCGCCGCGGACCGGTCCGGTGCGCAGGAGCCGGACGTGCACCACCCGGACGTCGTGATGGCGGGAGACGGCCCGGACGTGCCGGGGCACGAACGGCGTCTCCCCGGGGCGCTCGGCCGAGGGGTACCAGGTGCTGACGACGAGCACGCGCATGCCGCTCAGCCCCTGCCGCTGGTCTGCGGCGTCCGCACGGGGCGCGGGCCGGGGGATGTCTCGGTGTGCTGGCTCATGCCCCCAGCGTATCCACGCCGGCGGGGCCCGGGGCGCATCGCCCGAGGGCCCGGCCGGCCTGGGTAGACTCGGACCCGATGACCAGCCCAGCCCCCGGGGCGGCCGCCTGATGTCCCGGCTGCGCCCGATCCTCTTCCCGCCCCCCAACCACGCGAACACCGACAACCCCCTGGGGTCCGCGTTCGCGCTGACCGTGGTGGCCGTGTTCGTCCAGGGGCTGTCCCGCTTCGGCTACAGCGTGCTGGTGGGCAACCTGATGGGCCAGAGAGCGCTCGCCGACGTCAACCTGACGATCTCGCTGGCGCTGTTCCTCGTCCTGCTGTGGCCCCAG
Organism: Kocuria sp. KH4; assembly: GCF_053711175.1. NCBI lineage: Bacteria > Bacillati > Actinomycetota > Actinomycetes > Micrococcales > Micrococcaceae > Kocuria > Kocuria sp. KH4. The sequence continues at coordinate 54,764 of NZ_JBSJYX010000006.1, forward strand.
GCCTCCGGCACGGCGGCGTCCAAGTTCATCGCGATGGCCCGGGGGCGCCAGGACCGGGACGCGCAGGCCGCCACCGCCTCGTTCACGGCGACCAGCGCGTCCGCGGGCATGGCGGTGCTGTCCGTCTCGGCGGTGCTCTACGCCGCGTTCGTGATCGAGCTCCCGTGGGCCTACACGGTCTCGGCGGGGCTGCTCGTGCTCTCCCTGTCGGCCTACAACTTCGTGCGCGGCGTGCGCACGGGCAACAACCAGTTCGTGACGACGACGGCGTGGGACACGATCAGCTCGTTCCTCACCCTCACCCTGCTGCTGCTGGTCCTGCTCGCGGGCTGGCACTGGGTGCTGCTGCTGCCCCTGATCACCGGCTATACGGTCTATGCCCTGCCGGCGTGGCCGCGCCGCAGCGGGGCCCGCCTCGACCCGGCCCAACGCCGGGAGATCCTGCTCTTCACCGCGTGGGGCTCGGCCCACCTCGTGGCGGCGAGCGGCCTGATGCAGCTGTCCCTCGTGATCGGCGACGGCTTCGCCACCAAGCCCGAGGTGGGCCTCTACGCCGCCGCGGTGTCCCTCGCGACACCCGCCAGCATGCTGTCCGGGGCCATGCTCACCGCGCTGTCCCCGAGTGTGGCCCGCATGTACGCCGCCGGGGACACCGCGGGGCTGACCCGTCAGGTGGACACCATCCTGCGCACGATGGTCACGGTCTTCCTGCCGGTCTTCGGCGTGGGCGCCCTGTGGGCGGAGCCCGTCCTGCGGCTGGTGTACTTCGCGGAGCCGGAGTTCGTGGACGCCGAGCCGCTGCTCGTCCTGCTGTTCCTGGCCGTCTCGGCGACCAGCTTCAACGCCGCGAACGCCCGGCTCAACGGCACCGAGCCCTGGGGGATCAAGGTGCTGGCCGCCGCCAACGGCCTGGGCCTGGCCGCAGGGGTGGGCACCATGGTGGTGCTGGGCCCGGAGCTGGGGATCACGGCCTCGGCCGTGGGCTACCTCGTGGGCGCGCTGGTCAGCGCGGTGCTGCCGCTGCTGGTGGTCTGGCGGCTGGACCGGATGCGCTGGGGCGGGATCCTGCTGCGCATCGGCGTCGGCTACGGGCTGGTGCTGGCGGCTCTGCAGATCCTCGGCCCGGGGTTCCGGGTGCTGCCGGCCCTGGGGGTCACCGCCGTGTTCCTCGCGGTGTGGGCGGGGCTCAGCGCCCGTGACCTGCGCCCGATGGTCCGGGCCGTCGCGGGCCGCCTCCGGCGCTGAGCCCCTGCCCGGCCGCCGCACCGGGCTCCGCCGCTCACCCGCCGGGCAGGGGCTGCGCCCGGCGCTCCACCAGCCGGTCGAACTGCTCCGCGTAGGCCGGGGCCATGGTGACCACGTAGTCGCGGGGCATGTGGTTGTCGTCCATGTAGACCCAGCGGTTGCCGATCCGGGACGGGCACGTGCCGTCCGGGCAGATCCAGTCGCTCATGTCGACGTTGACGAAGTTGCCGTGCGAGGCCTCGAGCGCGTCCGCCGGGTTCTGCGGCGCCAGCTTCTGCTCCCGCGGCGGGTTGCAGCGCGCGGCGTCGGGCCCGTCCTGGTCGATGCAGGTGACCATGTTGAAGGGGAAGCGCGGGTTGTCGCGGATCCCGACCACGGTGACGCCCCGCTCGTCGAGGTCCTCGAGCAGCTGCGCGAAGCCGGGGGCGATCTGCTCGCCGGGCCCGTCGGTGGAGGTGACGGTGGAGGTCGTGAAGACCACGTCGATGTCCTGCTCTTCGATGTAGCGGTCCGTGAGCCGGATGAGCTCCTGGCACTCGGGCTCGTCGGTGGTCTCGACCGGCTGGTACCGGCAGGCGCCCTTGACGGCGGAGAGCAGGTTCCAGCCGCGGTCCTCGGCGACGCGCTGGAACGCCGGCAGCCACTGCTCGGCGTGGGAGTTGCCGACGACCATGGCGTCGACCTCGGCGTCCGGGTCCACGGGCAGGGCCGTGCAGGCCACGACGTGGTCGCCGAACCAGTCCTCCGCCGCGGCGTCGCACTTCTCCGGCAGCGCCGACCACTGGCCCTCCCGCACCAGGGGGTTCGGGATCGTGGGCACCGCCGGGTCCTGCTGCCAGGCGAGGTCCCCGGCCAGGACGGCGGCTCCCGGGTTCTCGACGGCGGCCCGGGCCGCGGCCTCCTGCGCGTGCCGGTCCAGGACCGCCCGGGCCCCCGCGGCGGGGACCAGCACGAGGACCAGGCACAGCACGATCAGCCCGAGCTGGCGCAGGCCGGCCCGGGCACCGGTGCCGAGCCGCAGCGGGCGCTCGACCAGCCGGTGCACCAGGACGCCCAGGACGATGCTGGCCAGCAGGATGACCAGCCCGTGCAGCAGCGTGGCCTTCTCGCGGTCCGTGACCACCAGGTAGGTCACGAGCACCGGCCAGTGCACGAGGTAGACCGCGTAGGACGCCTCGCCGAGGACCAGGAGGGGGCGGCGGGTGAGCAGGGCGTCCGCCCCGCGCGGGTCCCCGGTGTGACCGGCGAGGATCACCAGCGCCGCCCCGGTCAGCGGCCACAGCGCCACCCACCCGGGGAAGGAGCCCTGGACGTCCAGGACCAGCCCGCACACCGCGATGGCCACGAGCCCGGCCCACCCCAGGACGAGGCGCAGGGCGTGCGGCAGGGTGACGCCCCGCAGCACCGCCAGGGCCAGCAGCGAGCCGAGGGCGAACTCCCAGAGCCGGGCGCGGGTGTCGAAGTAGGCGAAGGCCTGCTCGTGGTTCGTGGAGACCACCGAGAAGACGAGGGAGGCCAGGAAGACCGCCCCGAACACGACGGCGGCCACCCGGCCCACGGGCTGCCGGGTGCGCCGGGCGAGCAGTCCGCACAGGGCGAGCAGCAGCGGCCAGAGCAGGAACACCTGGCCCTGCACGGACAGGGACCAGAAGTGCTGGAACGGGCTGGCCTGGGAGGTGTCCGCGGCGTAGTAGTCCACCGCGTTGAACGCGAGCACCCAGTTCTGGGCGTAGAGCACCGTGGCCGCCGCCTCCTCGATCGCGGCGTACCAGCGGTCGGAGGGGAACAGCATCCGCACCGCCACGAGGGTGCCCAGCACCGTGACGACGACGGGCGGCAGCAGCCGCGAGAAGGTCCGGGCCCAGTAGCGGCCCAGCTGCGGCCCCGTCCCGGCCTCGAGCCGCCGGACGAAGGAGAGGGTCATCAGGAACGCCGAGATGAACAGGAAGACGTCCACCCCGCCCGAGACCCCGCCGATCCACACGTGGTAGACGGCGACCAGGAGGACGGCCACGGTGCGCAGCCCCTGCACCTCGGGACGGAAGCGGTGGGCGGCCGGGGCGGGGGCGGTGGCGGGCGCGGTCCCCGCGGACAGCTCGGCGGGCAGGAGACGGCTCATGGAACTCTCTCGTCAGGAGGGGGGTCAGACGATGGACAGGCCACCATTGTCGCACCGGCCGGTCAGACCAGCAGCGACGCGGCCATGAAGCGCAGGGGTGCCTCGCGGTGCAGGACCCGGCGCGGGTCCCGGGTGAGCAGCGTGGCGGGCCGGCCGAAGCGGCGCCGCCGGGCGGACGCGGCGTGCACCTCACCGGCGGCGGCCCCGTCGCGGACCACGAGGTCCAGCAGGTCCCGGTCGGCCCGCGGGAGCACCTCGAGCGCCGTCCCGGCCACCGACTCCACCAGCCGCAGCAGCGCCCGGCAGGTCGCGGCGTCGGCGTCGGACCAGGCCCCCGCCGCCGCCCGGGCGTGCACCGTCCCGAACAGCTGGACCCGGAGGACCTTCACCGCGATGGCGCTGCGCTGCCGCTCCGGCAGCCCCGCCGCCCAGTCCCCGCCCAGCAGGTCCACGAAGGCGGCGAGCTCCTGCTCCAGGGGCCGCGGCGCCCGGGTGATCCGGTCGGCGGCGTCGTCGTGCACCACGTAGTGCGCCCACCGCGGCGCGAGGTCGAGCCGTCCGCCGCCGAACCAGGCGCGGGCGGTGAGCCCCAGGTCCTCGCCGGTGACGTACTGGCCCTGGAAGCGCAGCCCGCGCTCGGCCAGCACCTGCCGGCGCAGCAGCCCCAGGCTGGTGGTGCGGTAGGCCAGCCGGTCCTTGACCGGGTCGAGGTCCGCGCGGCGGAACGGGCGGGGCACGGGGGTGCGGAGCACGCCGCCGCCGCCGTGGACGAGGCGCGGGAGCACCGCCGCCGAGCCGTGGCGCTCCGCGACCGCCGTCCACGCCGCCAGCGCCCCGGGCGCGATGGTGTCGTCGCTGTCCACGAAGCAGACGTACCGGGCGGAGGAGCGCTCCAGGCCCAGGTTGCGGGGGGCGGCCGGGTTGCGGGTGCCGTCGGAGCACTCCAGCAGGTCGACCAGCGGCCGGTGCTGCGCGGCGAGGCGCTCGCGGATCAGGGCGGTGTCGACGTTGTGGCAGACCACCGTGACGCGCACCCCGTCGTGCTCGCCGACCGCGAGGCCTCCGGCCAGGACCGCGCCGACGGCCCGGTCGACGGGTCGTGCGGGCGTGTGCACGGGGATGATGACGTCGACGAGCGGCGTGGGAGGGGAGGACACGCAGGACAGCGTACAAGACGGGGCCCGGCCGCTCCCCCGGCCCGGTCCGCCCCGCGGCCCGACCCCGCGGCCCGGCCCCGGCGGCTCAGCCCTGGGAGGCCAGCACGAAGGGCAGCACCGGCCCGGCGCCGGCCCGGCGCAGGGCGCGGGCGGCCACGGCCAGCGTCCAGCGGCTGTCCACGAGGTCGTCGACGAGCAGGACGGGTCGTCCGCCGAGCCGGTCCAGCTCCTCGGCGAGCCCCGGGCCCACCCGGAACTTCTCCCACACGGCCGCCAGCCGGTAGGCGCTGTTGCCGCCGTGCCCGCCGGCGGGGAAGCCCTCGGGGACGTCGAGCTCCCCGAGGTAGGGCAGGTGGCCCACCCCGGCCATGCCCTCCGCCAGCGAGCGCACGAGCCGGGGCCGGGAGCGGGACGGGACGGAGACGACCGCCGCGGGCCGGTCCGCCCAGCGCCACTCGGCGAGGACCTGCACGCAGGCCCGGCCGAGGGCCGGGTCCACCGGCCCGTCGACCGGGGCGCCCTGCTCGTCGGTGCGGAACAGCTCGCGCAGCCGGTTCCCCCAGCCCAGGTCCGTGAGCCGGGCCAGGGCCCGGCCCTCGGCACAGCGCTCGTCCTCGGGGATCCGGCCCTTGACGTCCACGCCGAGCCGCGGCATCCCCGTGGGCCACTGCGCCCGGGGCTCCAGCACGACGCCCACCCGGGTCAGGGCGGCCCCGGCGGAGTCGGTGGCGCTCTCGTCCACGGTCGTGGGGTACCACGGGCCGGCGCAGGTGTCGCACCGCCCGCACGGCGCGGCCGTGGGGTCGTCCAGCTGCCGGGCGAGGAACTCCATGCGGCACCCGGTGGTGCGCTCGTAGTCGAGCATGGCGTTCTGCTCGTCCACCCGGGCGGCGGCGATCCGGCCGTAGCGCTCGGCGTCGTAGCGCCACGGCACGCCCGTGGCCTGCCAGCCGCCCTGCACGCGCTCCACGGCGCCCTCGACGGCGAGGACCTTCAGCAGCAGCTCGAGCGGGCTGCGCCGGACGTCCACGCGGGACTCCAGGACGGCCACGGAGAGGGCGCCCCCCGCGGCGGCCAGCTCGCCGAGGACGGCGGCGGCCTTCTGCTCCGTGGGCATGGAGGCGGTCGCGAAGTACTCCCAGATCTGCCGGTCCTCCGTGCCGGGCAGCAGCAGGACGTCGGCGTTGTCGGTGGCGCGCCCGGCCCGGCCGACCTGCTGGTAGTAGGCCACCGGCGAGGACGGCGCGCCCAGGTGGACCACGAACCCGAGGTCCGGCTTGTCGAAGCCCATGCCCAGCGCGGAGGTGGCCACCAGGGCCTTGACCCGGTTCTCCTTGAGGGCGGCCTCGAGCTCCTCCCGTTCGCCCTGGTCCGTGCGCCCGGTGTAGGCCCGCACCGGCAGGCCGGCCTCGGCGAGGGCCTGGGCGGTGTCCTCGGCGGCCCCCACCGTGAGCGCGTAGATGATTCCGCTGCCCGGCAGGGACCCGACGTGCTCGAGCAGCCAGGCGAGCCGGGCCGTGGCCGAGGGCAGGTCGAGCACGCCCAGTCGCAGGGACGCCCGGGAGAGCGGGCCCCGGAGGGTGAACACCTCCCCCGTGCTCGTGCCGCCGGGCCGCACGCCCAGCTGCTCCTCGACGTCGGCGACCACCCGCTCGTTGGCGGTGGCGGTCGTGGCCAGCACCGGGACCTCCTCGGGCAGGCGCGCGATCAGGTCCCGGATGCGCCGGTAGTCGGGGCGGAAGTCGTGGCCCCAGTCCGAGATGCAGTGCGCCTCGTCCACCACGAGCAGCCCGAGCCGGGCCACCAGCTGCGGCAGCTGCTGCTCCCGGAACACCGGGTTGTTCAGCCGCTCCGGGGAGACGAGCAGGACGTCGAGCTCGTCGGCCTGCAGCTGGGCGGAGATCTGCCCCCACTCCGTGGCGTTGGCGGAGTTGATGGCCGCCGCCCGCACGCCCGCCCGGGCCGCGGCGGCGACCTGGTCCCGCATCAGGGCCAGCAGCGGGGAGACGATCAGGGTGGGGCCCCGGCCGCGCGCCCGCAGCAGCAGGGCGGAGAGGAAGTAGACCGCGGACTTGCCCCACCCGGTGCGCTGCACCACCAGGGCGCGCCGGCCGTGCCCCACGAGGGCCTCGATCGCCTCGAACTGGCCGGGGTGGAAGGCGGCGTCGGCCCGGCCGGTGAGCGCGCGCAGCAGCCCGAGCGCGTCCTCGTGCAGGGCGGTGTCCTGGATGGTGTCCTGGGCGGCGGCGGAGGCCGGGGAGGTGGTCATGGGCCCCAGTCTTCCAGGGTCCTCCGACGCCGTGGCGCGGTGGTCGCCGGGAGGTGCGGCACGGCGCACCGTGCCGCACCGCCCGGCGCCACCGGTCGGGCGCGGACAGAGCGATGCGCCCGTTGCCCATCCGTCGGAACGGATGGCCCCCGCAACGGGCGCATCGTCCGGCCTGACGGCCGGTGGCGAGCAGAGACTCGCCTGGTGGGAGTACCGCCCCCCAGCGGTGCTCCCGTGTCGGTTCACCCCCCGATGAACCGGTCGCACCGGCACCCCCCGGTGCCTGCGTGCGGGCGGCCCATCCCCCGATGGACCGCGGTCGATCCGCCCCCCGGCGGATCCGTTGGCCCATCCTCGTCGGGTGAACCAATTGACTCCATGGTGGCAGGGTTTCCAGGACCTGTCACGGCGGCCGACGTCATATTCCGAACGGCCGACACCGACGTTTTTTCATGTGTTTGCGCTTGCCACATCGGCCTTGTGGCGGCCTCGGAGCACCTCGTCGATTCATTTGCATCGGAAAACGTGGCATGAAATGGGGACAGACCGGCCTCGGTCTGTCCCCCGTTGGGCACCCTTTCCCGGCGCCTGGTGACGTCACGTTGCGCGCCCGGTGCCCCCGCCGGGGGCACCGGGCGCGCCGCCGCTCAGTCGCGCAGCCCCGGGAAGTCCGCCTCGGTGTACTCGACGCCCAGGCCGTCGGCGGGAGGCGTCGCCGGCGCGCCGGCCGCCGGTCGCTGCGCGGCCTCCTCGCGCTCGCGCAGCACCACGCGGCGGATCTTGCCCGAGATCGTCTTCGGCAGGTCGGTGAACTCGACCCGGCGCACCCGCTTGTAGGGGGCGAGGTTCTCCCGGGCGAAGCGGAGGATCTCCCCCGCGAGCTCCCGGGTGGGCTCCGCCCCGGCGGCGAGCACCAGGTAGGCCTTCGGCACGGCGTGCCGGACGGGGTCCGGGGCCGGGACCACGGCCGCCTCCGCGACCGCGGGGTGCTCGATGAGCACCGACTCCAGCTCGAACGGCGAGATCCGGTAGTCCGAGGCCTTGAAGACGTCGTCGGTGCGCCCCACGTAGGTGTAGACCCCGTGCTCGTCCCGGCGGGCGATGTCCCGGGTGTGGTACCAGCCGTCCTGGACGACCTCGGCGGTGCGCTCGGGCTCGTCGATGTACCCGGCCATGATCCCGGGGGGATCGTCGTCCACCTTCAGGCAGATTTCGCCCTCCTCGGCGGGTGCGCCGGTGCGGGGGTCCAGGAGCTCGACGACGAAGCCCGGCAGCGGCCTGCCCATGGCGCCCGGCACGACCGGCTGGCCGGGGGTGTTGGCGATCTGCAGCGTGGTCTCCGTCTGGCCGTAGCCGTCCCGGATCGTCACGCCCCACGCCTCCTGCACCCGGCGGATCACCTCGGGGTTCAGCGGCTCCCCGGCGGAGACCGCGGACACGGGCGGGTCCTGGACGCGGTGCAGGTCGGCCTGGATGAGCATCCGCCACACGGTGGGCGGGGCGCAGAAGCTGGTGACGCCCGCGCGGCCCATCTGCTCCATGAGCCCCACCGCGTCGAAGCGGTCCTGGTTGAGGATGAACACGGTGGCCTCCGCGATCCAGGGGGCGAAGAAGTTCGACCACGAGTGCTTGCCCCAGCCGGGCGAGGCGATGTTCAGGTGCACGTCGCCGGGGCGCAGGCCCATCCAGTAGACGGTGGAGAGGTGCCCGAACGAGTACGAGTAGTGGGTGTGCTCCACCAGCTTGGCCTGCGACGTGGTCCCGGAGGTGAAGTACAGCAGCAGCGGGTCGCGCGAGCGGGTGACCCCCTCGGGGACGAACACGGCGTCCGCGCCGGCGGATTCAGCGTAGCGGCGCACCGCCCGGCCGGGCAGCTGCTCCCGCGCCGCCTCCACCTCGGCCTCCCCGCCCACGACGACGAGACCGTAGTCGCCGTCCACCGCGGCGAACTTCGGGGCGTTGGCGGCGTCCGTCACGACCCAGGAGACCCGGCCGCGCCGGACCCGGTCCTGCAGGTCCGCGGACGGCATCATCACGGCGGTCGGGATCAGCGGCGCCCCCAGCTTCATCCCGGCGAGCTGGGTCTCCCACAGCTCCAGCTGGTTGCCCAGCATCAGCAGGATGCGGTCGCCGCGGCGGACCCCCAGGCCCCGCAGCCAGTTCGCGGTGCGGGCCGAGGACCCGGCGAGCTCGGCGAAGGTGCGCCGCTGCTCCGAGCCGTCGGCGGCAACGATCCACAGGGCGTCGCGGCTGCCCCGCCCGGGGTCCCGGGCCACGTGGTCGAACCAGTCCAGGGCGAAGTTGAAGTGCTCCATCCGCGGCCAGCGGAACTCCTCCCGCGCCCGCTCGTAGTCCTCGCGCAGCTCCAGGACACGGTCGCGGACCGCCTCGTACTGCTCGGAGACACCGGGGGCGGCGTCGGACATCGCGCTCGTGGGGACCGGCTCGACCATCGGGGACCTCTTCTCCGTCGCTGCGGGCCGGGCGGGCTCGTCCGGCCGGCCTTCCCGAGCAGTCTAGTGCGGCGCCCCCGCCGGCCGGGCTCTGCGAGGATGGTGCCCACGCCCGCCGTCCCGGAAAGAGGACCCGCCCGCCATGCCGTCCCCGGCCACCGCCGCACCCCCCGCCCGCGCCGGCGCCCGGGAGTGGGCGGCCCTCGTGGTGCTGATGCTGCCGGTGCTGCTGATCTCCGTGGACAACACGGTGCTCAACTTCGCGCTGCCCGAGATCTCCCGGGAGCTGCGCCCCACCGGCACGCAGCTGCTGTGGATGGTGGACGCCTATCCGCTGGTGCTGGCCGGGCTGCTCGTGCCGATGGGGTCCCTCGGGGACCGGGTGGGGCGCCGCCGGCTGCTGCTGGTGGGGAGCACGGGGTTCGCGGTGGTGTCCGCGCTGGCCGCGTTCGCGCCCACGGGGGCGGTGCTCGTGGCGGCCCGGGCGCTGCTGGGGCTCTTCGGGTCCATGCTGATGCCGGCCACCCTGTCCCTGCTGCGCAACATCTTCCACGACGCCACCCAGCGGCGGGCCGCCATCGCGGTCTGGGCCACGGGCTTCTCCGCGGGCGGGGCCCTCGGCCCGGTGCTGGGCGGGCTCCTGCTGGAGCACTTCTGGTGGGGCTCCGTCCTCCTCATCGCCGTGCCGGTGCTGCTGCCTCTGCTGGTCCTGGCCCCGGTGCTGGTGCCGGAGTCCAGGAACCCTGCCCCGGGGCCCGTGGACGTGCTCAGCGCGGTGCTGATCATGACGGCGATGGTCGCCCTGGTCCACGGCCTCAAGGACCTCGGCGCGCACGGGCCCTCCCCGGCCGTGGCCGCGGCGGTCCTGCTCGCCGCCGCCGCGGGGACCCTGTTCGTGCGCCGCCAGCTGCGCCGGCCGGTGCCGATGCTGGACCTGCGCCTGTTCCGCCACGCACCCTTCACCGGGGGGCTGCTCAACAACCTGGTGGCCTCCACCACCTTCATCGGCTTCCTGTTCTTCGTCTCCCAGTACCTGCAGCTCGTCCAGGGCGTGCCGCCGATGCGGGCGGGGCTGGCCCTGCTGCCGGGAGCGGCCGTGACCATCGTGTCGGGGCTGCTCGCGGTGCACGTGGTCGGCGTCGTCCGCCCGGCGCTCGTGCTCGGCGGCGGCCTGCTGGTCATGGCCTCCGGCTTCCTGCTGGTGCTGCTCGGGGACCTCTCCGGCGGGACGCTCCTCGTCGTCGCCCTCATGGTGATCGGGCTCGGCTCCGGGGCCGCCCAGACGATCGCGGGAGACCTCATCCTCGCCGAGGTGGCCCCCGAGCAGGCCGGCGCGGCCTCGGCGATCTCCGAGACCGCCTACGAGCTCGGCGCGGGGCTGGGCGTGGCCGTGCTGGGCACGGCCGTCACGGCCACCTACGCCGACCGGGTGGTGCCGCCGCCGGGACTGGCCCCGGACCAGGCCGCCACCGCGGCCGAGACCCTCGGCGGGGCGGTCGACGTCGCAGGAGCCCTGGACCCGGCCGCGGCCGGCCAGCTGCTCGCCTCGGCCGTGGCGGCCTTCGAGGCGGGGATGCACCTCTCCGCCGGGATCGGCGCCGGCCTGCTGGGCGTGAGCGCCGTGGTGGTGGCCCTGCTCCTGCGCCACGTGCCCCGGCTGCGCCGCCGACAGCACCGCCGGTAGCACCGCCCCGACCCGCACGCCCGGGACGCCGCGCACCGTCCCGGGCGTGCGGGTCCCTGCGGATCCGGTCCGGCACGGATACCGTGGAGGGGTCACCGACCGAGAGGACCACCCGGATGCGCCGGATCATTCCCGCCGCGGCACTGCTCGCCCTCGCGCTGACCGGCTGCGACGACGCGCGGGAGGACGGGCCGGACGCCCCCGCGACACCGCCCGGGACCTCCTCCACGAGCACCTTCAGCCCGCCGCCGCCCGTGACCACCACGCCCGTGCCCGAGAGCGCCTCGGGCGACGCGCAGGTCGGCTCCGGGGCGCCGGCCCCGGACCAGCCGGGCCCCGAGTCGGTGCCCACGCCCTCCGAGCAGCTCGACGGGCGGTAGCGGGCGTCCCGCGCACGCACGACGAAGGTCCAGTCCGGGCCGACGGACGTCCAGTCCTCGCCCAGCGGCGCGACACACGCCGCCCGGTCGCCGGAAACGGCTCCCACATGCAGGAACATGGGATCACCCCTCTTCCCTGGAAGGCACCCCCATGCACGAGAACACGGCTCTCGTCCCCCGTCCCGCCTGGGCCACCGCTCAGGAGGTGACCGACCCCGAGACGGTCACCAACTCGCGGGAGCTGCCGGCCCGCTCCCTCGCCGGCCCCTCGCCGGTGGCCCTGCTGGAGACGTGGGAGGTCGTCACCACCCCGGACGGCTCCTACGCCCATCCGGACGGCGTGGTGCTGCACATCGGCCACGAGGCCTGGACCGTGGCGCAGGCCAGGCTCCTGCGGGACCGGATCGACGAGGCGCTGCGCCTGCTCGACTAGGCACGCCCCGCACCGGCCCCGCGGACGCCGCCGCACCGTCCCCGGCCCACGGAGTGCGGAAGGGCCCCCTTCCCGGACGGGAAGGGGGCCCTTTCGGACGGGTGGGCCCCGTGGGGCTCGAACCCACGACCCATGGATTAAAAGTCCACTGCTCTACCAACTGAGCTAGAGGCCCGCTGCCGGTCGGCGGGCACGGGGCGCGGCCGGTCCGGAGCGGGCACCACTCTACCGCACGGTCCCCCGGGCGCCCGGGACGCCGCCCGCCCGGGCGGGGCCGACGAGCACCCGGGCGCGTCCGCCTAGAGTGGTCGTGACGACCGTGCACACCGACCCGACCGGAGGACCGCCCGTGCCGCAGCCGAGCACCGAGGAAGAAGAGCGCGTCGAGACGGGACTCTTCGGCCCCTCGGCCGTCACCGCGTACCTCGAGCACGTGGTGGAGCAGCTGCGGGACGAGCGCGGCGGGGCCCCCAGCTCCTCCATCCCGGCCCTCGCGGGGGCGGACCCGGAGCGCTTCGGCATCGTCATCGCCACGGCGGACGGCCACGTCTACGAGGCGGGCAGCACGCGGGACGAGTTCAGCCTCCAGTCGATCTCCAAGGCCTTCACCTACGCCCTCGCCCTGCAGGACCTCGGGGCGGAGGCCGTGCACGCGAAGATGGACGTGGAGCCCAGCGGGGACGCCTACAACGAGATCTCGCTCCAGCCCGGCAGCGGGCGCCCGGCCAACCCCATGATCAACGCCGGGGCGATCGCCTCGACGTGGCTGGTCCCGGACAGCGACCGCGACCTGCGCCGGGACCGGATCCGGGAGGCCTACTCCCGCTGCGCCGGCCGGGACCTGGCCATCAGCCCCGAGGTCCTCGCCCAGGAGCACGACGCCGGGGACCGCAACCGGGCCCTGGGCTACCTGCTGGCCTCCGCGGGGATCATCGAGGGGGACCCCACCCAGGCGCTCGAGGACTACTTCGCCCAGTGCTCCGTGCTGGTCACCTGCCGCGACCTCGCCCTGATGGGCGCGACCCTGGCCAACGCGGGCACCAACCCGCTCACCGGCGAGGAGGTCTTCGACGCCGGGACCGTCTCCCGGGTCCTGTCCGTCATGAGCTCCTGCGGGATGTACGACGACGCCGGCGAGTGGATGGTGCGGGTGGGCCTGCCCGCGAAGTCCGGGGTGGGCGGGGGCATCATCGCCGTGCTGCCGGGCGAGCTGGCGGTGGCGACCTTCTCTCCCGCCCTGGACCGGCACGGCAACAGCGTGCGCGGGGTGCTCGCGTGCGAGCGGCTCTCCCAGGACCTGGACCTGCACTTCACGCACACCGCCCGGGTGGCCCGCTCCACGGTGCGCGCCAGCTACCCGATCGACCAGTCCCCGTCCCTGGTGCGGCGCAACGCGGAGGCCGAGGCCGTGCTGGCCGAGCACGGGACGGACGCCGTCGTCGTGGAGCTGCAGGGCGACCTGCTGTTCACGGGCACGGAGACGGCGATCCGCACGGTCCGCGACGTCGCCTACGACGCCTCCTACGTGGTGGTGGACCTGCGCCGGGTGGACGTCATCGCCGACTACGCGATGCCGATGCTGGCCCGGACCCGGCAGGAGCTGCACGCGGCCGGGCGCACGGTGGTGGTCGTCGCCGGCAACCCCGACTTCGGCCGCTCCTTCCGGGGGGATCCGCCGCTGGAGGTCTTCCCGAGCCGTGCCGCGGCCATCAAGTGGGTCGAGGACGCGCTGCTCGAGGAGCACGGCGGACCCGAGTGCACCCCGTCCCGGGTCCGGCCCGTCGAGTCGGAGCTGTTCTCCCGGCTGGAGCCGGCGGACGCCCGCGCGCTGCGGGCCCGCACCGTGGAGCGCACGTGGGCGGCCGGGGAGAACATCCTGCGCTCCGGCCAGAACTTCGCCGGCATCCACCTCATCGTGACCGGGGACGTGTCGATGTCCCTGCGCACGCCGTCCGGGGAGCGCGTGGAGCTGCAGGTGCTGGGCCCCGGCATGAGCTTCGGCGAGCTGGCCCTGGGCACCGGGGACAAGCAGCACACCACCCTCAGCGCCATCACGGACGTCACGGCCCGGGTCCTGTCCCCGCAGACGCTGGCGGAGCTCGAGCAGGAGGACCCGGCGCTGGGGCTGCGGCTGTGGCGGGCGCTGGCCCGGGACGGCTTCGAGCGGGCGGACCAGCAGTGGCGGGACGCGGCGGTGCACGCCTCGGCCAGCGACTGGTGAGCACGCCGTGGCCCGGCGGGAACCGCGGCCGTACCCTGGACGCATGAGCGACGTCCCCCGCCACCACAAGCCGGTGAAGTTCTCCCCCGAGAAGTTCGACGCCCACGAGGGCGGCCCGGACCCGGCCCGCGTCTCGGAGGCGGCGCACCTCGCCGCCCACGCCCTGGTCTCCCGGGGGCGGGCCAGCGACGACCCGGAGGTCAGCCGCCGGCTCATCGAGCTCACCGACGAGCAGGGCCTGGAGGGCATCGCCGAGATGTGGGCGGAGGCCCCGGCGGTCTCGTTGCCCGGCGCGCTCTGGCGGCTCTACGCGCTGCGCGCCGGGGTGCGGAAGGACCCCGTGCGGATGGGCCGGTACTTCGCCGCCGGCCGGGGCACCGCGCAGGTCTCCCACGTGGTCGCCGGCGTGGCGGAGCCCCCGGGGGCCGAGGAGATCACCACGATGGCGGACGCCATCCTGTCCGGGGCGTTCAACGGCGCGTTCGACGTCGCCCTCGACCGGTTCGCGGCCTTCTGCCGCGTGATCGCCCTGGGACGGATCCGGCTCGCCGACACGGGCCAGCTGCCGGTCGTGGACCCGCACGCGCCCCGGGGACCGAGCACCGTGGCCCTGACCCAGCGCCTCGAGCGCACCGCGGAGGAGCTCGAGGCCTCGGCCAACGCCTGGCGCCGGGGGCACCTCGACTGAGACCGCGGCCACCGCCGGCCGTGCGGGAGGCCACAGCCTCCGGGCTTGGCCTGCGGGGCACGTGGACTACCATGGACTGCAGGTGCCGGGCCGCGGCAGCCCCGGGCTCCATCTCATAGCCGCCACGAGCGGCCTTCCGCCGAGAGGCGCTCCCGGTCCGGCACCGCCCCCTTCCTCCTCCGCCGCCGTCCGCGGACCCGCGGAACCTCCGACTGTGCCGTGTACAGTGGAGCCCGCCGTGCTCCGCGGCGCCGGCCCCGACGCCCAGGACGGTCACCAGATGGCGCTTCGCATCTTCCCGGAGGACGAGCTGGTCCTGGACCTGCTGGCCGACATGTCGGGACAGGTGACGGCGTCCGTCCGCCTTCTCTCGGAGCTGATCGGGTCCCCCGAGGTGGACGCCGCGACCCTCGACGGCATCCGGGAGTGCGAGGCCCGCTCCACCGACCTCTACTTCTCCGTGATGACCACGGTGCGCTCCACGTTCGTGATCCCCGTCCCCCGGCAGGACGTCTACGTGCTGGGGCACTGGCTCAACAAGGCCGCCGAGGAGCTCCTGGCCGTGGCCGAGGCGCACGTCGTCCACGGCCTCACCCGGCCCCCCTCGTACGCCACCGACCAGCTCGGGGTGATCGTGCGCATGTCCGAGCTGACCACCCGCGCCATGCGGGACCTCGCCGGGCTGCAGGGCCTCGACGACTACTGGTACGAGATGCTGCGCCTCGGCAAGCAGGCCGAGCGGATCCACCAGCTGCACATGGCCCACCTGCTGGAGCACCACAAGGCGGTCCCGGCCCTGCGCCGGCAGCAGGCCGCCCAGCGCTTCGTGGAGGCGGCCCGGGCGCTGGTGCGCGTGTCCACCGAGGTGGGCCGCATCGTCGTGGCGGAGTCCTGAGCCGCGGTGCTGGTGCTGCTCACGGTCCTCGGGCTGCTCCTCGCCACCGTGCACGTGGTGGTCAACGGCTTCCACGACGCCCCCAACGCCCTCGCCCTGCCGGTCCGGTCCCGGGCGCTGGCCCCGAAGGTCGGGCTGGTGCTCAGCGCCCTGGTGAACACGGCCGGGGTCTTCGCCGCCGGCTGGCTGCTGACCGACTGGATCTTCCCGGCCACCCCCGTGCCGCTGGACGCGGTGGGCTCGGCGGCGCTGGTGTGCGCCCTGGCGACCACCATCGCCTGGAACGTGCTCACGTGGTGGCTGGGCATGCCGTCCTCCTCCACGACCGCCCTGCTGGGCGGGCTGCTCGGGGCGATGCTGGGGGCCCGTGCCGTGGACCTGACCGACCAGGACCCCCTGACCGCGGCGACGCTGTCCCAGCTGGCCGTCCCGCTCCTGGTGGCCCCGCTGCTGGCCTACGGGCTGGCCTGGGCGCTGGTGGTCCCGCTGCTGCACCTGCTGCGCCACTCCGAGCCCTCGACCACCACCTTCCGCTCCCAGGTCGTCCAGGCCACCGGAGCCGCGGCCATCTCCTTCGGCCACGGCCTCACCCACGGGCGGCGGGCCGTCTGGGTGTTCACCACCCTGATGCTGTGCGCGGACCTGCCGGTCTCGGTCCGGGCCGCCGAGCCGTGGATCCTGGTCCTCGTCGCCGCGGGGCTGGGTGCGGGCACCCTGTTCGGGGCCTGGCGGATCGCCTACACGCTGTCCTCCCGGATGATCACGATCGACCCCTTCCGCGGCGCCGTGGCGCAGGGCGTGGCCGGCTCCCTGCTCTTCCTGGGCGGGACGCTCATCCCGGTGGCGATGTCGACCTCCCAGACGACCGCCGCGGCGATCCTCGGGGCCGGACGGCAGCAGCGCTTCCACACGGTCAACGCCCGCGTGGTGCGGCGGGTGGTCCTCGTGTGGGCCGTGACCGTCCCGGTGTGCGGGGCCGTCTCGGGCACGCTGCTGCTGGCGCTCTCCCCCCTGCTCTAGCGCGCCGGCGCCCGGGCGGGCACCCGCGTCCGCCCGGCGCGGACGACGACGGGCGCCGCCCCGGGTGGGGTCGGCGCCCGTCGTCGTCGGCGCGGCGGCTCAGCCGAAGCGGCCGGAGACGTAGTCCTCGGTCTGCTGCTGCTTCGGGTTGGAGAAGATCTCCGAGGTCGGGCCGTACTCGATGAGCTTGCCCGGCTTGCCCGTGCCCTGGATGTTGAAGAACGCCGTCCGGTCCGAGATGCGGGAGGCCTGCTGCATGTTGTGGGTCACGATCACCACGGTGTAGTCCTGCTTGAGCTCGTTGATCAGGTCCTCGATCGCCAGGGTGGAGATCGGGTCCAGCGCCGACGCGGGCTCGTCCATGAGAATCACCTCCGGCTTCACCGCGATCGCCCGGGCGATGCACAGGCGCTGCTGCTGCCCGCCGGAGAGGCCCGAGCCCGGCTTGTCCAGGCGGTCCTTGACCTCGTTCCACAGGTTCGCGCCCTGCAGCGAGCTCTCCACGAGGGCGTCCGCGTCCGACCGGGAGATGCGCTTGCTGTTGAGCTTCACGCCGGCGAGCACGTTGTCCCGGATGGACATGGTGGGGAACGGGTTCGGGCGCTGGAACACCATGCCGATCATGGACCGCACCACGACCGGGTCCACGCCCGGGCCGTAGAGGTCCTCCCCGTCCAGGAGGACCTGCCCCTCGGCACGGGCGCCCGGAATGACCTCGTGCATGCGGTTGAGGGTGCGGAGGAAGGTCGACTTGCCGCATCCGGACGGACCGATGAACGCGGTCACCGAGCGGGCGTCGATGCCCATGTTGACTTCCTCGACGGCGCGGAAGTCGCCGTAGTAGACGTTCAGGTCGTGGACGTCGATTCGCTTGGACATGCTGGTTCCTTGCTGCTTTCTCGAGGGTGAGGCGTGCGGTGTGGTCAGCGACCGGTCATCTTGGGCGCGAAGGCGCGCGCGACGACACGGGCGACCAGGTTGAGCAGCATCACGATGACGATGAGGATCAGTGCCGCAGCCCACGCGCGCTGCAGGGACGGGTCCGGGTTCGTGGGCGACGTGGGCGTCAGGATCTGGTAGTAGATGTAGGTCGGCAGGGTGGTCATCCAGCCGGAGAACGAGCTCCAGTTGATGGAGGTCGCGAAGCCGGCGGTCACGAGCAGGGGCGCCGTCTCCCCGATCACGCGGGCGATCGCCAGCGTCACGCCGGAGGCGATGCCCGAGATCGCGGTGGGGATGACGACCTTGGTGATCGTCCGCCACTTGCGCACGCCCAGCGCGTAGGACGCCTCGCGCAGCTCGTTCGGGACGATCTTCAGCATCTCCTCGGTGTTCTTCACCACCGTGGGGATCATCAGCACCGTCAGGGCGACGGCCGCGACGAACCCGAAGCGGGTGGACGGGCCGAAGATCAGACCGAAGAGGGCCGCCGCGAACAGGCCGGCGACGATCGACGGGATGCCGGTCATGACGTCGACGAAGAAGGTGATGGCGCGCCCGAGCCAGGCGCCCTTCGAGTACTCCACGAGGTAGATCGCCGTGAGCAGCCCGATCGGCACGGACATGAGGGTGGCCCAGAACGTGATCGACACGGTGCCGACGATCGCGTGGTAGGCCCCGCCGAGCACCGGGGTCTCCCCGGCGGCCGCGGCGTTGTCGGTGGCGCCGGTGACGCCGTTCATCGAGGTCAGCAGCAGGTTGGAGTTCAGCCCCGGCAGGCCGTTGGCCAGCACCGTCCAGATCACCGAGATCAGCGGCACGACCGCGAGCACGAAGGCGGCGTAGACGAGGTAGGTCACCAGGGAGTCGGCGCCCTTCCGGGGGCCCTCGACCACGGTCACGGCGAGCGCCGCGGCCAGCAGGAAGAGCACGGCGGCGAACACGGCCCAGAGGGCCACGTTGAAGCCGACGAGCGCGGCGAGCGCGGCGCCGACGACGATCGACGCGGCACCGATCGCGGGCACCAGCCACTTCGGACGCTGGTTGCGCGTCAGGCGGGGCGCGCGGCCGCCGGACGTCGGCGAGGAGGCGTGAGCGGTGTTCAGCATCAGTTGGCTCCCGAGAATTCCTTGTAGCGGGCGATGATGGCACGGGCGATCATGTTCACGACCAGGGTGATGAGGAACAGGACCAGGCCCGCGGCGATCAGCTCGGAGAGCCGCAGCCCGTAGGCCTCCGGGAAGTTGAGGGCGATCTCCGCCGCGATGGTCTGGTTGCCGGACTGGATCAGGGAGGCCATCAGCGGTCCGCTGGAGAGCACCAGGGCCACCGCCATGGTCTCGCCGAGCGCTCGCCCGAGGGCCAGCATCACCGAGGAGATGATCCCGGGGCGGGCGAAGGGCAGCACCGTCATCCGGATCATCTCCCACCGGGTGGCGCCGAGGGCCAGCGCCGCCTCCTCGTGGAGCTTGGGGGTCTGGATGAAGATCTCCCGGGACATCGCCGTGATGATCGGCAGGACCATGATGGCCAGCACGATCCCGGCCGTCAGCATGGTCTTCCCCGTCTGGGAGGCCGGCCCGGCGAAGATCGGGATGAAGCCGAGGTGCTGCGCGGCCCAGCCGTAGAACGGCACGAGCGAGGAGGCCAAGACCGTGGTGCCCCAGGCGCCGTAGACGACCGAGGGGATGGCCGCCAGGAGGTCGATGACGTAGCCCACCGGCTTGGCGATCCGCGCCGGCGCGTAGTGCGAGATGTACAGGGCCACCAGCACACCCAGGGGGGTCGCGATGACCAGGGCGATGATCGCGGCGATGATCGTGCCGATGACCAGGGGCCAGATGTAGGAGAAGAAGCCGGCCCCGCCGGAGATCTCGTCCGCGGGCGCCTGGAACGTGGGCAGCGCCTGCAGGAAGAGGAACAGCGCGACGGCGGCCAGCACCGCGAGGATCAGCACGCCGGCGCCGAGGCTCAGCCCGGAGAATACGGAGTCGCCCCTCCGGCCGCCGGCGGCCTGCCTGCGGCTGCCGGCGTCGGTTTCCTGGGTGGTGACGGTGGTGGACATGTCGGGTGCCCCCTTCGATTGCCTGACACGGATCGCGCCGGGGCCGGACCGTGCCCCCTGCGCTTGGGTCCGGTGGGGCACCTCGCTCCCGAGATGCCCCACACACAAATGTCCCGTTCGGGGCGGGTCGGCCCGCCCCGAACGGGATCAAGTGGGCGGAATCAGCCCGCTGCCGTGATGTTGCCCAGGGCCTCCTGCGCCTGGGTGCGCAGGTTCTCGGACATCGGGGCGGATCCGGCCGCCTCGGCGGCCGCCTGCTGGCCCTCCTCGCTCACCACGTACTCGCCGAAGGCCTTGGCCAGGTCGGCGGTCTCCTGGGAATCGTACTGGCTGCAGAACAGGTGGTAGGACACGAGCACGATCGGGTACGCCCCGGACTCGGTGGTGTCGCGCTCGAGGTCCATCGCCATGTCGTACTCGGCGCGACCCTCGACCGGAGTGGAGGACTCCACGGCCGCGGAGGCGGCCTCCGGGGAGTACTGCACGTTCTCCTCGCCCACGCCCACGGCCACGGTGCCGAGGTCGCCGATCGCGGAGGCGTCGGCGTAGGTGATGGCGCCCTCGGTGGAGCTGGTCGAGGAGACGACCCCGGCGGTGCCCTTGTTGTTCTCCGAGGCCCACTGGGCGGGCCAGTTGCCGGAGACCTCCTCGGTCCACACCTCGGGGGCGGCGGCGGCCAGGTACTCCTGGAAGTTCTCGGTGGTGCCGGACTCGTCGTTGCGGTGCACCACGGTGATCCGGGTGTCGGGCAGGTCCGCGTCGGGGTTCTGCTCGGCGATGGCCGGGTCGTTCCACTCGGTGATCTCGCCGGTGAAGACCTGCGCGATGGTCTCCGCGTCCATGTTGACGGTCTCGACGCCGGGCAGGTTGAAGGCCACGGCGATCGGGGAGATGTAGGCGGGGACGTGGAAGCCGCCGTCGGGCCCGCAGACCTCCTTGGACGCCTCGTACTCCTCCTCGTCGAGGTAGGCGTCGGTCCCGGCGAAGTCCGCGCCGCCGGCGGTGAAGGCCTCGCGCCCCGCCCCGGAGCCGTCCGGGGAGTACTGCACCTGGGCCTCGGCGTTGGCGCCCTGGAAGCCGTTCTGCCACGCGGTCATGGCCGCCTGCTGCGAGGACGCCCCGATGCCGGTCAGCGTGCCCGTGACACCGGATCCTCCCGTGGCGGCGGACTCCCCGGAGGAGCTCTCCCCCGTGGCGTTGTCGGACCCGCACGCGGTCAGCGCGAGCGCGCCGAGGGTGAGGACGGCGGCGGAACGGCCGAGCTGGAATGCCTTCACTGAGTTGCCCCTTCAGAATCACGGTCTTGGCCCGGCGAGGGGCCTGGTGCTACGGACGGCGGGCATGGAGCCGCGTCCGGTGAGGAGTGAGGTTCGCGAGTTCGCTCCGGCGCCCCCACACAGGGAGACGCTAGGAATCGCACCTGACCAGATTGCCCCGGGAAAGTGAACGGAGGGTGAACAGTGCCGGGTTCCCCGGTCGCGGGTCGGCAAGATCACATCCGGGCCGGCACCTGCCGCCGGTCCGCCGTGCCGCGGGGCCGCCCCGGCCCGCTCCCCTAGGATGGGCCCATGCAGCCAGGCGACCGTGCGCGAGCCGCGGCCCGTGCGGTGCGCAGCCGCACCCGGGTCGGCCTGACGCGGGTGCGCACGGGCCTGCTCCAGAGCTTCCAGATCACGGTCGCGAGCGTCGGGGCCTACGTGATCGCCGAGCGGCTCCTGGGCCACTCCGGGCCGATCTTCGCGGCCACCGCCGCCCTCGTGGCCCTGGGCTTCGCCAAGGACGGGCTGCGCTACCGGCGGGTGCTCGAGGTCTCGATCGGCTGCACCCTGGGCATCGCCGTGGGCGACACGCTCATCCATGTCCTGGGCGCCGGGGTGTGGCAGGCCGCGGTGGTGCTCATGACCTCGATCCTGCTCGCCCGCTTCCTGGACAACGGCACGCTGTTCACCACGCAGATGGGCCTGCAGTCGGTGCTCGTAGTCCTGCTCCCGCCCTCCCAGGACGGCGTGTTCGCCCGCTCCACCGACGCCGTCGTGGGCGGGGCGTGCGCCCTGGCCATGGCGTACTTCGTGCCCACGGACCCGCGGCGGCAGCCGCGCCAGGACCTGCGGGCGCTCGTCGACGAGTTCTCCGGGGTGCTGCGGGAGGCCGGCCGCGCCGTCGAGGACTACGACGCCACCGCCGCCTGGCACGCCCTCGTGCGCTCCCGCCAGACCCAGCCGCTCGTGGACTCGGTGACCTCCGGGCTGAGGTCCGCCGTGGAGATCGCCACGGCCTCCCCGCTGTACCGCGGCCGCCGCGCGGAGATCGAGACCATCGGGCGCTCCATCCGCTATCTCGACCTCGCCGTGCGCAACGCCCGGGTGCTCACCCGCCGGCTCGCCTCGGTGCTCAACCACGTGACCCTCTCCGACGAGGCCGTGGCCGCCCTCACCGACGCCCTGGACGACCTCGCGGACGCGGTCACCACCCTGGGCAACGCCCTGGCGGTGGCCGCCCCCGGGTCCCGGGAGAGCTACCTGCGCCAGGCCCGCAACGAGCTGGCGGACGTGGCCGGGCGGCTGCACCCCCGCGAGATGGGGGTGCGCACCATGGAGGGCGAGACCCTGGTGCTGGACATGCGGCCGATGGTCGTGGACCTGCTCGAGGCGGCCGGCATGACCCACGAGGAGGCGCGCGACCAGCTCCCCCGGCTGGATGGCTGGGACCGCGCCTGAGCACCGCCCCACCCGCGCCGACGGCCTCGACGGGGCCGCGGGACGGCTCACGGGCTCCCGGGCGGGACCGGTGGCGGTCCGGCCCTCACGCCCCGTTCCCGGCCGGCAGCAGCTCGGCGATCAGCTGCTCGACGCGGGTCCTGATCTCGTCGCGGATCGGGCGCACGGCCTCCACGCCCCGTCCGGCCGGGTCCTCCAGCGCCCAGTCCTCGTAGCGCTTGCCCGGGTAGAACGGGCAGGCGTCCCCGCAGCCCATGGTGACCACCACGTCCGAGTCCTGCACCGCCCGGTCGGTGAGGATCTTCGGGGTCTGCGCGCTCAGGTCGATGCCCTCCTCGGCCATGGCCGCCACGGCGGCCGGGTTCACCGCGTCGGCCGGGGCGGAGCCGGCCGACCGGACCTCGATCCGGCCGCCGGAGAGGTGCGTCAGGTAGGCGGCGGCCATCTGGGACCGCCCGGCGTTGTGCACGCACACGAACAGGACGGAGGGCTTGGTGCTCTCGGGACTCATCGGGTACTCCTCGGGGGTCACGGGGTCACAGGGTCAGCGGACGGGGACGGTGCGGTCGCCGGGGAAGAGCGTCCCCCCGGCCCGCAGGCAGACGTGGACCAGGGCCACCAGCACGGGCACCTCGATGAGCGGCCCGACCACGCCGGCCAGGGCCTGCCCGGAGGTCACCCCGAAGGTGCCGACGGCCACGGCGATGGCCAGCTCGAAGTTGTTGCCGGCGGCGGTGAGGGCCACGGTGGTGGACCGGGCGTAGTCCAGCCCCAGGGCGCGGGCGGCGAGCAGGCCGACGCCGAACATGAGGGAGAAGTACACCAGCAGCGGCCACGCGATGCGCACCACGTCCCCGGGGTGGGAGGTGATCGCGTCCCCCTGCAGGGCGAAGAGCAGCACGACGGTGAACAGCAGCCCGTACAGGGCCCACGGACCGAGCCGGGGCAGGAGCGTGCCCTCGTACCAGTCCCGGCCCTTGGCCCTCTCGCCCAGGGTGCGGGTGAGGAACCCGGCGGCCAGCGGGACGCCCAGGAACACCAGGACGCTCAGCACGATCGACCACAGGGAGAACTCGGCACTGGTGGTGGGCAGGCCCAGCCATCCGGGCAGGACCTGGAGGTAGAACCAGCCCAGGGCGCCGAAGGCGATCACCTGGAAGACGGAGTTGACCGCGACCAGCACCGCCGCCGCCTCCCGGTCCCCGCAGGCCAGGTCGTTCCAGATCAGCACCATCGCGATGCACCGGGCCAGCCCCACGATGATCAGACCGGTGCGGTACTCCGGCAGGTCGGGGAGGAAGATCCAGGCCAGGGCGAACATCAGCGCCGGTCCCACGACCCAGTTCAGCACCAGCGACGCCCCCATCAGCCGCGGGTCCCCGGCCACACGGCGGGTCTCGTCGTAGCGGACCCGGGCGAGCACCGGGTACATCATCACCAGCAGCCCGATCGCGATGGGCACGGACACCTCGCCGATCCGCACCGCGTCCAGGGCGGTGTCCAGGCCCGGCACGAACCGGCCGAGCAGCAGGCCGGCGACCATGGCGGCGACGATCCAGGCGGGCAGCCAGCGGTCGAGGAAGGACAGGTCCTGCAGCACCCCCCGGGAGGTGGCGGGGGCAGGGGCGGGGGCGCTCATGGGCGGGCTGGGTCCTTCGTGTCGACGGCGGTCCACCGGACACCCTAGGGATCACATCGATGAACGTCAATGTAGGATGAGGGGATGACGTCCGCCCCGGAGCTCCGGTCCGCCGCCGCCGAGCAGTGCGCCCCCCGCGCGACGGGCTCGGAGTGCTGCTCGCTCTCCGGCGGGCCCATGACCGCCGACGAGGCCCGGCGGATCGCCGGCCGGCTCAAGGCCCTGTCCGATCCCACGCGCCTGCGGCTGCTCTCGCACGTGGCGGCCCAGGGCTGCGGCCCGGTCTGCGTGTGCGACCTGACCGCGGTGGTGGACATCGGCCAGCCCACGGTGAGTCACCACATGAAGAGGCTCGTCGACGCCGGACTGGTCACCCGCCAGCAGCGCGGCAAGTGGGCCCACTACTCCGTGGTGCCCGAGGCCTTCGCCGAGCTCCGCTCCTTCCTCGACCTGGGCCGGGCCGGCGCCTCGACGGCCCGCTGACGCCGCCCGCCGCGCCCGGGCGCCGAGGCCGTCCACCGTGCACCTCCGCCCCGCACGTCCGGCGGTGCCGTGGGGTCGGGCCGTCCACCGGCGCCGAGGGGGGGCTTAGGCCGTCCGCCGCGGTCGCTAGCCTGGACGCCATGAGCACCCGCACCCGCCGCAACTCCCCCGCCTACCGCTGCACCGAGTGCGGCTGGAGCACGGCCAAGTGGGTGGGCCGGTGCGGGGAGTGCCAGGCGTGGGGCACGGTCGAGGAGATCGGCGAGCACAAGGCCCGGACGACGGCGGCGCGCTCCATCGCCGAGCCCGCCCGGCCCATCGCCCAGGTCGACGCCACCGTCGCGACCTCCGCGCCCACCGGCGTTCCCGAGCTGGACCGGGTCCTCGGCGGCGGCCTCGTGCCCGGGGCGGTCGTCCTGATGGCCGGGGAGCCGGGGGTCGGGAAGTCGACCCTGCTGCTCGACGTCGCCGCCCGCTTCGCGGAGGGCGCCGGCGCGGGGACCCGCGACGTCCTCTACGTCACCGGGGAGGAGTCGGCCGCGCAGGTGAAGCTGCGCGCGGACCGGATCGGCGCCGTCGCCCCCACCCTCTACCTCACCGCGGAGACCGATCTCGCCACCGCCCTGGGGCACATCGAGACGATCTCGCCCCGCCTGCTCGTGGTCGACTCCGTGCAGACGCTGGCCAGCGCCGAGGTCGAGGGGTCCGCCGGCGGGGTCACGCAGGTGCGCGAGGTCGCGGCCTCCCTCATCGCCGCGGCCAAGAAGCGGAACATGACCACCCTGCTCGTCGGCCACGTGACCAAGGACGGCTCCATCGCCGGGCCGCGGCTGCTGGAGCACCTCGTGGACGTGGTGTGCCAGTTCGAGGGCGAGAAGCACTCCCGGATCCGGCTGCTGCGGGCGGTGAAGAACCGCTACGGGCCCACCGACGAGGTCGGCTGCTTCGACCTCACCGAGACCGGCATCACGAGCGTGGAGGACCCCTCGGGTCTGTTCGTCTCCCGCACGGCCATGCCGGTCTCCGGGACGTGCCTGACCGTCACGCTCGAGGGCCGCCGGCCCCTCCTCGCCGAGGTGCAGGCGCTGCTGGACCGCTCCGCCACCGCGCAGCCCCGGCGCGCCACGGCCGGCCTGGACTCCTCCCGGGTGGCGATGCTGCTCGCCGTGCTGCAGCGCCGGGCGGGGGTCAACCTGGCCGGGCTGGACTGCTACGTCTCCACGGTCGGCGGGGTGAAGCTCGCCGAGCCCTCCACCGACCTCGCCGTGGCCATGGCCCTGGCGTCCGCCGCGCAGGACCGCCCCCTCCCCCAGCGGCTCGTGTGCTTCGGGGAGGTCGGCCTCGCCGGCGAGGTGCGCCCGGTCCCGGGCATCGGCCGCCGCATCCAGGAGGTGGCCCGGCTCGGCTTCACCCACGCGGTGGTGCCGGCCAGCTCCACCGGCCCGGGCGCGGTCCCGGCGGGCTTCACCGTGCGTGAGGTGACCACGATCACCGAGGCCATGGAGCTGCTCTTCCCCCGGTCGGGCGCCGGCTCCGGGCAGAAGCGGCAGACCGCCGCGGCCGTATGATGTGACGGTGGCGAAGACCCCTGAGAACGCACTGCGCAAGACGCTGGCCCGCATCGCGCCGGGCACCGAGCTGCGCACCGGTCTCGAACGGATCCTGCGCGGGCGCACCGGCGGACTGCTGGTGCTGGGCTTCGACCGGTCCGTGGAGGCGATCTGCTCCGGGGGCTTCGACATCGACACCGACTTCTCCGCGCCCAAGCTGCGGGAACTGGCCAAGATGGACGGCGCCATCGTGTGCGACCGGGACGCCACCCGCATCCTCAAGGCCGGGGTGCAGCTGGTGCCGGACGCCTCGATCGGCACCACCGAGTCCGGCACCCGGCACCGTTCGGCGGAGCGCACCGCCAAGGAGACCGGGGTCCCGGTGATCTCGGTGAGCCAGTCGATGAGCGTCATCACGATCTACGTGGGCGAGACCCGCTACGCGATCGAGGGCTCCCAGTCGATCATGGCCCGCGCCAACCAGGCGCTGCAGACGCTGGAGCACTACAGCAACCGCATGGAGCAGGTCCTCGGCAACCTCTCCTCGCTGGAGATCGAGGCGTCCGTGACCGTGCGGGACGTGGCGCTGACCCTGCAGCGCATGGAGATGGTGCGGCGGATCTCCTCCGAGATCGGCTGGTACGTCCTCGAGCTGGGCGTGGACGGCCGGCTCATCGCCCTGCAGCTCGAGGAGCTGACCGCGGGCACGGGCCCGGGGCCCGACGTCGTGCTGCGGGACTACCTGCCGGACGGCACTCCCGCGGAGGACATCGACCAGGGGCTGGAGCGGCTCGCGGAGCTCACCCCCGCGGAGCTCATCGACCTCCAGCGGATCGCGGTGTCGGTGGGGCTGATCGAGCCGCAGGGCAGCCTCGAGACGGACCTGCACCCGCACGGCTACCGGCTGCTGGAGGGCATCAAGTCCATGCCCCGGGCGGTGGCCAACCGCCTGGTGCGCCAGTTCGACGGGCTGCAGTCCCTCATGGCCGCCAACCTCGAGGACCTCAAGGCGGTGGAGGGCATCGGCGAGCAGCGCGCCCGCACGGTCCGCGAGTCGCTCTCGCGGATGGCCGAGACCAGCCTGCTCGAACGCTTCATGTGAGCGCGGCGCGGACCGCTCACTCCAGGACGAACGCCGCGGGCTCGCTCGTGCGCTCCCCGAGGGAGACCACCAGGCGGTAGTAGCCGGCCTGCGCCGCTCCCCCCGCCTCCGTGCAGCCCTCGGCGGTGCGCCGGAGGTTCCACGTCAGCCGGGCGCTCTCCTCCTGCCCCGGCTCGAGGGTGCGCTCCTCGTCCGCGGAGCCGGCCTGGCAGTGCCGGCTGTCGAAGACGGTGTCCGCCCCCGAGCCGACCTCGTAGACCATCTGCGAGGTGCCGGCGTTGACCGTGCAGGGATCGTCCCCCGTGTTCTCCAGGGTGAGCACCAGCACGGGCTCCTCCCCCTCGGGATAGCTCTCCCGGTCCGTGGACGCCCGCACGGCCAGGTCGGTCCCGCACTCCTCGGCCGGTCCCTCCGTGGCGGTCGCCGACGGGGAGGCGGAGGGGCTCTCGTCGGGCCGCGGCGTGAAGTCGGCGAAGGGCTCCTGGGAGACCGTGGGAGCGGCGGTGGTCGCCGCCGGGGCCGGGGCGGCCTCCGGCTCGCCGGGACCGAGCATGGCCACGACCGCCGAGCCGATCCCCACGGCCACGAGCAGCAGCAGCACGCCCGCCGCGACCGCGGCGACGATCCGCCGGCGCCGGTAGACCTCGGGGCCCACCCGCCGCGCCTCGGAGGTGCGGGGAGCCCGTCCGTCGTCGTCGTGACCGTTCCCCGACCGTCCGTGGGGGGTGCTCCCGGAACCCTTCTGCGCCATGCCACCAAGGCTACAGTGGGTGCGATGAGCCCCGTTCCCGCCCCCGCCCCCGCCGTGGACCCCGGCCTGCCGGACCTGCACCGCGCCGTGACCGGCTGGTACGACGTCGCCGCCCGGGACCTCCCGTGGCGGGACCCGGGTTGCTCCCCGTGGGGTGTCATGGTCAGCGAGTTCATGCTCCAGCAGACGCCCGTGGTGCGCGTGCTGCCGGTGTGGCGGGCATGGCTGCAGCGCTGGCCGCGCCCGGCCGACCTCGCGGCCGCCAGCACCGGCGAGGCGGTGCGGGCCTGGGGGCGGCTGGGCTATCCGCGGCGGGCGCTGCGCCTGCACGCGGCCGCCGTCGAGATCACCGAGCGCCACGGCGGGCGGGTCCCGGCGGGCCACGACGAGCTGCTGGCCCTGCCCGGTGTGGGCGCCTACACGGCCGCCGCGATCGCGGTGTTCGCCTTTGGGGACCGGCAGGTCGTGGTGGATACCAACATCCGGCGGGTGCAGGCCCGCGTGGTCTCGGGGCGGGCGCTGCCGTCCCGCTCCCTGACGGCCGCGGAGACCCGGCTCGCCGAGCGGCTGATGCCGGAGGACGACGACCTCGCCGTGCGCTGGAACCAGGCCGTGATGGAGCTCGGCGCGGTGGTCTGCACCGCCCGCTCACCGCGCTGCGAGCAGTGCCCCGTCCGGCACGCGTGCGCGTGGGTCGCCGCGGGCCGGCCCGAGCCCGAGGAGGCGCCCCGGGGGCAGAGCTGGCACGGCACGGACCGCCAGGTGCGCGGCGCCGTGCTGGCCGTGCTCCGGGCCGGGCGCGACCCCGTGCCGGAGCCGCACCTGACCGGCCCGGTGGACGTCGCGACCGGCACCGGCCTGGCCCCGGAGGCCCTGCGCGCCCTGGACGCCCTGCACGCGCTCGGCGCCCCGGAGGAGCAGCGCCGGCGCGCCCTGGACGGACTGCTCCAGGACGGTCTCGCGGCGCGTGGTCCCGCGGGGATCAGCCTTCCGGGCTGAGTTCGAGGATCATCCGGGTGTTGCCGAGCGTGTTCGGCTTCACCCGGGCCAGGTCGAGGTACTCGGCCACGCCCTCGTCGTGGGAGCGCATCAGCTCGGCGAAGACGTCCGGGTCCAGCTGCTGCTGGTTGGGCATCACCTCGAAGCCGTACCGGCGGAAGAAGTCGACCTCGAAGGTCAGGCAGAACACCCGGGAGACCCCCACGGCCCGGGCCCGCTCGATGAGCCCCGTCAGCAGGGCCCGCCCGACGCCGCGCCCGCGCCAGGCCTCGGAGGTGGCCAGGGTCCGGACCTCGCCGAGGTCCTCCCACATCACGTGCAGCGCCCCGCAGCCGACGAGGCGCACGGGGCCGTCGTCGGCGCTCTCCGCGACGAGGAACTCCTGGATGCCCTCGTAGTAGGCGACCGTGTCCTTGTTGATCAGCACCCCGGCCCGGGCCAGCGGGGCCACCAGCTCCTTGATCGCGGGGACGTCGGAGGTGCGGGCGGGTCGCAGGCGCAGTTCGGTCACCCGGCAAGTGTACGCTCGCTAACTCCGCAGGCCGCCGGGCATGTCGCCCCGAGACCGACCGCAGTTCGGGGGACGCGGAAGGGCCCGCTGCGCCGGTGCGCAGCGGGCCCTTCGTCCGGCGGGAGGGGCTCAGCCCTCGGCGCCGCGCTCCCCGTCCCCGCGGACGGCCTCGACGTCCTCGAAGCCGTCCATCGGGTCGACCATGCCGTCGCCGGTCAGGTCGTACATCGGGGTGGAGGAGAAGGTCAGGACCTCCTGGTCGCCCTCGCCCTCGGTGCCCACCGTGATCTTCTCCCCGGAGCTGATCTCCCCGAAGAGGATCTTCTCGGAGAGCCGGTCCTCGATCTCCCGCTGCATGGTGCGGCGCAGCGGCCGGGCGCCCATCGCCGGGTCGTAGCCGCGGCGGCTGACCCACACCTTGGCGGCGTCGGTGAGCTCGATCGACATGCCCTGGTCCCGCAGCCGCTCCTGCAGCCGGGCCACGAAGAGGTCCACGATCTGGACGATCTCCGACTCCGTCAGCTGCGGGAAGACGATGATCTCGTCCACGCGGTTGAGGAACTCGGGCCGGAAGTGCTCCTTGAGCTCGTCCTGGACCTTGGCCTGCATCCGCTCGTAGCTGGAGGTGGAGTCCACCCCGGTCTGGAAGCCCACGGGCACGGCCCGGGAGATGTCCTTGGTGCCCAGGTTCGTGGTCATGATGATCACGGTGTTCTTGAAGTCCACCACGCGGCCCTGCGAGTCGGTCAGGCGGCCGTCCTCGAGGATCTGCAGCAGGGAGTTGAACAGGTCCTGGTGGGCCTTCTCGACCTCGTCGAAGAGGACCACGGAGAACGGCTTGCGGCGCACCTTCTCGGTGAGCTGGCCGCCCTCCTCGTAGCCCACGTAGCCGGGAGGGGCTCCGAAGAGGCGCGAGACGGTGTGCTTCTCCTGGTACTCGGACATGTCCAGGGTGATGAGGGCGTCCTCGTCCCCGAACAGGAACTCCGCGAGCGCCTTCGCGAGCTCGGTCTTGCCCACGCCGGTGGGGCCGGCGAAGATGAACGAGCCGCCGGGCCGCTTCGGGTCCTTCAGCCCGGCGCGGGTGCGCCGCATCGAGCGGGACAGCGCCTTGATGGCGTCGTCCTGGCCGATGATGCGCTTGTGCAGCTCGTCCTCCATGTGCAGGAGACGGCCCGTCTCCTCCTCGGTGAGCTTGTACACGGGCACCCCGGTGGAGGCGGAGAGGACGTCGGAGATGACCTCGGGGGTCACCTCGGCGAGCTCGTCGCCGCCCTCGCGCCAGGACCGGTCCTTGTCGTCGCGCTCCGCGATGAGCTTCTGCTCGGTGTCGCGCAGCGAGGCGGCCTTCTCGTAGTCCTGGCCGTCGATGGCGGCCTCCTTGAGCCGCTTCACCTCGGTGATCCGGTCGTCGAGCTCCTTGATCTCCGGCGGGGCGGTCATCCGCTTGATCCGCAGCCGGGCGCCGGCCTCGTCGATCAGGTCGATCGCCTTGTCCGGGAGGAAGCGGTCCGAGATGTAGCGGGCCGCCAGGTGGACGGCGGCCTCGAGGGCCTCGTCCGAGATGGAGACGCGGTGGTGGGCCTCGTACTTGTCGCGCAGGCCCTTGAGGATCTCCACGGCGTGCGCCTCGGAGGGCTCGTCCACCTGGATCGGCTGGAAGCGGCGCTCCAGGGCGGCGTCCTTCTCGATGTGCTTGCGGTACTCGTCGAGGGTGGTCGCGCCGATGGTCTGCAGCTCGCCCCGGGCGAGCATGGGCTTGAGGATCGACGCGGCGTCGATCGCGCCCTCGGCCGCGCCGGCACCGACGAGGGTGTGGATCTCGTCGATGAACAGGATGATGTCCCCGCGGGTGCGGATCTCCTTGAGCACCTTCTTCAGCCGCTCCTCGAAGTCGCCGCGGTAGCGGGAGCCCGCCACCAGGGAGCCGAGGTCCAGGGTGTAGAGGTGCTTGTCCTTGAGGGTCTCCGGGACGTCGCCGCGCACGATGGCCTGGGCCAGGCCCTCGACCACGGCGGTCTTGCCGACGCCGGGCTCGCCGATCAGCACCGGGTTGTTCTTGGTGCGCCGGGAGAGGATCTGCATCACGCGCTCCATCTCGCGGAAGCGCCCGATGACCGGGTCCAGCTTGCCCTCGCGGGCGGCCGCGGTGAGGTTGCGGCCGAACTGGTCCAGCACCGCCGAGCCGGCGGGGGTGCCCTCGGACTGCCCGGCGGAGCGCACGCCGGCGCCCTCCTTCTCGGGGGTCCCGCCGCCCTGGTAGCCGGAGATCAGCTCCAGCACGGTGGAGCGCACCTTCTGCGGCTCCGCGCCGAGCTTGGTCAGCACCTGCGCGGCCACGCCCTCGCCGGCGCGGATGATGCCCAGCAGGATGTGCTCGGTGCCGATGTAGTTGTGGCCGAGCTGGAGGGCCTCGCGCAGGGAGAGCTCGAGGACCTTCTTGGCGCGCGGGGTGAAGGGGATGTGCCCGGACGGGGCCTGCTGGCCCGGGCCGATGATGTCCTGGACCTGCTCGCGGGCGCCGGTGAGGGTGATGCCCATCGAGTCGAGCGCCTTGGCGGCGACCCCCTCGCCCTCGTGGATCAGCCCGAGCAGCAGGTGCTCGGTGCCGATGTAGTTGTGGTTGAGCATCCTGGCCTCTTCCTGGGCCAGCACCACGACCCGGCGGGCGCGGTCGGTGAAGCGTTCGAACATGGATACTCCTCAGTCGATGTCTGCAGACGATGCTACGCACCCGGGAGCCCGATCGGGGGGCTGTTCGCCACCGGCGAGACGGGGCGCCGGCGGCGGCTCCGCCCGCGCCGGGGAAAGGGCACGGGCGATATCCGGATTCCCGCCCGCACCGCCGAACGCGCAGGTCACGCGCGCAATTCCGGCACCTTTATCCCCGCACCGGCCCACGGCTATTCCGGAGGCGGCGCGGGCGCCGTGCTCGGCAATATCCCGGACCGGCCCAGAAGTCACTCCGCGCCGGCAGAAATCGTCCGCGCGGAGCCGCACCGGAGAACCGCCCGGATCAGGGCGGTGAAACGGCGGTGCTATGGCCGCGCTATCGCGGTGAAACAGCAGTGCTGTCGCGGTGAAACGGCCGTGCGGTGGCGGTGATACGGCGGAGATCCGCGGGAGCACAAAAGGAGGGGCCGGATTACCGGCCCCTCCTGCTGGTGTCCGCGCCGGCGCCGGATCGTCCTCCGGGCGCCGGTGCGGGCGTGCTCACTGGTGGGCGTCGTAGTACGCCTTCTGCACGTCCTGGTGGATGCGGCCGCGGTCGGAGACCGGGTGGCCGTTCTCGCGCGCCCACTGCCGGATCGCCGCGGTGTCCGGGTTGGACCTGCCGGTGGGGCGGGCGGCGCCGGAGCGCGCCTGCTTCGGGGTCTGCTTGCCCTGGGCCCGGCGGGCCTTGGCGATGAAGGGCCGCACGGCGTCGCGCAGCTTCGCGGCGTTCTCCTCGGAGAGATCGATCTCGTACTGGGTCCCGTCCAGTCCGAAGCGGACGGTCTCCTCGGCCGGTCCGCCGTCGAGGTCGTCCTCGAGAATGATCTTCACGGTCTGTGCCATGGCTGAAACTTCCCTCCGCCTTTCGGCGTTCGTCCTGCTGCGGTCGCACCGGTCCGGTGCGGCCTGAACTGCTGCTGATTCCCCCGTGCCGGGACGGAAGACCCGGATCATGAATTCCGGGCAGTACCGGGAACTCCTGTTCCCGGTGCTGACGACTTTATCCTACAATTTCGCGTCGCAATTCGTCGGCACGGAAAAGGGGATAAACCCCGCCGGGATTCCTGGCGGAAAGTCGGGGGAAGAAACGCGGCACCGATCCGAATTCATCGGAAAGGTGCCGGGGCGGAGGAGCGCCGGGTCAGCGCCGCGCGCCGCGCCCGCGGCGCGGCCGGTGGCCGAAGGGCACGTCGGCGCCGTCGCGCTCCCGGAGCTGGTCGTACCAGCGCTGCGCGTCCTCCTGGGAGCGGGACTGGGCGGCGCGCTCGGCGCGGTCGCCGCGGAGGATCGACCGGAGGACCAGCCAGAAGATGAGGCCGATGCTGATGGAGGGCAGCAGGACGAAGACGTATTCCATGGGGCGATTCTCCCGGGACGGTCTGGGCGGAGGCTGAGGGCCCGCGGACGGGCTCAGTCCTGCTCCGGCTTCATGAGGGGGAACAGGATGGTCTCCCGGATCCCCAGGTCGGTGAAGAGCATGATCAGCCGGTCCAGGCCCAGGCCCAGACCGCCCATGGGCGGGGCGCCGTGCTCGAGGGCGCGCAGGAAGTCCTCGTCCAGGCGCATGGCCTCGTCGTCACCGGCGGCGGCGCGGCGGGACTGCTCGGTGAGCCGTTCGCGCTGGACCACGGGGTCGATCAGCTCGGAGAAGGCGGTGCCGCGCTCCATGCCGCCGATGATCAGGTCCCAGGCCTCGATCAGCCCGTGCTCGGAGCGGTGCGGGCGGGCCAGCGGCTGCGCCGAGGGCGGGTAGTCGCACACGAAGGTCGGCTGGATCAGTGTGGGCTCCACGATCTCCCCGAACAGCTCGAGCACGTGCTTCTCCGCGTCCCAGGCCGGGTCCACGGCGACCTCGTGCTCCTCGGCGACCCGGCGCAGCTCCGCCACGGGCGTCCCGGGGGTGATCGTCCGGCCCACGGCCTCGGACAGCGCGGGGTACACCGAGAGCCAGCGCCACGGCCCGCGCAGGTCGATCGTGCCCCGGTCCGTCTCGATCGTGTCCACGCCCAGGGCGTCGGCGCACGCGAGGATGATCTCCCGGATCCGCTCGGCCATCGTGAACTGGTCGGCGTAGGCCTCGTAGGCCTCCAGGGTGGTGAACTCCGGGCTGTGCGAGGAATCGACGCCCTCGTTGCGGAAGACCCGGCCGATCTCGAAGACCCGCTCGATCCCGCCCACCACGGCGCGCTTGAGGTAGAGCTCCGTGGCGATGCGCAGGGTCATGTCCTGGTCGAAGGCGTTCAGGTGGGTCTCGAACGGCCGGGCGCTGGCCCCGCCGTGCACCAGCTGCAGGATGGGCGTCTCGATCTCCACGTAGCCGCGCTCGACCAGGACGTTGCGCACCGTCTGGATGATCCGCGCCCGCTTCAGCACGACGTCGCGGGCCTCGGGCCGGACGATGAGGTCGAGGTAGCGCCGGCGCACCCGGGTCTCGTCGTTGAGCTCGTTGTGCAGCGTGGGCAGCGGCCGCAGGGCCTTCGAGGCCATGGACCACGCGTCGGCCATGACGGACAGCTCCCCGCGGCGGGAGGCGACGACCTCGCCGTGGACGGCCACGAAGTCGCCGAGGTCCACGAGCTGCTTCCACTCGGCCAGGGACTCCTCGCCCACCTTCGCGAGGGAGAGCATGACCTGCAGGCGGGTGCCGTCCCCCTCCTGGAGGGTCGCGAAGCACAGCTTGCCTGTGTTGCGCACGAACACCACGCGCCCGGCCACGCCCACGGACCGCCCGGTCTCCTCCCCGGGCGCCAGGTGGCCGTGGGCCTCCCGGACCTGCGCGAGGGTGTGCGTGCGCTCCACCCCCACGGGGTAGGCCTCCCGGCCGGACTCGAGCAGCCGGGCGCGCTTGGCCAGCCGGAACTGCATCTGCTCCGAGAGCTCGGCCTGCTCGGCGGCCTGGTCCTGGACGGTCGGGGTGGTGTTCTGCGCGTTGGTCACAGTGGTCCAGGATATCGCGGGGGTCAAATCCTCCCCCGGGGCCCGGGCAGGTCCGGGCGGCGGACCTCAGAGGGCCAGGTTGTCGATCAGCCGGGTGCTGCCCACGTGCGCCGCGACGAGGGCGAGGGTCCCGGGGGCGGGCGCCGCCGGGGCCAGCGTGCGGGGGTCGACGACGACGAGGTAGTCGAGCCGGACCTGGTCCTCGGCGTCGATCCGGGCGCGGGCGGCGTCGAGGTCCAGCTCCCCGGCCGCGAGCGCCCGCAGGGTGGCCGGGAGCACGAGCGCCGCGTGCCGCTGGCCGGCGTCGAGGTAGCGGTTGCGCGAGGACAGGGCCAGGCCGTCGGCGTCGCGCACGATCGGCACGGGGCGGACGGTGACCGGCAGGTCGAAGTCGGCGACCATCCGGCGCACCAGCAGCAGCTGCTGGGCGTCCTTCTCCCCGAAGTAGGCCCGGAACGGCCCCGGACCGGCCGGGGCGGTGATGTTGAGGAGCTTGTTGACCACCGTCAGCGCGCCGTCGAAGTGCCCCGGGCGGCTGGCGCCGTCGAGCACGGCCCCCAGCGGCCCGGCGGTCACGCGCACCAGCGGCTCGCCGTCGGGGTACATCTGCTCCACGGCGGGGGCGAACACGAGGTCGGCCCCGCAGCGGGCGAGCAGCTCGAGGTCGGCCTCGGGGGTGCGCGGATAGCGCTCGAGGTCCTCGTCCGGGCCGAACTGGAGCGGGTTGACGAAGACCGAGACGGCGACCACCGCGTTCTCCTCCCGCGCGAGGCGCACCAGGTGGGCGTGCCCCTCGTGCAGCGCGCCCATGGTGGGCACGAGTCCCAGCGACGCCTCGCCGGGCGCCGCGGCGAGGCGCTCGGCGAGGGCGGCGCGGAACTCCCCGATGCCCCGGCAGACGCGGGGGGTGGTGGAGGTGCTCACGGGGTGTCCTTTCCGTCGGTGAGGTCGAGGGCCGCCAGCACCGCGTCGTAGCGGGGGCGGTCGAGCAGGCCGCGGTCCAGGGCGCGGCGGGCGGTGACGCGGGCGAGGTCCAGGTAGGCCAGCAGGACGTCGTCCCCCTGGTGCCCGTGGGCGTACTCGTCCAGGGCCCCGCGGTGGGCGGCCACGGTGCCCGCGTCCCCGCGGGCGACGGGACCGGTCAGCGCCGACTCCCCGGAGGCCAGGGCGTTGTCGAGGGCCGCGCGCAGCAGGGGCCCGAGCATCCGGTCCGGGTGCTCCACCCCGATGTCGCGCAGCACCTGCATCGACTGCCCGGCCACGGTCATCAGGTGGTTGGCGCCGTGGGCGAGGGCGGCGTGGTAGAGCGGACGGTCGGCCTCGGCCACGACCACCGGCTCGGCGCCCATCTCCACCACGAGCGCCTGGGCGATGGGCAGCACGGGCCCCGGCGCGGTGATCCCGAACGAACAGTCGTTCAAGCGGGCGAGGTCCAGGCTCAGACCCGTGAAGGTCATCGCCGGGTGGACGGCCAGCGGGATGGCCCCCAGGCGGCGGGCGGGGTCGAGGACGCCGGTGCCCCAGCGCCCGGCGGTGTGCACCACGAGCTGCCCGGCCTGCCACAGCTGCGCGTCGGCGAGGCCCTGCACGAGCCCGGGCAGCTCGTCGTCGGGCACGGCGAGCAGCACGAGCTCGGCCCGCTCGAGGACGGCGGGCACGTCCAGGACGGGCACGTCCGGGAGGAGGGCCTCGGCCCGGTCCCGGCTGGCCTCGGAGACCGCGTTGACCCCGACCACGGCGTGGCCGGCCGCGCGCAGCGCCGCGCCGAGGACGGTGCCCACCCGGCCCGCGCTGACGATCCCCACCCCGAGGCGTCCGGGGCGGTCCGAGGGACGGGTCATGCTCTCTCCTGCAGGGGGGTTCGGGGGTGGCTCGGGGCGTCGGCCAGTCTACGGGCGCCGGCGGCGTGCGCCGCCTGGGCGGCCGCCAGGGCCCGGGCGTGCGCGGTGTCGAGGTGCGCCACGGCCACGGTCACCGGGCCGGGGGTCGAGTGCAGGTGGACGTCCGCGAGTCCCAGGGCGCGCTCGAGCGGGCCCTGGGACACGGCCACGGACTGGGTCTTCTCGTGCGGCAGGACGTCGGTGCGGCGGCTCAGCCGGCCCGACCGGACGGCGAGCACGTCCTCCGTCGCGGCGAAGCCGGTGCGGCGGTGCACCAGCGGGTCGAGCCACCGCGCCCGGCGCGGCGAGGTGGTGTAGCGGCCCTGCGCGCCCAGGCCGTGCAGGCCCTCCTCGAGCAGGGCCGTGAGGTCCCCGTCCCGGGCGCCGGGCAGGGCCAGGTGCAGGACCGTGCGCACCTCCGGCAGGGTGCCGACCGGCAGCAGGGTCGAGCGCATGGCGTCGCCCTCCCCCGCGGCGGGTCCGTAGCCGGCCACGTTGACCCGGACCCGGTACCAGCCGAAGGGCCGCCACAGCAGGGGCTGGTCCACGCCCACCGCCTGCACCCGCCCGGCGGGGACCGTCTGAGAGCGGACGCTGAAGAGCCCGCAGCGCACGCGCACGCCCTCGGGG
Source organism: Kocuria sp. KH4 (assembly GCF_053711175.1). Taxonomy (NCBI): domain Bacteria; kingdom Bacillati; phylum Actinomycetota; class Actinomycetes; order Micrococcales; family Micrococcaceae; genus Kocuria; species Kocuria sp. KH4. Next base: position 92,246 of record NZ_JBSJYX010000006.1, read on the forward strand.
ATGCGCAGCAGCCGGAAGCGGTAGCCCTGCTCGAAGCGGCGGTAGGCCACCGCGCCGAAGCTGACCAGCCCCGGCAGCCAGGCCGCGAGCACCGCCGGCGCGGCCACGGGGTCGAGCACGAGCGCGACCGGGGCGGCCAGCAGCAGCACGGCCAGGACCACGGCCGAGCCGGAGGCGAGCACGGAGCCGAGCAGCCGGGGCACGGGCACCGTGAGCACCGGGCGCTCCTCGTCGCCGGTGGCCGCCCAGGGCGCGGGACGCCGCCCGGGCGACCCCGGCAGGCCGCCCGGGGCCGACGGGCCGGAGGGGGCCCCCGGGCCGGCGGCCAGCCCGAGCCGGCCCAGCAGCTCGCCGCGCAGCGCGCGGGCCCGATCGTGCGTGAGGTAGGACAGGGACACCGCGGACTGCCCGGCGTCGGCCACCTCGAACTTCAGCTCGGCCAGGCCCAGCACGCGGGGCAGGAAGGGCCGGTGGATGTCGATGGCCTGCACCCGGTCCAGGCGGGCCTGGCGCTCCTGGCGGAAGAGCACCCCGGAGCGCACCCGCACGTGCTCGGGCGTCACCTGGTAGCGGGTGAACCACCACGCGACGAGCACCACGGCGCCCGCCACCAGGAGCACGAGCAGCACGATCCCGGCCAGCACCCACCAGAACACCGCGCCCACCCGGCCGGGGTCGAAGTCCTGCGCCGGGGAGTCCCCGCCGCCGAGGTAGGCGCGCACGAGGTCGTCGAGCACGATGTTGACGAAGCCGCCCGCGAGCACGAGGATCGCCAGCCACCCCTTGACCACCGGGGTCAGCGGGTGGACGCGGTGCCACGCGCCGGCCGCCGCGGGCGTGGGGCCCGGGGCGCCGCTCACAGGCCCGCCAGGAGGGCCTCGCCGCGCGCGGTGAGCCGCTCGCGCAGCCGCGACGCCTCGGCGTGCTCGACCCCCGGGATCTCGGCGTGGCTGCCGACGGCCGCGGTGTGCAGCTTCACGGTGGCCAGCCCGAAGCTGCGCTGCAGGGGCGAGACCGACACGTCCACGTACTGCATCCGCCCGTAGGGGATGACGGTGACCCGCTGGTAAAGCAGCCCGCGGCGCACGAGCAGGTCCTCCCCGCGCTCGGCGTAGCCGAGCGCCCGCACCCGCCGGGGGGCCAGGAGGACGGAGAGCGCCCCCACTACCAGGACCGCCGCGGGCGGCAGCAGCAGCCAGCCCAGCGGGGCCGCGGACCAGACGCCCGTGCCGGCCAGCACCGCCGGCCAGCCCACCACCGCGAGCCAGAACGCGGTGCCCGCCAGCCCGGACAGCACGGTCACCGTGACGTGCCGGGGGGAGACCCGGGTCCACACGAGCCCGTCCGGGTCGATCGCCCGGTTGCTCAGCGGCACCCGGTCACCGGGCGTCCCGGCCGCGGGGCCGCGCCCGGGGCCGTTCGCGGATCTCTCGGGCATAACCACCTTCTCCCTCGGGGAGCTCCTTCTGCCGTCCCCTACCGTACTCGGCGTCCTCCCCGGCCTCGGGATCGTCCGGCGGGAGCTTGCAGAAGCCCTCCACGATCCAGCCGACGACGACGAGGGCCAGCCCCGCCGCGGCGTGGGCCAGGCACGCCCACAGCGGCCCTTGCTCGGAGCGCACCGTCAGCAGGGCCAGCTGGTCGACGGCCACGGCGGCGTGCCAGCCGGTGAGCACGGCCCCCGCCCAGGCCGCCGCCTGCGCCCCGGCGACGGTGCGGGCCGCCACCAGGGGGTCGAAGCGCTCCGGGTGCGCCCCCTCCTGGTAGCGCTTGACCCGCACGCCCAGCACGAGCAGGGCCACGGCGGCCGCCGCGACGGCCGCGAGCGAGACCCACGGCAGGATCAGCAGCGGCCCGCCCGCCCCCGTGGAGAGCCGGTTGGCGGTCCAGCCGAGGGCTCCGGCGGCGGCGGCGCACAGCAGCAGGGCCGGGACGGTGAGCACGTGCACGGCGCGGCCTCCTCAGTCCCGGTCCCCGCCGCCGGGCCCGGCGGGCAGCAGCGGCACGGTGTCCGGGCCCAGGCCGCCGAGGTCCTCGGCCTCGCGGGCCAGGTCGGCCACCCGGCGCCCCTCCAGGGTCGCGGCGGGGTCCATCAGCGCCCAGGGCACCAGCACGAACGCCCGCGTGGCGGCGCGCAGGTGCGGGACGGTCAGGTCCGGCTCGTCGAGGCGCAGCTCGCCGTAGACCACGATGTCGATGTCCAGGGTCCGGGGTCCCCACCGCTGCGTCCGGGTGCGGTGGTGGAGTTGCTCGATCTCCTGGCAGGCCCGGAGCAAACCGAAGGGACTGAGCTCCGTGTCCACCTCGACCACCGCGTTGAGGTAGTCGCCCTGGTCCGGCGGGCCGCCGACCGGCTTGGAGCGCACCACGGGCGAGGCCCGGGTCAGGGTGATCCGCGGGTGGGCGGCGAGGTCGAGGGCGGCCCGGCGCAGGGTGTCCTCCCGGTCGCCGAGGTTGGCGCCGAGGGCGAGGACGGCCAGGGTTCCCACGTCAGCGCTCCCGGTAGATCGTCACGGACACGTCGGAGAAGGTCACCTCGATGGGCGCCTTCGGCTTGTGCACCGTGACCTCCACCGCCTCCAGGGGGAAGCGCTCGAGCAGGCGGCGGGCGATGCGGTCGGCGAGGGTCTCGATGAGGTTCACGCTCGGGCCGATCACCATGTCCCGCACCTCCTCGGCGACCTCGCCGTAGTGGGCCGTCAGGGCGACGTCGTCCTCGGCCCCGGCCCGCGAGAGGTCCAGGTACATCACCAGGTCCACGAAGAACGGCTGACCGCTGCGCTTCTCCTGGTCCAGGACCCCGTGGTAGCCCACGGCACCGACACCCAGCAGGGTGATCCGGTCCCGGCGGTCGGGCACGCGCGGCGGGGCCGCCGGCACGTGCTGGCGCCCGGCTCGGTCCCCGGCGCGCAGGCGCCCGGCGTCGGCCTCCTCGCGCGGCAGGCGGCTCACCGGAACCCTCCCCCGGTGGCGTCCGCCCGGACGGCGCCGGGGCGCAGGACCGCCGGCTCGGTGCCGCGCCACGCGTGCGCGACGGCCACGGCGTCGGCGCTCGCGCGGACGTCGTGCACCCGCACGGCCCACGCGCCCGCGTGGGCCGAGAGGGCGCTGACCGCCGCGGTCGCGGCGTCGCGCCCGGCCGGGGGCCGGGCCGTGCCGTGCGTCTCGAGCAGGGCGCCGAGGAAGCGCTTGCGGGAGGCGCCCACCAGGACCCGGTGGCCCGTGGCGGTGAAGCGCGGCAGGGCGCGCAGCAGCGCCCAGTTCTGCGCCCCGCGCTTGGCGAAGCCCAGCCCGGGGTCCAGCACGATCCGCTCGGGGGCCAGGCCGGCGGCGACCAGCCGGTCCCGCAGGGTCTCCAGCTCGGCCAGGACGTCGTCGACGACGTCGTCGTAGACCGCCAGCCCGTCCATGGTCGCCGGCGTGCCCCGGGCGTGCGTGAGCACGTACGGCGCCTGCCACTCCGCGACGAGCTCCACCATCTCCGGGGCCGCGGACAGCCCCGAGACGTCGTTGACCAGGTGCGCGCCGGCGTCGAGCACCGCCGCGGCCGTGGCGGCGTGGAGGGTGTCGACGCTGAGCACCGCCCCCGCCGCGGCGAGGGCCTCCACCACGGGCAGGATCCGGCGCTGCTCCTCGGCGGGGGTGATCCGCTCCGAGCCCGGGCGGGTGGACTCCCCGCCGACGTCGAGGACGTCGGCGCCCTCGGCGAGCAGCCGCAGCCCGTGGGCGATCGCGGCCTCGTGCCCGGCGTGCTCCCCGCCGTCGCTGAACGAGTCGGGGGTGACGTTGAGCACGCCCATGACCAGGGTCCGGCCGGTGGGCAGGTCCTCGAAGGAGCCCCAGCCGAGGGGTCCGTGCGCGGTGCGGGTCGTCGTGGTCACCGGCTCACCGCCCCAGGATGAGGCTCATGGCCTCGGCGCGGGTGGCGGTCTCGCGCAGCTGGCCGCGCACGGCCGAGGTCACGGTCATCGCCCCGGGCTTGCGCACCCCGCGCATCGACATGCACAGGTGCTCGCACTCGATCACCACGATCACCCCGGCGGGCTTCAGGTGCTCCACGATCGCCTCGACGATCTGCGTGGTGAGCCGCTCCTGCACCTGCGGGCGGCGGGCGAAGAGCTCCACCAGCCGGGCCAGCTTGCTCAGCCCGGTGACCATGCCGTCGTGGCCGGGGATGTAGCCCACGTGCGCGTGGCCGTGGAAGGGCACGAGGTGGTGCTCGCACGTGGAGTAGAAGGGGATGTCCTTGACCAGGACCATCTCCGAGTGGCCGATGTCGAACGTCGTCCCGAGGATCTCGGCGGGGTCCTGGTGCAGGCCCGCGAACATCTCCGCGTAGGCCCGGGCGACCCGTCCCGGGGTGCCCTGCAGGCCGTCCCGGTCGGGGTCCTCGCCGATCGCGAGCAGCAGCTCCCGGACGGCCGCGGCCACGCGGGGCTGGTCGACCGCCCCCGCCCCGGCCGCGAGCGCGGGGGCGGGGTCCGGGTAGGGCGGCTCGAAGGCCTCGGCGGCGGGGTCGTGCGTGTGCGTGTGGGCCTCGTGGGGCAACGCGCCCTCCTTCGGGGTCTGCCGGTTCTGCCGGACGCGACGGGGATCGGCGGACGCGACCGGCTGTCGCTCCATCCTAGGCCCGGCTCAGTCCACGCCGGGGCCCGGGGCGGCCCCCACGGCGCCGGAGGACCCGGCGCCGTCCCCGGGCGGCACGGAGTGGCCGCGCTCGGGCACCTCCAGGGGGTGCTCCGGCTTCGCGGCGGCCGCCTGGTCCTGGGGTGCCAGGGTCGCGGGGTCCTGGGCGTGGAGCCGCCGGGCCTCCTCGCGCTCGGCCTGGGTGACCACCGGCGGGTCCTCCGAGAGCGGGCGGGTGTCCTTGGACAGCCACACCGGGCGCAGGTCCCGCCGGCGGATGTCGTGGAAGATCTCCGCGACCTGCGCCTCGTTGAGCGTCTCCCTCTCGAGCAGCTCCAGGGCCAGGCGGTCGAGGACGGGACGGTTGTCCATCAGGATCTGGTGGGCCTCGTCGTGGGCCTGGTCGAGCAGCGCCCGGACCTCCTCGTCCACCAGGGCGGCGGTGTGCTCGGAGTACTCCCGGCCCCCGCCGGCGGCGTCGCGGCCCAGGAACGGCTCGGAGCTGTCCCCGCCCAGCTTGACGGAGCCCACGCGGGCGCTCATCCCGTACTGGGTGACCATCTTGCGGGCGGTGTCGGTGGCCTTCTGGATGTCGTTGGAGGCGCCGGTGGAGGGGTCTCGGAAGACGATCTCCTCGGCGGCCCGCCCGCCCATGGCGTAGGCCATCTGGTCGAGCAGCTCGTTGCGGGTGGTCGAGTACTTGTCGTCCAGGGGCATGACCATGGTGTAGCCCAGGGCGCGGCCCCGGGGCAGGATCGTGATCTTGGTGACCGGGTCCGTGTTGCGCAGGGCCGCGGCCACGAGCGCGTGCCCGCCCTCGTGGTAGGCGGTGACCTTGCGCTCGAGCTCCTTCATGATCCGGCTGCGCTTCTGCGGGCCCGCGATGACGCGGTCGATCGCCTCGTCCACGGCGCGGTCGTCGATGAGCTGGGCGTGGGACCGGGCGGTGAGCAGCGCCGCCTCGTTCATCACGTTGGCGAGCTCGGCGCCCGTGAAGCCCGGGGTGCGCTTGGCCACGCCGGCGAGGTCCACGTTGTCCGCCAGCGGCTTGCCCTGGGCGTGCACCCGCAGGATCTGCAGGCGGCCCTTCATGTCCGGGGCCTCCACGCCGATCTGCCGGTCGAAGCGGCCCGGGCGCAGCAGCGCCGGGTCGAGGACGTCCGGGCGGTTGGTGGCGGCGATGAGGATGACGTTGGTGGTGGCGTCGAAGCCGTCCATCTCGACCAGCAGCTGGTTGAGGGTCTGCTCCCGCTCGTCGTTGCCGCCGCCCATGCCGGCGCCGCGCTGGCGGCCCACGGCGTCGATCTCGTCCACGAAGATGATCGCGGGGGCGTTCTCCTTCGCCTGCTGGAACAGGTCCCGGACGCGGGAGGCGCCCACGCCCACGAACATCTCCACGAAGTCGGAGCCGGAGATGGAGAAGAAGGGCACCCCGGCCTCCCCGGCCACGGCCCGGGCGAGCAGGGTCTTGCCGGTGCCGGGCGGGCCGTAGAGCAGCACGCCCTTGGGGACCTTGGCGCCGAGGGCGGTGAAGCGGTCGCGCTCCACCAGGAACTGCTTGATCTCGTCCAGCTCCTGGACGGCTTCGTCCGCCCCGGCCACGTCGGCGAAGGTGACGGTGGGGTTGTCCTTGTCGAACATCTTGGCCCGCGAGCGGCCGAAGCGCATCACCTGCGAGCCGCCGCCCTGCATGCGGGAGAACACGAACCAGAAGATGGCCAGGATGATCAGGAACGGCAGGAGGAAGCCGAGCAGGCTGGTGAACCAGTTGGACTCCACCGGCTGGTCCGTGAAGCCCTGGAGGTCGGCCGCGTTCATCGCGTCGACGACCTCCTCGCCGCGCGGGGTGACGTAGTAGAACTCGACGTTGCGCCCGAGGTCACGGCCGTCGAGGCTGAGGTCCTCCTCGAGCTGGAGCTCGACCTTCTGCTGGCCGTCGTAGATCTTGGCCTCGGAGGCCTGTCCCTCGCGCAGCAGCTGCAGACCGACGTTGGTGTCCACGCGGTTGCCCGCACCGGTCGTGAGGGAGCCCACGACGGGGAAGAGGACCAGAACGGCCAGAAGGACCCAGAACCAGGGTCCTCTGAAGAAGCTGTTGGGTTTTTTCGCCGTGGCCAAGCCGCTGATCCTCCCGTGGATGGTTGTCCGGGCCCCTCGAGCCGGGGCCCGCCCAGGGCCGGGGGTCCAGGGGACGCAGACCTTCAATGTACAGCCCGCACGGCGGGTCTCCCCCGGAGGCGCCCGCGAGTTCCCTGTCAGCGGACAGCGGACCCGGGCGCGGGCGGACGGCGGTGCCCGGCGGACCGCCGCCGGGCACCGCCGCTCACGCGTAGACGTGCGGGGCGAGCGTGGCGATGCAGTCGAGGTTGCGGTACTTCTCGTCGTAGTCCAGCCCGTAGCCCACCACGAACTCGTTGGGGATGTCCCAGCCGACGTACTTGACGTCGATGGAGGTCTTCGCGGCCTCCGGCTTGCGCAGCAGGGCGCAGACCTCCACGGAGGCGGCGCGGCGGGACTCCAGGTTGGCGCGCAGCCAGGACAGGGTCAGCCCCGAGTCGATGATGTCCTCGACGATCAGGACGTCGCGGCCCGAGAGGTCGGTGTCGAGGTCCTTGAGGATGCGGACCACGCCGGAGGACTTGGTGCCCGAGCCGTAGGAGGACACCGCCATCCAATCCATGGGGTACTGGCCCTGGAGCGCCCGGCACAGGTCGGCCATGACCATGACCGCGCCCTTGAGCACGCCCACGAGCAGCACGTCCCGCCCCCGGTAGTCGGCGTCGACGGCCGCCGCCAGCTCGGCGATCTTCGCCTCGATGTCTTCCTTGCTGAACAGGACCTCGGTGAGGTCCCCCTGGACGTCCTCAGCCTTCACGGCGCTCCTCGTGTGATGCGTCAATTCGGTTGCGGGCCGGCGGCGCCCGCCCCGGCCGCGGTGCGCGGGCGGACGAGCTCCAGGTGTCCCGGACCACGGGTGCCTGCCGGCGGGCGGCGGCGCCACACGGACACCTTACCCGCCATCTGCACGGGCCCCGCGGCCCCGTGCTCCCCGGCGAACGCGTCGAGCGCGCCGAGGCGCTCGTGGGCGGGGGTCTCCCCGCCGGCGTCCACCACGGCCGCGGACAGGGCCCGGCGCCGCAGCGCGGGGTGGGCCTCTCGCAGGGTCGCCAGGTCCAGGGCCAGCGAGCCCGGCAGCTCCGGTGCGGCGGCCCGCGCCCGGTCGAGCAGCTCCCGCGCGGCGGCGTCGAGGTAGTCGGCGTCCGGGCCCAGGATCGCCGCCGACCGGGCCAGGGCGCGGGCGAGACCGGGCCCGAGCTCCTGCTCCAGCAGCGGGAGCACCCGGTGGCGGACCCGGGAGCGCATCAGGGAGGTGTCCCGGTTCGTGGGGTCGTGCCACGGCTCGAGCTGCTCGGCCGCGCAGATCCGCCGGGCCTGCTCGCGGGAGAGGTCGAGGAAGGGCCGGAGGTAGGTCACGCCGTCGAGCTCGCGCGCCGCGGGCATCCCGGCGAGGGAACGGGTGCCCGAGCCGCGGGCGAGGCCCAGCAGCACGGACTCCGCCTGGTCGTCGAGGGTGTGCCCGAGCAGCACGGCGTCCGCGCCCGTGCGCGCCACGACCTCCGCGATCCCCGCGTAGCGGGCGGTGCGGGCGGCCATCTCCGGCCCGCCGCCGTCCCGGCGCACGGTCACGGCGGTCACGACCACGGGGGCCAGCCCCAGGTCCTCGAGGGCGCGCGCGGTGCGCTCGGCCACCGCGGCGGACTCCTCCTGGAGGCGGTGGTCCACCACCACCCCGCCCACGCGCAGCGTGCCGCGGCGGGCGAAGTGGGCCGCCACGGCGGCCAGGGCGAGGGAGTCGGGCCCGCCGCTGCAGGCGACCAGCACCAGCGGGGGCTCCGGACGGGTCCGGGGGACGTGCTGCCGGACGGCGTCGAGCACACGGCGGCGCCCCGCGGCGACGTCCGGGGACAGCCGGCCGCGGCGGGCGAACTGGGTCACCGGCGGGCGTCCTCGCGGGCGCTCGCGGCCTGCTGGTTCTGGGCCTCCCGCACGGCCAGGCGCACGACCTTGGCGAGGGTCGGGGCGGTGTCGCCCAGCAGGTCGAGGGCGGCCTCCAGCTCCCGCTGCGGGACCACGTGGGCCAGGGCGGCCACGGCGTTGGTCTCGCTGTGGATGCCGGCCTGGATCTGCGTGGTGGACAGCACCGGCTGCGAGGCCTCCACCGCGGAGAGCGTCTCCTCGATGTCCGGGGTGCCGATGCGCTGCTCCAGCATCACGAGGCGCTCGTAGACCGCGGGGTTGCCGATCTTGATCCGGCGGCCGCTGTTGAGCTGTGACAGCATGGGGGCGGAGAGGCCGAGGACCTCGGCCAGTCGCCGTTGCGTGATGCCGTAGGCCTGCACCACGGTGCCGAAACGCTCCGAGAGGGGCTGGCCGTACAGCTTGACCTGCTGTTCGATGTTCTCTGTGCTCACGTAAAAATACTGTCACACAAAGGTGATCCCCACCTACCGCGTGTCGACCTGTGACCGCGGTCGGCGCGCCCGTCCGCGCACCCCGAAAACTTGATGAATCTGCATGTCAGCCGGGGGTCGGTCCCGTCTAGCACACTTTGCGGCGCCGTGGGCGCGGACGGCTCAGCGCAGCGGCGCGCCGGCCCCCAGGACGCGCTCGATCCAGCGCTCCGGGGCGTGGATCTCGGCCTCCGTGGGCAGGTGCTCCGGGGCCTCCCAGATCCGGTTGAACTGCTCCAGCCCCACGGCCCGCACCACGCCGGAGACGAAGCGCTGACCGTCGCTGTACTGGCGCATCTTCGCGTCCATGCCGAGCAGGCGCCGGACGAAGCGGTCCAGGCTGCCCTGCAGCTCCGAGCGGCGCTCGAAGCGCCGCCGGATCGTCTTGACGGTGGGCACCACCGAGGCGTCCACCCCGTCCATCACGAAGTTCGCGTGCCCCTCGAGCAGGCTCATCACGGCGGTGAGGTGGGAGAGGACCTCCCGCTCCCGGGGGCCCATCAGCAGGCCCACCACGCCGAGGGAGGGCCGGGGCTCCCCGCGGCCGGCGGCCCGTCCCGGCAGGGTCCGGACGGCCTCCGTGAGCCGGGCGCCCAGCGTCTCGGCCTGGCCCATGAGCGAGTCGGCGAGCTCGTCGATCTGCTCCATCATGTGCGTGCGCAGCCACGGCGCCGCGGCGAACTGGACCCGGTGGGTCTGCTCGTGCAGGCAGACCCACAGCCGGAAGTCCTCGGGCTCCACGTTGAGCTCCCGCTCCACGGTGAGGATGTTGGGGGCCACGAGCATCAGCCGCCCGCCCGGGTGGCGCTGGGCGGCGAGGGCGGAGACCAGTCCCGCGTAGGGGTCGTACTGGCCGAGCACCTTCGAGGAGAGGAAGCCGAGCACGGCGGCCATCTCCATGGCGGTGGCCGTTCCGCCGAGGGCGGTGGCGGCGGCGCCGAACTGCTCCGGCCGGCGGCGGCGCAGCGCCTCGACCGCCGGCTCCATGAGCAGCTGGAAGGTCTGGGCGTTGGCGCGGGCCCACCCGGCGCGGTCCACCACCAGGACCGTGGAGTCCCGCAGGTCCCGGGCGGACTCCAGCCCGGTGATGCGGTGGACGTGGTCCACGGAGGCCTCGGCGTGGCGGCGCATCGACGCGACCGCGGTCTGCATGGCCCCGGCGGACATCTTCGGCCCCGGCGGGGTGATCCGTGCGGCGGCGGCGGCGGCGAGGTCCCACCGGACTATGCCCGGCGCCGCCGAGGACGTCCCGGACTCCGGGGTGCGGTGTGCTGCGGTCATGGCCTCATGCAACCACACGCGCCTGGGAGCTCCCGCGGCGCGCGTCACAGTCGGGCGAGGGCCGCCACGGCGCGGTCGGCGGCGTCGCGCGCGCCGGCGGGGTCGTGGACCTCGTTGAGCACCACCGCGTACGTCAGCAGCCGTCCCTCCCGGGTGGAGACGTGGCCGCTGAGCGACACCACCGTGTTCAGCGTCCCTGTCTTGGCCCGGGCCGCTCCCCGCCCGGCGGCCTCGGCCTCGTCGTCGAACCGCCCGGCGAGGGTCCCGGACCCGCCGGCCACCGGCAGCGCACGGGCCCCCGGGGCCAGCGCGCCGGTGCCGTCCACCGCCATGGCCCGCACCACCCGCTCGAGGGCGCGGGCGGGGACCCGGTTCTCCAGGGACATCCCGGAGGCGTCGGAGAGCACGAGGCCCGCCGGGTCGACCCCGAGGGCCGCGAGCGCCTCGGCCGCGGCCTCGCGCCCGCCGGCGATGCTGCCCGGGTGGCCCGCGGCCCGGGCCGCGATCCGGGCGAGGACCTCCGCGAGGTGGTTGTCGGAGTTCCGGACCATCAGCTCGGCCTGCTCGGCCAGGGTGGCGGACTCCACCGCGGCCAGCTCGGCCGCCCCCCGGGGCGCCGGTCCGGGGACGAGCCGGGCGGGCGGGGCGGCGATCCCCTCGGCGGCGAGCGCCGCCCGGAGCTCGGCGGCGAAGACCGCGGCCACGTCCGCCGCCGCGTCACCGGGGCGGACGGGCGAGGCCCCGTCCCCGGCCGGCACGTGGTGGGACCAGAACGCCATGGGCGCCACGGGCCCGATCTGCCCGGCGGCGACGTCCCCGGCGGCCCAGGCCTCGTTGAGGGCCGGCCCCGGGAAGAGCCCGGCGTCCCACCGCACGGTGCCGGGCGCGCCCTCCCCCCGGGCGGCGAGCGCGCGGGCCGTGTCCCGGGCCAGGGTCCGCACCCCGGCGCGGCCCTGCACCGAGTCCGGGTCGGAGCGGCCGGGCCGCAGCAGGGTGTCGCCGCCGGCAACGAGCACGACCGTGCCCGGGTCCTCCCCCGCGACGACGGCGGTGCGCAGCCGCTCGCCGGGGTCGGCGTGGGTCAGCAGCGACAGGAGGGTGAGCAGCTTCTGGTTGGAGGCCGGCACGAGGGCCGCGTCCGGGTCCTGCTCGTGCAGCGGGGCACCGGTGAGGGCGTCGGCCACCAGGACGGAGCGCCGCCCGGCGGGGGCGCCGTCGAGGGCCGGGCCCACCGCCGCCGCCACCTCGGCGGCGGAGGGCGTCGGCGCGCCCGGGTCCGGCGGCACCGCGCCGTGCGGGGCGGGCGCGGCCGCGGGGAGGGCCCGCGCCGCCGGCGGCACGGCCGTTCCGGGGGCCGGCGCGGGGAGCCAGACCGGGTGGGACCAGCCGGCCAGGCCGGCGCCGAGCGCGAGGAGCGAGGTGGCCAGGACCCGGCGCCGGCGGCCGGGCGCGGGGCGCCGGGGGGTGTGCATGGTGCCCATTGTGGCCCGCGCGGGGGGCCCGTCCCGGCGTGTCCCGCGCCCGGGCGGTTACCGCCGCCCGCGGGGCCGCGGTTATCGTGGGGGCGGATCTGCCCCCACCCCACCGGGTGGTGCGGCCGTGCCCGGCCGCTGTCAGCCCTGTCCGGCCGCCCCGGAGGACCCGGGGTCCCGCCGGCCTTCGCACGCACGAGGAGAAACACCATGGAGTTGGACGTCACCATCGAGATCCCCCGGGGATCGCGCGTCAAGTACGAGATCGATCACGAGACCGGCCGCCTGCGCCTGGACCGTGTGCTGTTCACCTCGATGCAGTACCCGGCGCACTACGGGTACTTCGAGGACACGCTGGGCGAGGACGGCGACCCCCTGGACGCCCTCGTGCTGCTGGACTTCGAGATCGTCCCGGGCGTGCTCGTGGAGTCCCGGCCGATCGCCGTGTTCAACATGAACGACGAGGCCGGCGGGGACGCGAAGATCCTGTGCGTGTCCACCGACAAGCGCTACGACCACATCCAGGGCCTGGACGACATCGACGAGTTCAAGCTCAAGGAGATCCAGCACTTCTTCGAGCGCTACAAGGACCTCGAGCCGAACAAGTGGGTCAAGGGCGAGGGCTGGGAGGGCCGGGAGACGGCCGAGCGCCTCGTCGCGGAGGCGCTCGAGCGCTTCGAGCAGTCGCACTACGAGTCCGCCGCCGAGGCGGAGGAGAAGGCCTCGTCCACCGACTGAGCGGACGGCGCACCGGCGGGGGCCGGGGACCACACCGGTCCCCGGCCCCCGCCGCGTCCCGGACCCCTGTGGCAACTCCATGAATTTCGTTATATTGGGATCGGCCGGCCCAGCCGGCCCGACGGTCCGGGATGCATCCCCCCACGGCATCCGGGCCGCCGGCCGGGATCGAGGTCTCCGGTGAGCACCCGAGAGGTGCCCGGGAGCGGCGGGGGTCCCCCCACCCGCGCCGCGATCCACCGATCTCTCCCGGCCCATCCCGGCGGAGCGGCTCCACCGCCGCCGGGAGTCGGCCGGCAGGTCCCCGGACCTGCCGGCCGATCCCGGTCCGCCCGGCCCTACGCCGTCCGGCCCCTGTGGTTCGATGGTCCCGGACCCGGGACGGCCCCGGTCCCGTCGGAAGGATGCGCATGTTCCTGCTGGGCCCCGAGGCGGACCTCGTCTTCTCCGCGAGCGACCTGGTGCGCGCGGCCGAGTGCCCGTTCGCGAGCCTGAGCGTGCTGGACGAGCTGCTCGGCCGGGCGCCGCGGCGCCCCGAGGAGCGCGACGCGATGCGCACCCGCACGGCCGCCCTGGGCGACGCCCACGAGCACCGGGTGCTCGCCGCCCACCGGGCGGCGTTCGGCCCCTGGGACCCGGGGACCGGCCGCGGCGTCTACGAGGTCGAGCCGGCCCGCGGCACGGACCGGACCGGACTGGCGGCCAAGCACGCGGAGTCCCTGGCCGCCCTCCGCGCCGGGGCGGACGTCGTCTTCCAGGCCTCGTTCTTCGACGGCGCCTTCCACGGCCGCGCCGACTTCCTCGTCCGCCGCCCGGACGGCGCCTACGCCGTCCACGACACCAAGCTCGCCCGGCACGCCAAGGTCACCGCCCTGCTCCAGCTCGCCGCCTACGCCGACCAGCTCGAGCGGGCGGGGGCTCCCGTGGCGCCGGAGGTCACGCTGGTCCTGGGCGACCGGCGCGAGGCCGTCTTCCCCGTCGCCGAGCACCTGGCCGTCTACCGCGAGCGCCGGGAGCGCTTCGTGGCGGCCGCCGCCGCGCACCGGGCGCGCACCGGCCCCGTCCGGTGGCACGACGACCGCGTGGGCCGCTGCGGGCGCTGCGGGCACTGCGCGCGGGCCGTCGCCGAGCACCGGGACCTGCTGCTGACCGCCGGCATGTCGGTGCGGATGCGCCGCACGCTGCGCGAGCGGCACGGGGTGCGCACCGTCGACGAGCTCGCCGGGCTCGAGGGGCCGCGCCTGCCGGTCGCGGTCCGCAGGCTGCGGGACCAGGCCGCGATGCAGACGGGCCGCGGCGGCGAGGACGGCGCCGTCGAGTGGGTCAAGGACGGGCGGAGCCACCGCACGGCCTACCGGGTCACCTCCGCGGAGCCGCTGCGGCGGCTGCCCGCGCCGAACCCCGGGGACGTGTTCTTCGACTTCGAGGGCGACCCCCTGTGGCAGGATCCCGGGGACCCGACGTCCTGGGGGCTCGAGTACCTCTTCGGCGTCGTCGAGCAGCCCTCCGCCCCGGGGGCCGATCCCGTCTTCCGGCCGTTCTGGGCCCACTCGCGGGAGGAGGAGCGCACCGCGCTGCGGCAGTTCCTGGACTACGTGGCCGAGCGCCGGGCGCGCTTCCCCGGGATGCACGTCTACCACTACGCCGACTACGAGAAGGCGGCCCTGCGCCGGCTCTCCCTGGTGCACGCCGTGGGCGAGGACGCCGTGGACCGGCTGCTGCGCGAGAACGTCCTGGTGGACCTCTACGACACCGTGCGGGCGGGCCTGCGGCTGTCCGAGAGCTCCTACTCCATCAAGCGGCTGGAGCCGCTGTACATGGGCCGGCACCTGCGCACCGGGGACGTGGTGGACGCCGGGGCGTCGGTGGTGGCCTACGCCGACTCCTGCGCCGCCCGGGACGCCGGACGGGCGGAGGAGGCGGACCGGATCCTGGCGGGCATCGCCGACTACAACGCCTACGACTGCCTCTCCACCCTGCGGCTGCGGGACTGGCTGCTCGGCCTCGCCGGGATCTCCCCCGACCCGGCGCACCACCGGCCCGCCCCGGCCCGGCCCGAGCCCGCCGAGGAGCTCCCCGGGACCGCGATGACGGACGCGGAGCAGCGGCTGCGCGCGTTCCTGGACCGCCCGGGGTCCGCCGAGACCCTCGGGCCCCGGCAGCGCACGGCCGTGGCGATGGTCGCCTCCGCCACCGGCTACCACCGCCGGGAGCGCAAGCAGTACTGGTGGTCCCACTTCGACCGGCTGGAGGGCCCGGTCGAGGACTGGGAGGACACCCGCGACGTCTTCGTGGTGCAGCGGGCCGAGGTGCTGGAGGACTGGGCGAAGGACCCGGCCCGGCGCCGGGGCGCCGCGCCCACCCGCCTGCTGCGCCTCACGGGGCGGTTCGGCGAGGGCTCCACGCTCCGGCCGGGGGCCACCGGGCTGTTCCTGGTCTACGGCCCGCCCGTGCCCGCCCACCTCGCCGAGGAGGCCGCCGGACGCGGCAGCGGCCGGGCCGGGGACTGGGCCGCCGCGCTGGAGGAGCTCGACGAGCGCGAGGACGGCACGGCGGTGCTCACCGTGCGGGAGCGGCTGCGCACGCCCCGCGGCGCCCCCTCCCCCGAGCCCTGGGCCGAGCTCCCCCTGGCCCTGACCCCGGAGCGGCCGATCGCCACCGCCTCCCTCGAGGAGTCCCTGCAGACCCTGGCCGCCCGCACCGCCGACGCCCTGCCGGAGCTGCCTGGGCTGCCGGGGCTGCGGCTGCTCCTGCGCGAGCCGCCGCGGCCGGCCGGCGGCGGGCCCCTGCCCGCCCCGGGTCCCGGCGGCACGATCGACGCCGTGGTCGAGGCCCTGCGCTCCCTGGACCGCAGCTTTCTCGCCGTCCAGGGCCCGCCCGGCAGCGGCAAGACGCACCTCGGCTCCCACGTGGTCGGCCGGCTCGTGGAGGCCGGGTGGCGGATCGGCGTGGTGGCCCAGTCCCACGCGGTGGTGGAGAACCTGCTGGGCGGGGTGATCGCGAAGGGCGGCGTGCCCGCCGAGCGCGTCGGCAAGAAGGCGCCGGCTGGGCGCCCCGCGCCCGGGCCCTGGCGGGCCCTCGCGGGCCGGGACTTCGCCGCCTTCCTCGCCGAGGGCGGCGCCGTGGTCGGCGGCACGGCGTGGGACTTCTCCAACGCCGCGTACCTCGAGGACGAGGCCCTGGACCTGCTCGTGGTCGACGAGGCCGGGCAGTACTCGCTCGCCAACACCCTGGCCGTGGCCCGCGCCGCACGCCGGCTGCTGCTGCTCGGGGACCCCCAGCAGCTGCCGCAGGTCTCCCAGGGCACCCACCCCCTGCCGGTCGACGAGTCGGCGCTCGGCTGGCTCTCCCACGGGTCGCCCACGCTGCCCGCCGAGTACGGCTACTTCCTGGACCGCACCTGGCGGATGCACCCCGCCCTGTGCGAGCCGGTCTCCGAGCTCTCCTACGCCGGGCGGCTGGGCTCCGCCCCCGCCGCGTCCCGGCGGGAGCTCACCGGCGTGGCCCCGGGCCTGCGCACCTGCTACGTCGAGCACTCGGGCAACCGCACGGCCTCGCCCGAGGAGGCCCGGCAGGTCGTGGCGCTGGCGCGGGAGTTCGTGGGCACCCCGTGGCGGGCCGGCCCGGACGCCCCGCCCGCGGCCCTGACCCCCGAGGACGTGCTCGTGGTGGCGGCCTACAACGCCCAAGTCGAGCTCGTGGCGCAGGAGCTGCGCGCGGCGGGGCTGCGGGACGAGGCGGGCGCCGGGGTCCGGGTGGGGACCGTCGACCGGTTCCAGGGGCAGGAGGCCCCCGTGGTGATCGTGTCCATGGCCGCCTCCTCCGCCGAGGGCCACCGGGGCATGGAGTTCCTGCTGTCCCCCCACCGGCTCAACGTGGCGGTCTCCCGCGGGCAGTGGTGCGCCGTGCTCGTGCGCTCCCCCGCCCTGACGGACTACCTGCCCGCCACCCCGGAGGGCCTGCAGCTGCTGGGCCGGTTCACCCGGCTGTGCCGCCGCGGGGCGGGCCCGGGGTCGCCGTGAGCGGCGAGCGCTCGGCCCGCGTGCCCTACGTC
Source organism: Kocuria sp. KH4 (assembly GCF_053711175.1). Lineage (NCBI taxonomy): Bacteria > Bacillati > Actinomycetota > Actinomycetes > Micrococcales > Micrococcaceae > Kocuria > Kocuria sp. KH4. Next base: position 108,928 of record NZ_JBSJYX010000006.1, read on the forward strand.
CTGCACTTCGAGAACCGGACGGTGGTGCTCGGGGAGCCGGCTCACCTCGAGGAGCTCGACGCCCTGCTCCGGGGCGCGGGCGTGTCCACCCGCCCCACGTACTGGCACGGGATGCAGCGGGACGACCCGGGCGCGGCCCTGAACAGCGTGGGCACCGACCTCACCGCCGCGCCCTTCTGGGACCGCGTCGACGCCGGGGCCTTCGCCGCCGCGCGGTGGCCCGTGGACCTGGACGGCCCGCTCTACCTGCCCGCCCCGCCGTGGTGGCTGCAGCGGGCCCGGGCGTGGGAGTACGATCCCGTGGCGCCGGCCCTGGGCGCGGCCGAACCCGGCGGCTGGCTGCGCGTGCCCGGCTGGGCCGGCACCGAGAACAACGACGCCGGGGGGCCGGTGGGGCTGCTGCAGCTCACCGACCCGGCGTCCTTCTGGGTGCTGGCCTCCGACGCCGACCTCACGGAGGTCGCCGCCACCGCCAAGGAGCTCTCCCGGTTCCGGCAGGGCTTCGACCGGCTCACGGCCTACTTCGACCCCGACGACCGGATCGGCTGCCTGCGCCTGCCCCTGATCTGCCGGGAGCCGCTGGAGGACGAGCTGCTCGCCCGCGGCGCGGACATCGAGCCGCGGTTCTGGGAGTGAGCCCCGGCCGCGCCGCGGGGAGCGGGCCGCCGCGGTGACCGATACTGGGAGCGTGTACGTCGTGAGCCTGGACCAGCGCCGCCGCGGGGCGGGCGACCTCGCCCCGGCCCTGGCGCGCCGGCTCGGGGACCTCGGGGCCGTGGTGCCCTTCCAGTGCGTCCGGGCGCACGCGGTGCAGGGCATCACCGCGGACCCGGCCGCGGCGGTGGCCGCGGCCCTGGCCGGGCTGCGGGACGGGGCGTGGATCGTGGGGATCGGGGTGGGCCCGGTCGGGCTCGGGACCGTGTCCGGCGCCGACGGGAGCACGGGCCTGCGCGCCGACGGCCCCGGCACGGTGCACGCCCACCGGGCCGCGGCGGCGGCGGCCCGGGCCGGGCGGGTGCCGGTGTGCGTGGCCGCGGAGGACGCCGCGGCCGCGGCCCGGGCCCAGTCCGTGCTGCGGCTGCTGGGGCGGATCGTGGCCCAGCGCACGGCGGCGGAGTGGCGCGTCGTCGACCTCCTCGTGCCGGGGGCGCGCGGGCAGCAGAAGGTGGTGGCCGGGGAGCTCGGCGTCACCCCGCAGGCCGTCTCCAAGGCGGTGGCGCGCGCCCTGTGGCAGGAGGAGTGGGACGCACGCCCCGCCGCGGCGCGGCTGCTGGAGCTGTGCGAACCGCCCGGGACCGGCCCGGAGGCTCAGGCCTCCACGACGAACCCCTCGGCGAGCATCCACTCGTAGGCGACGTCGGCCGGGTCCCGCCCGTCGACGTCCACCTGCCGGTTGAGCTCCTGCATCACGTCGTCGGTCAGCGCCCGGGAGACCGGCTCCAGGACCTGCTCCAGCGCCGGGAACCGCTGCAGCAGCTCCGTGCTGAACACCGGGGCGGCGTTGTAGGCCGGGAAGAACTGCCGGTCGTCCTCGAGGACGGTCAGGTCCAGGGCGGGGATGCGCCCGTCGGTCGAGAAGACCTCCCCGAAGTTGCACTCGCCGCTGTCCGTGGCGGAGTAGATCGCCCCGGTGTCGTAGATGCCGACGTTGTCCTCCGGCACCTCGCTGCCGCGGTCCAGGCCGTAGTGGGCGAGCAGGGGGGTCAGCCCGTCGCTGCGGGAGTTGAACTCCGCCTCGACGCAGAACGTGCGCTCCGCCACCGGCAGCCCGGCGATGTCCGAGACCGTGCGCAGCCCGTGGGCCTCGGCGTACTCGGCGCGCACGGCCATGGCGTAGGTGTTGTTGAGCGCGGCCGGGGCGCCCCAGGTCAGCCCGTTGCCGAGGTCCTCGTCGTGCACGGCCCGCCACTGCTCCTGCTGGTCCGGGATGCCCTGCTCGTGGCCGAGGTAGGTGAGCCACGCGGTGCCGGTGTACTCGACGGTCAGGTCGGCGCCCCCGGAGAGCATGAGCTCGCGCACCGGCTGGGAGCCGGGCACGTTCGTGAGGTCCCGGGTCTCGAAGCCGGCGGCCTCCACGGCCAGCACGGCGATCTTGCCGAGGACCAGCTGCTCGGTGAAGTTCTTGGCCGTCACCGTCACCTCGGTGCCCCCGGCGCCCTCGACGGGCCGGATGGAGCCGGGCGCGGCGGCGGGCACGTAGGCGGTGGAAGACTCCAGCCCGCAGCCGGCCAGCAGCAGCGCGGCGCCGGAGAGCAGCAGGGCGGCGCCCGCGGGGCGGGGGGTTCTCATCGCAGTCCCCTCGGGCGGGCGACGTGCTCCACGACGCGGCCGATCCAGTCGATGGTCAGGGCGAGCAGCGCCACGAGGACCGAGCCGGCCACGAGCACCCGCACGAGGTCGAGATTGACGCCCGTGGTGATCAGCAGCCCCAGTCCCCCGCCGTTGACGAAGGTGGCGAGGGTGGCGGTGCCGACCACGAGGATCAGCGCGGTCCGCACCCCGGCCAGCATGACCGGCACGGCCAGCGGCAGCTCGACGCGGAGCAGGACCGCGAGCGCACTCATGCCCATCCCGCGGCCGGCCTCCACGAGGCTGCGGTCGACGCCGTCGAGGCCGACCATGGTGTTCTTCAGCACGGGCAGGATCGCGTAGACGATCAGCGCCACCACGGACGCCCGGAAGCCGAAGCCCAGCCAGAACGCGAACAGCACGATCAGCCCCACCGCCGGGGCGGCCTGGCCGATGTTCGCCACCGCGATCACCGGGCCGGTGAGGACGCGCAGCGGCGGGCGGGTGAGGAGGACCCCCACCGGCACGGCCACCAGCAGCACCACCACGGTGGCCACCACGGTCAGCCGCAGGTGCTGCACCGTGAGGTCCCACAGCGCGCCCGGGCGCAGGGTCACCGCCTCGGTCTCGGTCAGCTCGGCGGTGGACAGCCACAGCGCCAGCAGGCCCAGCGCCGCGAGCACCACCACGGGCTGCAGGAGCAGCCCGCGCCAGGTCCTCCGGTCGACGTCGGCGGAGGCGTCCGGGGTCACCGGGCCGTCCTGGGCCTCAGCAGCGGCCGCCGCGGGACGGCCCGTCCGCGTGCTCACCGGCCCTCACCGCCGGGGCCGGCGGAGCGCACGGCGGGCAGCTCCCCCGTGTTGTGCCCCAGCGGCGCGTCCTCCGGGTCCACGGCCCGGCGGGCCTCCGTGATGGCGGCCATGACGGTCTCCACGTAGATGACACCCTCGAAGCGGTCCCGGGGGCCCACCACGAGGGCCGCGCCGGTGCTCGAGACCAGCATCGTGTCCAGCGCGTCGTTGAGCGTGGCGCCCGTGCCGACCAGCGGCAGCCGCTCGTTGCGCTCGCCGGGGACCGTGCCGAAGCGCTCCAGCTGCCGGCGGGCGGGCCAGGACAGCGGACGGTCCCGGTCGTCGAGGACCACGACGTCCCGGGTGCCGGACCGCTCGCCGCGGGCGAGCACCGCCCGCACGTCCTCACCGGGCCGGGCGGTCACGGCGGGGACGAGGTCCACCTCCCGCACCCGGGTGAGGGTCAGCTGCTTGAGGCCGGCGCCCGTGCCGATGAAGTCCTCCACGAACTCGTCGGCGGGCTCGGCCAGGATCCGCTCGGGGGCGTCGTACTGCACCACCCGGGCGCCCTCGTCGAAGACCGCGATCCAGTCGCCCAGCTTCACGGCCTCGTCGAAGTCGTGCGTGACGCACACGATGGTCTTCTGCAGCTCGTGCTGGATGTTGATGAGCTCGTCCTGCAGGCGCTGGCGGGTGATGGGGTCCACGGCGCCGAAGGGCTCGTCCATGAGCAGCACCGGCGGGTCCGCGGCCAGGGCCCGCGCCACCCCCACGCGCTGCTGCTGCCCGCCCGAGAGCTCCCGCGGATAGCGGTTGCGGTACACGGCCGGGTCGAGGGAGACGAGCTCCAGCAGCTCGTCCACGCGGGCGGCGGTGCGGGCCCGGTCCCAGCCCAGCATCCTCGGCACCATGCCGATGTTGGTGGCCACGCTCATGTGCGGGAACAGCCCGCCGGCCTGGATGACGTAGCCGATGCCGCGGCGCAGCTCGTCGCCGTCCATCGAGGTGACGTCCTGGCCGTCGATCACGATCCGGCCCGCGGAGGGTTCGATGAGCCGGTTGATCATCTTCAGCGTGGTGGTCTTCCCGCACCCGGAGGGCCCCACGAGCATCACGGTGCTGCCCGCGGGGATCTCCAGGGTCAGCCCGTCCACGGCGGCCCGGGCCTGCCCGGGGTAGCGCTTGGAGACGTTCTCCAGCAGGATCCGGGCACCGGTGACGGAGGAGTCGGTGCGGGGGGCGGTCACGGAGTCAGGCACGGATACCTCGCGATGTGGTGAGTCGGCCGAGCAGCACGAGCAGCCCGTCCAGGATGAGGGCGACGACGACGACGGCCACGACGCCGGTGAGGACCGAGGCCAGGGAGTTGGCGCCGCCGAGCCGGGACAGCCCGGAGAAGATGAAGCCGCCCAGGCCCGGGCCGAGCACGTAGGCGGCGACGGCGGCCACGCCCATCGCCATCTGGGCCGAGACGCGCATGCCGGCCTGGATGACCGGCCAGGCCATCGGCAGCTCGACCCGCAGGAACGTGGCGGCGCGGCTCATGCCCAGGCCGCGGGCGGCCTCGACGGTGGCCGGCGGGACCCCGGCCAGTCCGACCACCGCGTTGCGCAGGACCGGCAGCGCGGCGAAGAACGTGACGACGACCACGGCGGGCGGCACCCCGAAGCCGAGCGGGGCGATGAGCAGGCCGATGAGGGCCAAGGAGGGGATGGTCAGGCCCACGGCGGAGACGCCGTTGGCCACGGCGGTGAGCCGGGGCGAGCGGTAGCACAGGGCCGCCAGGGCCACCGCGAGGACCGTGCCCAGCACCAGGCACTGGACCACCAGGGAGAAGTGCTGCCAGCCGGCGAAGAGGATCTGCTCCCACCGGTCGGACACGTACTCGGTCACGGCATGCCCCTCGGCTCGTCGGCGATGACGTGGTCACCCGGTCTGCCGAGGACCCTATCACCCGCAGTTCCGCAGTCGTGACCCGGCTCACCCCCGGGGGCGGGGCGGGGCCGGTTGTCGGGCGCCCCCGCCGTTGGCAGACTCGGGGGATGACACGGACCCCGGAGACGTACGACGTGGTGGTGATCGGCGGCGGCCCGGTCGGCGAGAACGCGGCCGGCCGCGTGGTGCGGGGCGGGCTGAGCGCCGCGCTCGTGGAGGCGGAGCTCGTGGGCGGGGAGTGCTCCTACTGGGCCTGCGTCCCCTCCAAGGCGCTGCTCCGCCCGGGCGCCGCGGTCGAGGCCGCCCGCGGGGTGGGCGGGGCCGCGGAGGCCGTCACCGGGCGCCCGGACGCGGCCGCGGCGCTGCGCCGCCGGGACGGCTTCGCCGTGCACTGGGACGACGCGGGCCAGGCCGAGTGGCTCGCCGGCGCCGGTGTGGAGCTGCTCCGGGGCCGGGCGCGGCTGGCCGGGCCGCGGCAGGTGGAGGTGACCGCCGGGGACGGGGACGTGCGGCGGCTCGCGGCCCGCCACGCCGTGGTGCTGGCCACGGGCTCGCGCCCGGTCGTGCCGCCGGTGCCGGGGCTGGCGGACGGGCCGTTCTGGGGCACCCGGGAGGCCACCGCCGCCCGGGAGGTCCCCGCCTCGCTCGCGGTGCTCGGCGGCGGGGTGTCCGGCACGGAGCTGGCGCAGGCCTTCGCGCGGCTGGGCTCCCGGGTCACCGTGGTCGCCCGCGGCCGGCTGCTGGGCGCGTTCCCCCGGCCGGCGGCACGGCTGGTGGCCGACGCGCTGGCGGCCGAGGGCGTCACCGTCCTCGAGGGGCGGGGCACGGAGCGGGTCCGGCACGGCCGGGACGGCGTCGAGCTCGTCCTCGACGACGGCGGGACGCTGCGCGCGGAGCGGCTGCTGGTGAGCACCGGGCGGCGCCCCGCCCTGGAGGGCCTCGGGCTCGAGGAGCTCGGGGTGGACCCCGCGGCCCTGCGGGTCGACGCCTCGGGGCGGGTGGCCGGCCCGCAGGAGCAGTGGCTGTACGCCGCGGGGGACGCCGCGGGCGGCGCGCTGCTCACCCACCAGGGCAAGTACGAGGCGCGGGCCGTGGGGGACGCGGTCGTGGCCCGGGCCGCCGGGCGGCTCGGGGACCCCGTTCCCGCGTGGTCGCGGTACGCGGCCACCGCCGACGCCTGCGCCGTGCCCCAGGTGGTGTTCACCGACCCTGCGGTGGCCTCCGTGGGCCGCTCCGCGGAGCAGGCCCGCGCGGACGGGCTCGAGGTGGACGTCGTGGAGCACGACATCGACGTGGCGGGGGCCGCCCTGCACCGGGACGGCTACCGCGGCTGGGCCCGCCTGGTGGTCGACCGGCGCCGCCGCACGCTCGTCGGGGCGGTCTTCGCGGGCCCGGACGTGACGGAGCTGCTCCATGCGGCGACCGTCGCCGTGGTCGGCGAGGTGCCGCTGGAGCGGCTGTGGCACGCGGTGCCCGTCTTCCCCACGATCAGCGAGGTGTGGCTGCGCCTGCTCGAGGAGTACGGCCTGTGAGCCGCACCCCTCACAGCAGGGAGCGCAGGATCCGGGCGACGCCGTCCTCGTAGACGGTGTGGGTCACCTCGTGGCAGACGGCCGCGACCTCGTCCGGGGCCTGGCCCATGGCGACGCCGCGGGCGGCCCAGCCGAGCATCTCGATGTCGTTGCGGCCGTCGCCGACCGCGACCGTGTGGGAGGGGTCCACGCCCAGCCGGCGCCGGACCTGCTCCAGGGCGCTGGCCTTGGAGACGCCGTTGGCGGCGATGTCCAGCCAGGCGCTCCAGCCCACCGAGTAGGTGACGCCGTGCAGACCGGCCTCGTCGATGGCCAGGGCGAACTCCTCCGGGGTGTGCTCGGTGCTGTAGACGACCATGCGCACGGCCCGCATCCGGGCGAGCTGGTGCAGGTCCACGCCCACGGCCTCGATGCCGAAGGAGGCGTCCTGGAAGCGCTCCGTGGAGTAGAAGGAGCCGTCCTCGGTCTCGAGGGCGAACTTCGCCGTGGGCAGGCGGTGCTCGAGGGCCTCGAGGGCCTGGCCGGGGTCGAAGGAGACGCACTCGAGGACCCGGTGGTAGTCGGGCAGCGCCGGGTCCAGCTCGAGGGTCATGCCGCCGTTGGAGCACACGGCGTAGCCGCGCTCCTGGCCGATGAGCTCGACCACGGGCAGGGTCGCCCCCTTGGAGCGGCCGGTCGAGATGACCACGTGGTGGCCGGCCCGGAGCACGGCGCGGGTGGCGTCGCGCACCGCCGGGGACATGTGCCCGTCGTGGTCCACGAGGGTGCCGTCGACGTCGAGGGCCACGAGGTAGCGGACCCCCGCCTCCTTCTTCCACCCGTTGGAGCGGGGCGGCTGGACCTTGAGCGGGACGCGGACGTCCGCGGCCGAGCGCGTGGGTGCGGTGGTGCCGCCGGTGTCGCCGAGGTCCTCCGAGTGATCGACCTTCAGCGGGACGGTGGAGTTGATGCTGATCAGTTCGTGCTGGTCCTCGGTGCCAGCCGTCTTTTCTTTCGTCATGCGGGACATGGTGCCACATCACACCGACAGGGTGACCAGCATTTCGGCATGAGATGAATACGGGTCGAACGCGGCCCGTCGGTTCAGCTCCGGACGGGGATGCTCTCCTGGCCGCGCAGATAGGGGCGCAGCGCCTCCGGCACGCGCACGGACCCGTCCGCCTGCTGGTGCGTCTCCAGGATCGCGGCCAGCCAGCGGGTGGTCGCCAGCGTGCCGTTGAGCGTCGCCACCGTGCGGGTGCCGCCCTTGCGGGTCCTGCCGGCGTCGTCCGTGGTGCCGGGCAGCCGCTCGCGCACGTTGAGCCGCCGGGCCTGGTAGGTGGTGCAGTTCGAGGTCGAGGTCAGCTCGCGGTACCGGCCCTGCGTGGGCACCCACGCCTCGCAGTCGAACTTGCGCGCGGCGGAGGCGCCGAGGTCCCCGGCGGCGGTGTCGATCACCCGGTAGGCCAGCTCGCAGCGGGCGAGCATCTCCTCCTCCCAGCCGAGCATCCGGGCGTGCTCGGCCTCGGCGTCCTCCGGGGCGCAGTAGACGAACATCTCCAGCTTGTTGAACTGGTGCACGCGGATGATGCCGCGGGTGTCCTTGCCCCCGGAGCCGGCCTCGCGCCGGTAGCAGGAGGACCAGCCGGCGTAGCGCAGCGGCCCGTCGGCGAGGTCGAGGATCTCGTCGGCGTGGTACCCGGCCAGCGGGACCTCGGAGGTGCCCACCAGGTAGAGCCCGTCCTTGCCCACGTGGTAGATCTCGTCGGAGTGGGCGATGTCGAAGCCCGTGCCGCTCATGATCTCGGGGCGCACGAGGTTGGGCGTGGTCATGGGGACGAAGCCGTTGTCCAGCGCGAGGTCCTGGCCCATGAGCAGCAGGGCGGTCTCGAGCCGGGCGACGTCGCGCTTGAGGAAGTAGAACCGGGCGCCGGAGACCTTGGCCCCGCGCTCCATGTCGATGCCGTCCACGAGCTCGCCGATCTCCAGGTGGTCCCGGGGCTCGAGGCCCTCGGCGGCGAAGTCCCGCGGCTTCCCCACGGTCCGCAGCACCGCGTAGTCGTCCTCCCCGCCGGTGGGGACGCCGTCGAGGACGAGGTTCTCGACCACGGAGACCAGCTCGTCCTGCCGGACGCGGGCCGCCTCGGCGGCCGCCTGCGCCTCCTTGACGCGGGCCGCCAGCTCCTTGACCTCGGCCAGCAGCGCCTGCTTCTCCTCGCCCTGCGCGCGGGCCACCTGCTTGCCGAACGCGTTCTGCCCGGCCCGCAGGTTCTCGTACTCGGTGATCAGGTTGCGGCGCGCGACGTCCGCCTCCAGGATCCGGTCGATCAGGGACACGTCCGCCCCGCGGGCGCGCTGCGAGGCGCGGAAGACGTCGGGGTTCTCACGGAGCTGGTTGATGTCGATCACCCTGACAGGGTACCCAAGACCCGTGCTCGGGCCGGGCGGGGCCGGCGGGTTAGGCTGGAGGACCGCCGCGGTCCGCCCGGCGCCCCGGGACGGGCGCGCCGCCCCGCGCGGTCACCGCACGACGCCGCCCACGCCCAGCACCGCCGAACCGAGGAGTCCTCCCGTGACCGCCACTCCAGTGGGCCCGAAACGGGTCGCCGTCGTCATCAACCCGATCAAGGCCGACGCGGACGTCGCCCGCGACGCCATCATCATCGGCTGCCGCAAGGGCGGGCTGCCGGACCCCGTCTTCTTCGAGACGGAGGAGGACGACCCCGGGTTCTCCATGACCCGCCGGGCGCTGGAGCAGGGCTTCGACCTCGTCCTCGCCGCCGGGGGCGACGGCACCGTGCGGGCCGTCGCCGAGACCCTCGTCGACGGGGACGTGCCGCTGGGCCTGCTGCCGCTGGGCACGGGCAACCTCCTGGCCCGCAACCTCGGCGCCGACCTCGGCGACCCGCACCGCAACGTGGACATCGCGCTCTTCGGCGACGAGCGGGCCATCGACATGGCGAGCTTCCGGCTGGAGCTGGCCGACGGGACGGTGAAGGACCACGCCTTCTGCGTGATGGGCGGGGCCGGCTTCGACGCGCAGATCATGACGGACACCAAGGACGAGCTCAAGAAGCTGGTCGGCTGGGCCGCCTACGGGGAGGCCGGCGTCCGGCACCTGTTCGCCCCGCCGCGGTGGGCCCGGTTCCGGATCGACGACGGCGAGTGGCAGAGCCGGCGGGTGCGCTCGGTGATGGCCGCCAACTGCGGCATCCTCACGGCGGGGATGATCCTCGTGCCCCAGGCGAAGATCAACGACGGCGTGCTGGACCTCGTGGTGATGTCCCCGCGCAGCACCCTGGAGTGGGCGCTGATGGCCGCGAAGGTGGTGTTCCGGCAGCGGCGGGACCTGCCCGTGATCGAGTTCTTCGCCGGGAAGAGGGTGCGCGTGGAGTTCCACGAGCCCGTCGAGTCCCAGGTGGACGGGGACGGCACGGGGCTGATCAAGGGCTTCGAGTCCGAGATCCTGCCGGGCGTGCTCTCGGTGCGGGTGCCCCCCTCCCAGGCCGACTGACCCGCGGGGCCCGCCGGCCGGACCCGCCCGCGCGCCCGGCTCAGTCGACCGGGTCGGGACGGCGGCTCAGGCCCGCCACGAAGGCGCCCATGAGGGCGACCACGGCCCCGCCCACCGCCAGCAGCGGGCCCCGCTCCCGGTCCGGGGCCGGGGACGCCGGGTCGAGGGCGAGCCGGGCGGCCGGCACGAGGTCCTCCACCGTCCGCGGGTCGCCGGCGGCGGGTGCCGGGACGATCTCGGTGCGGAGCCCCCCGGGGCCCTCCGGGCCCCCGGCGGCGGCCGGGGCGGCGGCGAGCGCGCAGACCAGCGCGGCGGACGCGGCGGCGAGGGCGGAACGGCGGGCGGCGGGAGCAGGCATGGTGGCACCTCCGGTCGGGCTCGGCACCGGCCCGGGGGGTCGGTCGACACCGGCTGAAGATCGCGGGAACGGACGCTCCCGCACCACCCATGGTGCATGCATTCGCAATAGCTAACAAGCGGCGAGCGGTGCGGGACGCTCCGTTACGCGGGGGCGGGCCCGCCGTCCGCCGCCCCGGGGCCCTGCAGCGCGGCCACCCAGGCGGCGGCCTCGCGGAAGGCGCCGTCGGCGTGGTGCCGGGCCACGGTGGCGGCCTTGCGGTCGGCGCGCGGGTAGGAGCCGAGGAACCGGGTGCTCGGGCAGACCCGGCGCAGGCCCACCAGGGCGTCGGCCACGCGGGCGTCGTGCAGGTGCCCGTCCACGTCGATGCTGAAGAAGTACTCCCCGAGGACGTTGCCCGTGGGCCGGGACTCGATCCGGGAGAGGTTCACCCCGCGGGTGGCGAACTGCTCGAGGATCTCCATCAGCGCCCCGGCCCGGTCCTCCCACAGCGGGACGACCAGCGTGGTCCGGTCCGCCCCGGTGCGCGGCGGCAGGGGCGCGTCCGGGCGGGCCACGAGCACGAAGCGCGTCACCGCGGCCCGGTTGTCCCCGATGTCCTCGGCGAGCACCTCCAGCTCGGGGTGCCGCTCGACGACCACGGGTGAGCAGACCGCGGCCTCGAAGCCGGGCTCCGCCCCGGCACCGGGCAGCAGCGGCAGGGCCGCGGCCGCCGTGGAGGACGCCGGGACGTAGCCGGCGCCCGGCAGGTGCTCGTCCATCCAGCCGCGCACCTGTGCCCAGGCGTGGGAGTGCGTGGACACGGTGCGGACGTCGGCGAGGGTCGTGCCCGGGGCGGCCACGAGGACGAAGCTGACGGGCACGAGCGCCTCGCGCACGATGCGCAGGTCGCTGCCGGTGGCCACGGCGTCGAGGGTGGCCGTCACCCCGCCCTCCACGGAGTTCTCGATGGGGACCATCGCGGCGTCGACCTCGCCGGCGCGCACGGCCGCGAGCGCCACGGGCACGGAGGACACCGGGCGGCGCTCGGCCTCCCGCGCGCCCTCCACGCCGAGCAGGGCGGCCTCCGTGAAGGTGCCGGCGGGGCCCAGGTAGGCGTATCTCAACGGACGGTCGGCGTCTCGTCCGTCTCGGACACCATGGGCTTGCCGGCGTCCATCCACGCCCCCATGCCGCCCAGGACGTTGACGGGGTCGAAGCCGTACTGCTGGAGGTAGGCCGTGGCCCGCAGGGACCGGCCGCCGCTGCGGCAGATCACGTAGACGTCCTCGTCCGCGGGCACCTCGCCGTAGCGCTCGGGGAGCTGGCCCAGCGGGATGTGCTGGGCGCCGGCGATGTGCCCGGCCTCCCACTCGGTGTCCTCGCGCACGTCCAGGATGCGCGCGCCCTCGGGGATCTCCTCCACCGAGGCGCTGGGCAGGTTGTCCAGGTTGTCCATCGTGCGGGTCCTCTCGTTGCGGATGGGTCTGCGCTGACCAGCCTAGTCCGCGGCCGGGTGGGCGCCCACGCCTGCGGGTCCCGGCCCGCAGGGCGCGGGCCGTCCAGGTGGCTCACAGAAACGCAACAATGGCTGTGTACCCTCTTTCCCGGCCGCCCGGACCCCGCGCGGCCCCTCCCCATCGGACACCCCCGGTGTCCTCGACACGAAGGATGCACGGCCATGAGCAGCAACGACACCCGGGGCGCGGCACCGCCCTCCCCGGACCGCGAGGACCACGGCTTCAAGAGGGTCCTCGGGCGCCTCGACGCGATCGGCCTCGGCTTCGGCGCGATGATCGGCTTCGGCTGGGTCATCCTCACCGGCGACTGGCTGGTGGAGGCCGGCACCATGGGCGCCGTGCTCGCCCTCGTGACCGGCGGCCTGATCATGGCCGTGGTCGGCCTCGTCTACGGCGAGCTCGTGGCGGCCATGCCGTACGCGGGCGGGGAGCACAACTACCTGCTGCGCGGCATGGGGGCCCGGTGGGCCTTCATCGGCTCGTGGGCCATCACCGGCGGCTACATCACCATCGTGGCCTTCGAGGCCGTGGCCGTGCCCCGCACGGTGCAGTACATCTTCCCCGGCCTGAGCCAGATCCCGCTGTGGACCGTCGCCGGCTTCGAGGTGAACCTGACCTGGGCCCTGGTGGGGGCGCTGACCGCCGTCCTGATCACCGGGGTCAACATCCGCGGCGTCAAGCACGCGTCCACGGTGCAGATCTTCGTGATCCTGTTCCTGCTGATCGTGGGTCTGATGATGATCTTCGGGGCGTTCACCCGGGGCTCGGTCGCCACCATGGAGCCCTTCTTCACCAGCGGCACCGCGGGCTTCTTCCTCGTGCTCGTCACCGTCCCGTTCCTGTTCGTGGGCTTCGACGTCATCCCGCAGGTCTCCGAGGAGATGCACCTGCCGGCCAAGCAGCTGGGCGGGACCATCATCGTCTCCGTCCTGCTCGCCGCGGCGTGGTACGTCATGGTCGTGCTCACCACGTCCTCGGCGATGTCCGCCGCGGACATCGCCGGCGCGGACATCGCCGTGGCCGACGCCATGGGGGCCATGTTCAGCAGCACCACCGTGGCCAACCTGCTCATCGCCGGCGGCCTCGCGGGCATCCTCACCTCCTGGAACTCGCTGCTCATGGGCGCGTCCCGCCTGCTCTGGGCGCTCGGCAACTCCCGGATGGTGCCGCAGTGGTTCGGCCGGCTGCACCCCAAGTACGGCACCCCCGCCAACGCCCTGCTGTTCGTGGGCGCCCTCTCGTTCGTGGCGCCCTTCTTCGGCGCGGAGATGCTGGGCTGGCTGGTGGACTCCGGCTCCCCGTCGATCGTGATCGCCTACGCCCTGGTCTCGGTGGTGTTCGTGATCCTGCGCCGCCGCGAGCCGGACATGGACCGCCCCTTCAGGATCGGCGGCCGCAGCCACGGCGGCACGGCCATCGGCGTGCTCTCGGTCGTCCTGTGCGTCGGTCTCATCAGCCTGTACCTGCCCGGCATGCCCGCGTTCCTGAGCGCGCCCGCCTGGGCCATCTTCGGGCTGTGGTGGCTGCTCGGGCTGGTCTTCCTGCTCCGCATCCCCACCGGGATCCGCCCCGGCGTCGACGCCGAGCACCGCCTCGTCGCCGAGGTCGACCGCCGGCGCGGCCGCGCCGGGGCCTGATCCCGGCCGGTCCCGCACCGGGCCCGGGCGGTGTGACCGCACCACCCGGGCCCTGTGCACCATGCCTGTCCAGACGCCAAAAGTTCAGCACTGCGCCCTCCGGTGGGAGCGCTAGTCTGAGCTCGTCGACGGGCTGACGGGCCTCCCGGCAGCACCCGACGAGCGGCCCGGCACCCGGTGCGGCGGTCCTACGGAACATCGGGCCCGCGACGGTCGTCCGGGGACTCGTACCATGGACGTGCGGGCCCGACGTCGTCGCCCGCCCGTCCGACCATCCCGTTGACGCACCGTGCAGGCACCGGCCCCGGTGCCCGGGGCGTGCGTCGAGCTAGAGAGGCTGATACATGAGCATCACGGAGAAGGCCGCCACGGCCGCTTCCCTCCAGGAGCGCGTGAGCGCGCTGCTGGCCGCCACCCCCACCGGGCTGCTGATCGACGGCGTCTGGCGCGACGCCTCCGACGGGGGCACCTTCGAGGTGGAGAACCCGGCCACGGGCGAGGTCATCGCGACGATGGCCTCGGCCACCCGCGAGGACGCCGCCGCCGCCATGGACGCCGCCGCAAACGCCCAGGAGTCCTGGGCGCGCACCCCCGCCCGGGAGCGCTCGGAGATCCTGCGCCGGGCCTTCGACCTCGTCCAGGAGCGCGCGGAGGACCTGGCGCTGCTGATGACCCTGGAGATGGGCAAGCCCGTGACCGAGGCGGCCGGCGAGGTGAAGTACGGGGGTGAGTTCCTGCGCTGGTTCTCCGAGGAGGCCGTGCGCGACTACGGCCGCTACCTCGACACCCCCGAGGGCAACCTGCGGATGCTGGTGACCCGCAAGCCGGTGGGCCCGTGCCTGCTGATCACCCCGTGGAACTTCCCGCTGGCCATGGCCACCCGCAAGGTCGCCCCGGCCGTGGCCGCCGGATGCACCATGGTGCTCAAGCCGGCCCGGCTGACCCCGCTGACCTCCCAGTACTTCGCGCAGATCATGATCGACGCCGGGATCCCGGCCGGGGTGCTCAACGTGGTCTCCTCCAAGTCCGCCTCGGACGTGTCCGAGCCGATCATGGCCGACCCGCGGCTGCGGAAGGTCTCCTTCACGGGCTCCACCCCGGTGGGCAAGCAGCTGATGAAGGCCGCCACCGACAACGTGCTGCGCACCTCCATGGAGCTCGGCGGCAACGGCCCGCTGATCGTCTTCGAGGACGCCGACATCGACAAGGCCGTCACCGGGGCGATGGCCGCGAAGATGCGCAACATGGGCGAGGCCTGCACCGCCGCCAACCGGCTGCTCGTGCACCAGGACGTCGCCGAGGAGTTCATCGCCAAGCTCGCCGAGAAGATGTCCGCCCTCACGGTGGGCAACGGGGTCGAGGACGGGGTGCAGGTCGGCCCGCTCGTGGAGGCCAAGGCCCGCGACTCCGTGGAGGCCTTCGTCGAGGACGCCGTGGCGCGCGGGGCGCGCGTCGTGGTCGGCGGCAAGCGGGTGGACGGGCCCGGCTACTTCTTCCAGCCCACCCTGCTGGCCGACGTGCCCACCGACGCGCGGGCGGTCACCGAGGAGATCTTCGGGCCCGTGGCGCCGGTGGTCACCTTCGCCACCGAGGACGAGGCCGTGGAGCTGGCCAACGCCACCGAGTACGGGCTGGCCTCCTACGTGTTCACCGAGAACATCTCCCGCGGCCTGCGCATCGGCGACCGCATCGAGTTCGGCCTGATGGGCCTCAACGTCGGGGTGATCTCCAACGCGGCCGCCCCGTTCGGCGGGGTCAAGCAGTCCGGCCTGGGCCGGGAGGGCGGGGCCGAGGGCATCGCCGAGTACACCTCCACCCAGTACATCGGCGTGGAGAACCCCTGGGCCGACGTCCCGAACCCCGGCACCGGCACCCCCGCCTGATCCCCCGTCCCCGGACGGACCGTTCCACCCCCGGTGCGGTCGCCGCGCTCCCGCGGCGACCGCACCCCCTTCCCGAAAGGACGTCTCCCATGACCGAGACCCTGCCCGACATCCAGTACCGGCTGGAGCAGGTGCGCCGCATCGAGGGCACGCTGCCCGGACCCCGCTCCCAGGAGCTGTCCGCCCGCCGGCAGGAGGCCGTGGCCTCCGGCGTGGCCTCCAGCGTGCCCGCCTACGCGGCGGACGTGGACGGCGGGATCGTGCTCGACGTCGACGGCAACCAGCTCGTCGACCTCGGCTCCGGCATCGCCGTGACCACCGTGGGCGCCTCCGCGCCCGCCGTGGTCGCCCGCGTCAAGGAGGCCGTGGAGCACTTCACGCACACCTGCTTCATGGTCACCCCCTACGAGGGCTACGTGGCCGTCGCGGAGAAGCTCGCCGAGCTCACCCCCGGGGACTTCCCCAAGAAGGCCGCGCTGTTCAACTCCGGTTCCGAGGCCGTCGAGAACGCCGTGAAGATCGCCCGGGTGCACACCGGCCGCCAGGCGGTCGTCGTCTTCGACCACGCCTACCACGGACGCACCAACATGACCCTCGCGATGACCGCCAAGGTCATGCCCTACAAGCAGGGCTTCGGGCCCTTCGCCGGCGAGGTCTACCGCGTGCCGGTCTCCTACCCCTTCCGCGACCCGGAGGGCATGACGGGCGCCGAGGCCGCCCGCCGCGCCCTGCTCCAGGTGGAGAAGCAGGTGGGCGCGGGCAACGTGGCCGCCGTCGTGATCGAGCCCGTCCAGGGCGAGGGCGGCTTCATCGTGCCCGCCGAGGGGTTCCTGCCGGCGCTGTCCCAGTGGTGCACCGACAACGGCGCCGTGTTCGTCGCCGACGAGGTCCAGGCCGGCGTGGCCCGCACCGGCAAGTGGTTCGCCGTGGACCACGAGGGCGTGGTGCCCGACCTGATCACCGTGGCCAAGGGCGTGGCCGGCGGCATGCCGCTGTCCGGCGTCGTGGGCCGCGCCGAGATCATGGACTCCGTGCACGCCGGCGGCCTCGGCGGGACCTACGGCGGCAACCCCGTCGCCTGCGCCGCCGCCCTGGGGGCCCTGGAGACCATCGAGGAGTGGGACCTCATCGCCCGTGCCCGCCGGATCGAGGAGATCATCCGCGAGGAGCTGACCCCGGTGGCCGAGGAGACCGGCATCGTCGGGGAGATCCGCGGCCGCGGCGGCATGATGGCCCTCGAGTTCGTGCTGCCCGGCGGCAAGGAGCCGGACGCGGACGCCGCCAAGGCCATCGCCGCGGAGTGCATGGCGCAGGGCGTCATCATCCTGACCTGCGGCACGTTCGGCAACATCGTGCGCCTGCTGCCCCCGCTCGTCATCGGCGAGGACCTGCTGCGCGACGGCCCCTCGTGCTCGTCTGCGGGCGGGCCCGGGCGCGGTCAGCCGGAGCAGCGCTCCTGCAGCGCCCGGGCCTCCCGGGCGACGCTGAGCATGGACCGTTCGCCCTGCCGGTAGTCCTCGACGGCCTCGCGGATCGAGGTGATCTGCCCGGAGAGCTCGGGCGGGGCGGTGGCGGCGAGGTCCTCGACCTCGGCGAGCAGCCCGGCCGGGTCCTCCCGGAGCCGCTCCGGAGCGGTGCGCGCCGCCTCCAGCACCCGGGCGCAGGTCTCCTCCACGGTGTCGACGCCGGCCTCCGCCGACGCGCCGCCGGACCCGGCCTCGCGGTCGAAGAGGGAGCAGCCGGTCAGGGCCAGGAGCAGGGCGGCCGCCGCCGCGGCACGGGCCACGGCGGGACGGGACGGGCGGGCGGTCGGCACGGTGGGCCTCCGGTGCGGATCGGGGACCGCGGGTCGCGGTCCGGGCGCCCTCACCCTACTAGCCTGGGCAGCACACCCCACAGTGTGTCCCGGACCGCCGTCCCCGGAGCGCCGTGGCCGAGGAGCAGGAGCCGCCGTGACCGGGATCGGGGACCTCACCGCCGTGCAGCTGCGGGACGCGCTCGCGCGCGGCGAGCTGGGCGCGGCGGAGACCGCGGCGTTCTACCTCGACCGGATCGAGGAGCGCAATCCGCAGCTGGGCGCGTTCGTGCACGTGGCGCACGGACCGGCGCTCGAGCGGGCGCGCGCCCTCGACGCCCTGCCCGCCGGCGCGCCCCGCGGACCGCTGCACGGGGTGCCGCTCGCGGTGAAGGACCTGCACGACGTCGCCGGCATGCCCACCGGCTACGGCTCCGCGGCCGTGGCGGAGCCCGGCACCGCGGCGCCGGCCGCCGCCCGGGACGACGACCTCGTGGCCGTGCTGGCGGCCTCCGGCGCCGTGTGCCTGGGCAAGACCCAGGTGCCCGAGTTCGGTCTCAACTGCTACTCCGAGAACCTCGTGGCCCCGCCCGCGCGCAACCCGCACGACCCCGGCACCGGCGCCGGCGGATCCTCCGGCGGGCAGGCCGCCGCCGTGGCAGCGGGCATGCTGCCCCTGGCCCCGGGCTCCGACGGCGGGGGCTCCGTGCGCATCCCGGCGGCGGCGTGCGGGCTGGTGGGCCTGAAGCCCAACCGCGGGCGGGTGCCCACCGCGGACGCGCAGTCGGACGCCGCGCAGCTCGTGGTCAACGGACCCATCGCCCGCACCACCGAGGACGCGGCCCTGCTGCTGGACGTGCTCTGCGCCCCGGTCCCCGGCCCGGCCCACGGCAACGTGGTGCACCGGGCGGTGGCCGCCGCGCCGCAGCCCTCCTTCCTGGAGACCGTGCGGGCCGCCCGCCGGGGGGACCCGCCCTGGGGCGGGCGGCCGCTGCGGATCGGGGTGAGCACCGCCTCGCCGTTCGACACCGTCTACGACATCGAGGTCTCCCCCGAGGCGCGGGCCGCCCTGGACGCGGGGATCGCCCGGCTGCGGGCGGCCGGGCACGAGGTCGGCGAGGCCTCGATCGGCTACGACCCCGAGTACCCGGGGGCCTTCTTCGACGTCTGGACCACCGCGATGGGCACCGCGCCCCTCGACCACGGGCAGGCGCAGCGGCTGACCGGCCTGGCGGCGGCCTTCCGCGCCCGCGCCCTGCGCCGCTCGGCCGTCGACCTGGCGCGGGCCGTGGGCACGCTGCGCCGGATCGAGCAAGAGGTGATCCGGGCGTACGGGGCCTGGGACATGGTCCTCACGCCAGCGCTGGCCCTGCCGCCGCGGCCCCTGGGCTGGTACTGGGCAGGGTACGGGCAGGACGACCCCGCCGGCGCGGACCAGGACTACATGCGCCAGTGCCAGTACACGCCGTGGACCTCGATCGTGAACGTGGTGGGTCTGCCCGCGGTGACCGTCCCGACGCTGTGGACCGGCCCGGCCGGCGGTCCGGTCGTGCCCATGGGCGTCCAGCTCGTCGGCCGCCCCAGCGCGGAGGCGCACCTGCTCGCCGTCGCCGCGCAACTGGAGGCCTCCCCGGCGCACCGGGCGCCGCGCCACGGGGCGGGCGGCAGGCCGGACGGGGATGCGGGCCGTGGAACGCCCGCCCGCCGACCGGGACCGGTCGGCGGGCGGGCGCCCGGCACCGCGGTGGACTAGGAGTGGCCCAGGGCCACGTCGCCCGCTCCGGGGTCGTCCCCCGGCTCGGTGGCCGCCTCGGGGTCCTCCTCCGGCTCGAAGCCGGTCCGGTCGTCGTCGGTGGTCAGCCCGATGCCCTGGTCGTTGTCCGGGACGGTGCCCTCCGGGCCCTTGCCCGAGCCCTCGGTCGTCTCGTCGGATGCTTCGCTCATGCTGCCGGCCTCCTCGCTGGGTCGTGCGCTCGCTGGTGCCCTCATCCTCGCCCACCGGCCCCGATTCCTCCAGCCCCGCCACCGCGGCTCGCGCAGAGCGGAATCACCGCAACCTGGCGACCAGATCGCGCGCCCGCCTCCGCCAGCCGACGGCCCGGCGGTAGGTTGGGCGGCATGACAAATCGAGCGGGCACCGTCGCCCAACCCAGTGACCTCGTCGACCTCGGCAGGCTCCTCGACGCCTACACGGACGTCGTGCCCGACCCCTCCGACCCGGACCAGCGCGTGGCCTTCGGCACCTCCGGGCACCGGGGCTCGTCCCTGCGCGGGTCGTTCAACGAGCAGCACATCGCCGCGATCACGCAGGCCATCGTGGAGTACCGCGCCGGCCAGCGGATCACCGGGCCCCTGTTCATGGGCAAGGACACCCACGCGCTCTCCGGGCCCGCCCAGGACACCGCGCTCGAGGTCCTGGCCGCCAACGACGTCACCGTCCTGCTGGACTCCCGCGACGGATACGTGCCCACCCCGGCGCTGTCCCACGCGATCCTCACCCACAACACCGGCCGGGCCGAGGGCATGGCCGACGGCATCGTCATCACCCCCTCGCACAACCCGCCCTCCGACGGCGGCTTCAAGTACAACCCGCCCAACGGCGGCCCCGCGGACACGGACGCCACCGAGTGGATCGCCCGGCGCGCCAACCAGTTCCTGGAGAACGGCATGGCGGGGGTCCGCAGGGTGCCCCTGGCGCAGGCCCGCGCGGCGGGGACCACCGGCGGCTACGACTTCCTCGAGGAGTACGTGCGGACGCTGCCGGAGGTCATCGACCTCGACGTGGTCCGCGACTCCGGGCTGCACATCGGCGCCGATCCCATGGGCTCCGCCTCCGTGGCCTACTGGGGCGAGATCGCCCAGCGCTTCGGGCTGAACATGACGGTCGTCAACCCCGCGGTGGACCCGCAGTGGGCGTTCATGACCCTGGACTGGGACGAGAAGATCCGGATGGACTGCTCCTCCCCCTCGGCCATGGCCTCCCTCATCGGCAACCGGGACAAGTACGACATCGCCACCGGCAACGACGCCGACACCGACCGCCACGGCATCGTGACCCCGGACGCGGGCCTGATGAACCCGAACCACTACCTCGCCGTGGCGATCGACTACCTCTTCCGGAACCGCACCGGCTGGTCCCCGGAGGCCGGGGTCGGCAAGACCCTGGTGTCCTCCTCGATCATCGACCGCGTCGCGGCCTCCCTGGGCCGGGACCTCGTGGAGGTGCCGGTGGGCTTCAAGTGGTTCGTGCCCGGCCTGATGGACGGCTCGATCGGCTTCGGCGGCGAGGAGTCGGCCGGCGCCTCCTTCCTGCGCACGGACGGCTCGGTGTGGTCCACCGACAAGGACGGGATCATCCTCGCGCTGCTGGCCTCGGAGATCACGGCCCGGACGGGGAAGACCCCGTCCCAGCGCTACGCCGAGCTCACGGAGGACTTCGGCGCGCCCGTCTACCAGCGCATCGACGCGCCCGCGACCCGCGAGCAGAAGGCCGCGCTGAAGCAGCTCTCCCCCGCCCAGGTGGAGGCCGACGCCCTGGCCGGGGAGCAGATCACCGCCAAGCTCACCAACGCCCCCGGCAACGGCGCGGCGATCGGGGGGCTGAAGGTCACCACCAAGAACGCCTGGTTCGCGGCCCGCCCGTCCGGCACCGAGGACGTCTACAAGATCTACGCGGAGTCCTTCCTCGGGGAGGAGCACCTGGCGCAGGTCCAGCAGGAGGCCAAGGCCCTGGTGGACGGCGTCATCTCCTGAGGCGGCCCGGCCCGGCTCAGGGCCGCGGCCGGACCCAGACCGCCTCGGCGGCCAGGAGGCCCAGCTCGACGACGGCCCCGCCCACCGTCACGGCCACGGCCCGGGACAGGTGCTCGCCCAGCACGAGCTCCGTCCCGGGCCGGATCCCGGCCTCGCCGAGCCGGCGCAGCCGGTCGGGGTCGGCGTCGGAGACCCGGGCCACCACCACGGTGGTGCCCGGCGGGACGTCGGCCAGCAGCACGGCCGTGGCCGGCGGCACGGTGCCGTCCCGCCCCGGGATGGGGTCCCCGTGCGGGTCCCGCTCCGGGTGGCCCAGGAGGGCGTCCACCCGGGCGATGAACTTCTCGCTCACCGCGTGCTCGAGCACCTCGGCCTCCTCGTGCACCTCGTCCCACGCGTAGCCGAGCCGGGTGGCGAGGAAGGCCTCGAGGATCCGGTGGCGCCGGACCATCTGCACCGCGACCTCCCGGCCCCGGTCCGTCAGCACGATCCCCGCGTGCTCGGTGCGGCCCAGCAGGTCCTGCGCGGTGAGCTTCTTGACGGCCTCCGAGACGGTCGACGGGGACAGACCCAGCCTCTGGGCCAGGCCGGTGGTGGTCACCGGGTCGGCCGACCACTCCTGGGCCAGCCAGACGGTCTTCAGGCAGTCCTGGACGGACCGGTTGAGCTCCTCCGCGCGCATCCCACCAGGGTAGCGAGCCGCGGGGCGCTGCACCCGGGGACCGGGGTGCGGACGCGGCGTGCCCCGATAGCACGGGAGACGCCCGGAACCGCCCGTGTTGCGCGCCGTGACGACGGTCCGGACACGCCGGGAGGCGGGGCCCGGCCTGGAACCCGTGCCCGTACCCGAGCTACACCGAGGAGCTCGTGCGTGCCATGCAGGAAACCGTGGTCGACGCCCCGGCCGGGTTCCTCGACGGCCTCGACCCGGCCGCCGCCCACCGCGAGCTCGTCGACGACACGCTCGTGACCCGCTGCATCGAGAAGGTCGGCGGGCTGGGCGTCTTCGGCCTGACCGGCATGACCCGCACCGAGGAGATCGCCCCATGAGCGCCCCGCACCGGACCCCGCAGGACGCCCCGGGGACCCCCACCGACCTCGACGACGTCGCCCGCACCGGGCCCGGCCGTCCCGCCCCCGCGCGGGCGGCCCGGCGCGCCGGCTCCCGCGGGGCCGACCCGGCATGGGGGGGTCTTCGGGGTGCTGGCCACGGTCGCCGCGTGGTGGGCGTTCACGCACGCCGCGGCCGGGGCCAGCACGATGGTCGCCGCGTTCCAGCCCGAGCGCATGCCCGGCGCCGTGGCCTCGCTGGTCGAGCGGGGCGTGGTGCTCCAGGACGGTCTGACCAGCCTGTGGCGGCTGCTGTGCGGGCTGGCCGTCGCCACGGTGATCGGGGTGCCGCTGGGCCTGCTCGTCGGGTCCTCCCGCCGCTTCCGGTGGACCAGCACTCCGGTGGTGCAGTTCCTGCGCATGGTCTCCCCGCTGTCCTGGGCGCCGGTCGCCGTGGCCCTGCCGGGGGTGGGCGACGCGCCCGTCGTCTTCCTCGTGGCCGCCGCCGCCGTCTGGCCGATCACCATGAACACGGCCGCGGGCGTGACGGCGCTGGACCCGCTGCACCTGCGCGTCGCCGAGACGCTGGGGGCCACCCCGGTCGAGCGGCTGTGCACCGTGGTGCTCCCCAGCGTCCGGCCCTTCGTCATGACCGGCGTGCGGCTCGCCCTGGGGATCTCGTGGGTGGTCATCGTCCCCGCCGAGATGCTGGGCGTCAGCAGCGGCCTGGGCTACGAGATCCTCAACGCCCGGGACCGGCTGGCCTACGACGAGATGCTCGTGGTGATCCTCGTCATCGGCCTGCTGGGCATGGTCCTGGACGGGCTCGCCCAGTGGCTGCTGCGCGAGCGGGCGCCGCGGCGCTGAGGCTCAGCGGGCCCGGAAGCGGGCGCGCTTGTGCGAGCCGTCGCAGAAGGGCTTGATGGAGGAGGCCCCGCACCGGCACAGCGCCACGGTGGCCCGCCCGGGGTCGATGGGGCGGTCGTCCCCGTCCAACAGCTGATAGCCGCCGCGCACGAGCAGCGGGCCGTCGGGGCACACGGTGATCGACACCGGCTCCGCGGGCCCGCCGGGCGCGGGCTCCCGGAGCGGCTCCTGGTCCCGGCCCTCGGGGGCGCGCTCCGCGCTCACCGCACCAGCTCCGCCGCACCGGGCACGGAGGACTCCGCCGGGGCCGGGCGCAGCGCGGACTCCCCCGCCTCCCAGCGGTCCAGCGCGTGGCGGGCGGCGAGCGCGTCCAGGTGCAGCACGCAGCGCGCGCCGAAGAAGACGTCCGCCGCGACGGCGGGATCCTCGACCACCAGCCCCCCGGCCATGTCCCGCGCGGCGATCTGCTCGTGGGCGGCGTCGGCCTCCACATGCTCGTCGTAGAACGCGGCCGCGGCCGGCAGGCCCAGGCGGTGGAAGCCGCGGGCGAGGAACTTGGAGGGCACCGACGACGTCATCTCGTACATCGCCAGGTGGCCGACCACCGCCCCGCGCAGCCGGCGGTGCAGGCCGAACATGCTGACGGTGTTCACGCCGGCGAGCCACGGCGCGGGCACCCGGTCCACGGCGCTGCCGTAGGCGTCGTCGAGGCCGGCCTCGCGCATCCCGGCCGCGAACAGGGCCGCGTGCATCCGGGCGGCGTTGCCGCCCCCGTACTCGTCGATCTGGATCTCGATCAGGCCGGCCTTCGCCCGCCCGGCCAGCCGCGGGATCCCCCAGGTGTGCGGGTCGCCCTCCATGAGCTGGTAGACGGACTTCAGCTGCAGGAACTCCCGCGCCTGCGCGGCGTCCGCCCGGCCGGAGAGGTGGCGCGCCAGGCTCGGGCCGTCGTCGTCGGCGGCCATGGCGAACAGCGCGTCCGCGACCGCCTGCGGAGTGCCCGGCACGGTGTCGGCGGGCAGCTCCGCGCGCAGCTGCGCCTCGAGCGCGTCCGAGAGGATCCCGCGCGTGCGCAGCAGCTCGGGGTCGCTCTCCCAGCGGTCGTCGACGCCGTCGATGCCCTGGTAGTGCAGGGCGTGCAGGAGGAACAGGCTGAGCTGGACGTCGTCGTCGGCCAGCACGCCGTCCGCGCGGGACACGGCCGCGCGGGCGGCGTCCGGCAGCGCCGCGGCCCCGGACTCCGCCGCCGGGGTGCCGGGCGCCTCCCCGAGCACCGCGAGGAGGTCCTCGCCCAGCGGGCCTCGTGGCTGTGGCTGACGCATGTGTCGACTCCTGTCCGTCCGGTGGGGTGAACCGGCCACCATCATAGTTTCCATCACCGTGCTGATCATATGGAGGGGGTCCGACACCGCCGTGCCACGGCCCCGGGGCCCTCTCCGCGCGCCCGGGGCACCGAGTACAGTGGTGGGGGCCCGGCTCCGGGCTGCACCCCGCCGTCGAGGAGACCCGCATGAGTTCCCCCGTGAGTTCCCCCGTGCCCGGACGGACCACCGCCGCCGCCCGCCTCGGCCTGGGCTGGCGCCTGCACGGCGACGGGCGCACCGTCACCCCCGGGGAGGTCGTCACGCCCCGTGAGCGGCTCACCTGGCCCCGGACCGTCACCATCGGCGCGCAGCACGTGGTGGCCATGTTCGGCGCCACCTTCCTGGTGCCGCTGATCACCGGCTTCCCGCCCTCCACGACGCTCTTCTTCTCCGGGGTGGGCACGATCCTGTTCCTGGTGGTCACGGCGGGACGGGTGCCCTCCTACCTGGGGTCCTCCTTCGCGTTCATCGCACCGATCAGCGCCTCGACGAACCAGTACGGCCCCGGCGGGGCCCTCGGCGGCGTCCTCATGGCCGGCGCGGCACTGTTCCTCATCGGTCTCGTGGTGCAGTTCGCGGGCACGTCCTGGCTCCAGCGGCTCATGCCGCCCCTGGTCACGGGCACCATCGTGGCGCTCATCGGCTTCAACCTGGCCCCGTCCGCCAAGGACAACTTCATGCGGGCCCCGGTCACCGCCCTGGTGACGCTGGCCTCCATCATCCTCGTCTCGGTGCTCTTCCGCGGCCTGCCCGGGCGCCTGTCGATCCTGCTCGGCGTGTGCATCGGCTACGTCACGGCGGTGCTGCGCGGGGAGGTGGACTTCTCCGTGCTCGGCACGGTGTGGCGGGAGCAGGGGCTCTTCGGGCTGCCCCCGTTCCAGGCCCCCGAGTTCCACCTGCCCCTCATGGGCCTGTTCATCCCGGTGATCCTCGTCCTGGTGGCCGAGAACATCGGCCACGTGAAGTCGGTGGCCCTCATGACCGGCGACGACCTCGACCCCTGGATCGGGCGGGCCATCATGTCCGACGGGCTGGCCACCGTGGTCGCCGGCTCGGGCGGCGGCTCCGGGACCACGACCTACGCCGAGAACATCGGCGTCATGGCCGCCACGCGCGTCTACTCGACGGCGGCCTACTGGGTGGCCGCCCTCGTGGCGGTCCTGCTCAGCGTCTTCCCCGTGTTCGGCGCCGCCGTGGCCACGGTCCCCGCCGGCGTCCTCGGCGGGGCGGCCACGGTGCTGTACGGGATGATCGGCATGCTGGGCGTGCGGATCTGGGTGCAGAACCGGGTGGACTTCTCCAACCCGGTCAACCTCACCACCGCCGCGGTCGCCATGATCATCGGCATCGCCGACTACACGTGGGAGGCCTTCGGCCTGCAGTTCGCGGGCATCGCCCTGGGCACCGCCGCCACGCTCGTGGTCTACCACCTCATGGCGGCGCTGGCCCGCGGGCGGGGCACGGTGGGCAGCGACCCGCTCGCCCCGGACACCACCCGCCTGCCCTCCCCGCTGGGCTGAGCCGCTCCTCTTCTACCCGTCGGTAGAGGAAATGTGCGCCCAGGAGGCCGCATTTTCCCGTGACGTCCGTCACCCGTCCCCTAGCGTGGGGTGCGGGTCGAGCGGCCGGTCACGCTCGACGCACCGCGGGAGAGGAACCACATGCACCACAGACTGTCCGTCCTCGTCCAGGTCGACCTGGACGGCCAGCACGTCCGGCTCGTCGTGACCGGGTGCGTCACCGAGCTCAACCACCGCGCGCTGTGCCCGCTGGTCCGCCGCGCCCGCACCCTGGTGCCGGGGATCGCGGTGGTCGTGGACACCACCTCCGCCCACCACGTCGAGCCCGCCGCCGTGGACCTGCTGCGCTGGGCCGCGGAGCACGACGACGCCGTGCAGGGCACCCCGCCCGTGCGGTTCGTGCTGCCCGACGAGCTGCCCGCCCACGGCACCGTCACCCGGATCGCCGCGTGGGCGCCCGGCCGGGGCGCGCCCGGGCCCGCGGGCACCCGCCACACCGCACCGCGCCGCACCGCGCCCCGGGCCCGGCGCCGCGGGCCTCAGAAGCCGGAGGGCTCGGTCCCCAGCTCGGGCTCCTCCGGCGGCGGCTCGTGCGCCAGCGGGCGCAGCGCCGAGGTCTCCTCGAACCACAGCAGGGCGTCGTAGCGCTCCCCCATGCGGGTGGGGACGTAGTTGCCGGCCTCGCGCCACGGGTGGTACACCACCCCGATGGCCCGGTGGCCGAGCCGCCCGGACAGCCAGGCACCGGAGCGGTCCCGGCCGAACACGAGGACCGCCGGCTCCCCGAGGGCCCGGTGCAGGAGGTCCTCGGAGGAGCCGGACCGGGCCTCGGGCACGCCCACGACCTCCTCGGCCGCTCCCCAGGACTCCGCCGCGACCACGGTCCCGCGCCAGCCCGCCATGCCGACGAGCACCACCTCGGGGACACCGTGCCGCTCGCGCAGCAGCTGTCCCACGTTGACCAGCCCGGCGTCGAACATGTCCGTGGCCCGGGCGTCCCCCACGTGCGAGTTGTGCTCCCACACGAGCCCCTTGGCGCCGGGGCCGTGGTGCCGGGAGAGCAGCTCCGCCGTGTCGGCCATGTGCTCGTCGCGCACGTTCCAGGACTGCCGGTCCCCGCGGACCATGGTGCGGTAGTAGCGCTCGGCGTCGGTGGCGACCATGGCGTTGAGCGCGACGTCGAACGCGGCGGGGTCGCCCTCCGGCCGGTCGAGCGTGCGCCGGCGGACCTCGGCCAGGAGGGCGACGACGTCGGCCTCGCAGCTCTCGGGCACGATCCGGGTGCTCCACGCGTACTCGTGCGGGTCCTCGTGGTACGGGACGAAGCACTGCCACGCCTGCAGCGCGGCCGGCAGGGCCTCGGGCGCGTGGTTCCCGAGCCAGGCGATGACCTCCCGCAGCGAGTCCCACAGCGAGTACACGTCCAGCCCGTAGAAGCCCACCTGCTCCGCCTCCGGCCGGCGCGCGTTCTCCGCCCGGAGCCAGTCGAGGAACTCGGCGACCTCCTCGTTCGCCCACATCCAGCGGGGCCAGCGGCCGAAGCCGGCCAGGACGCCGCGGGCGTCGAGGTCCTGCTCGGCCTGTCCGCGCACCCACCGGTTCAGCCGCCAGCAGTCGGGCCAGTCGCCCTCCACCCCGATCCAGGTGAAGCCGTGCTCCTCGATGAGCCGGCGGCTGAGCAGCGCCCGCCACCGGTAGTACTCGTGGGTGCCGTGCGAGGCCTCCCCCACGGCCACGAACCGGGCCCCTGCGCAGCGCTCGACGAGCAGGTCGAGGTCCGGGGCGCCCGCCAGCGGTGCGGCCAGGGAGCGGATCCCGGCGAGGACGTCGGCGGCCCGGGACCGCTCGTGGGCGGCGGGGGTCACCGGGGGTCTCCGCCGGTGTGCTCCCGGACCGGCGCCAGGTGCCGGAGGAACCAGTCGCGGGCCAGCCCGGCGGCCTCGTCGAGCGTGCCGGGCTCCTCGAACAGGTGCCCGGCGCCCTCCACGACGGCCAGCCGGGTGGGGCACCGCAGGGACTCCTGCGCCCAGCGGTTGAGGCCGAGCACCTCCACGTCCCGGCTGCCGACGACCAGCAGGGTGGGCGCCCGCACGAGGCGCAGCCGCTCCCCCGCGAGATCGGGGCGGCCGCCGCGGGAGACCACGGCCGCCACCGGCGCCCCGGGCTCGGCCGCCGCCCACAGGGCCGCGCCGGCCCCGGTGCTCGCCCCGAACCAGCCGACCGGTGACGCGGCGGAGCCCGGCTGCTCCCGCAGCCAGGCCGTGGCCAGCAGCAGCCGGCGGCCGAGCAGCTCGACGTCGAAGACGCGGGCGCGCTCGGCCTCCTCCTCGTCCGAGAGCAGGTCGAGCAGCAGGGTGCCCAGACCGGCCCGCTGCAGCACGGAGGCCACGTACTGGTTCCGCGGGCTGAGCCGGCCGCTGCCGCTGCCGTGGGCGAAGACCACCACCCCGGCGCCGGGGGCCGGCAGGTGCAGACGGGCCTCGAGCCGTCCCGCCCCGGCCGGGATGCGCACCTCGACGTCCACGGCGTCCCCGGCGTCCTCGGGCGCGGCGGCGCCGCGCCCGGGGGGCAGCTGCGCCTCGTGCCGGCGGCGGGCGGCGTCCAGCAGGGCGACCACCTCGTCGTCCTGCGTCGCGGAGAAGTCGCGGTAGTGGTGGCCCACGGCCGCGAAGTACGGCGGGGTGGCCAGGCAGACCACCTCGTCGGCCTCGGTCACCCGGCCGAGGGCCTCCTCCGGGGCCACCGGCACCGCCAGCACCACCCGCCCGGCGCCCAGCTGGCGGGCGATCCGGCAGGCCACGCGCGCGGTGGCGCCGGTGGCGATGCCGTCGTCGACGACGAGGGCGGTCCGGCCCGTGAGGTCGACCCGTTCCCGTCCCTCCCGGAACCGGGCGGTGCGGGCCTCGAGCACGGCGCGCTCCCGCTCCTCGATCCGCTCCAGCTGCGCGTCCGTCACGCCGAAGTACTGCAGGGTGCGCTCGTCGAGCACCCGGGCGCCCTCCTCGCCGATGGCGCCCATCGCCAGCTCCGGCTGGGAGGGGACCCCCAGTTTGCGGACCACGATGACGTCGAGCGGGGCGTCGAGCACCTGGGCCACCTCGTGGGCCACGGGCACTCCGCCGCGGGGCAGGCCCAGCACCACCACGTCCGGGCCGCGCCGGGGCAGCAGCCGCCTGCCGAGCCGGCGCCCGGCGTCGGCCCTGTCCTCGAAGACCACCATGTCTTCCACCACCCCTCCGGCGGGTGCGTCCCGCCGTCCCGGCGCCGCCTCGTGCCCGGCCGCGGGCACCGCGGACCGGACGCCGGAGCGGACGCTTCCAGCGTAGGCAGGGGCGGAACGCGGCGGAAGATCCGCCCGCCAGGTGACGGACGTGGACATCGCCGCGGGCCGGGCCGATAATGCGAGCACCTGGGGCCGGCGGCGGACCGTCCGGCCCGCACGCACGATCCCGCACGCACGATCCCGCACGGCGGGAGGACGGAGCACGCCGCATGGGCGACCGCACGCAGACCCGGACCGTGGGCACGGTCTACGCGGTCGTCCTGGGAGCGCTGATCGCGCTGTTCGTGGGGCTCGGCGTCAGCACGGTCCACCCCGGGCCGCGGGAGCCGCAGGCGGCCCCGGAGCTCGTCGCCGCGCAGGAGGTGCGCGAGCTGACCGCGGAGGAGCAGCAGCAGTGGGCGGGGCACCTGCGGGACCGGGAGGTGTGGGAGGAGCGGTTCCTGCGGCACAGCCGGGACGTGGGCCTGATGGTCCTGGTCGTCGCCGTGGTGCTGCTCGGGCTCGGCCTGCTGGTCGGGCGGCGCGGGCCGGTGCTGGGCGACGGGATCCTGCTGGGCGGGCTGTTCACCCTCCTCCACAGCGTGGTGCGCAGCCTGATCTCCCAGGACACCCTCGTCGGCTTCGGGGTGGTCACGGCGTCCCTGGTGGCGGTCCTGTTCCTCGGCTACCGCCGCTTCGTGGACCGGCCCACCGGCTCCGGGGGGACGGCCGGCCCGGTGGGCGCGGTGGTGGGGCGCAACGGCAAGGACGCCGCCCACCGCTGAGCGCGCCGGGCGGACCCGGTCACAGCGGAAGCGGCAGCTTCTCGTCCAGCACGGCCCGGACCGCGTCGACGTCGACGTCGGCGACGGAGGCGTGCTCCCACGCCGGGGCGTTGTCCTTGTCCACGAGGACCGCGCGCACGCCCTCCGCGAAGTCGGGCCGGGCGATCGTGTCCGCGGCCAGGCGCAGCTCCCGCTCCAGGCAGGAGCGCACGCTGCCGTCGGCGGCGCCGCGCTCCAGCAGCTCGAAGGTGCGCACCAGGGAGGACGGGCTCATGCCCGTGAGGTCCTCGGGGGCGGCGGCGACGATCTCCGGCAGGGTGGGGGCCCCGTAGCGGTCCTCGATCTCCTCCCACCGGGCCACGACGGGCGAGGGCCCCGCCTCGCGCGCGTAGCGGGCGAGGGCCTCGGCGGGCCCCTCCTCCACCACGGCCGCCGCGAGAGCGGGGAAGTCCTCGTCGGCCACGAGGACGTCGGCCAGTCCGAGCGCCACGGCGTCCGCGCCGCCGATCCGCTGCCCGCCGAGGGCGAGCCAGCGCCCCACGGCCGGGCTCGACTCCCCCCGGCGATCCGGGCGGGAGACGCGCGGCAGGAACCAGGAGGCCCCGATGTCGGTGAAGAAGCCGATCTTCGTCTCCGGCATCGCCATGACGGTCGATCCGCCGACCACGCGGTGGGACCCGTGCACGGAGATGCCCATGCCGCCGCCCATGCAGATGCCGTTCATGAGCGCCACGTAGGGCTTGGGGTAGTCCGCGATCAGACAGTCCAGGGCGTACTCGACGGCGAAGACCTGCGTCGCCGCCCCGACCTGCCCGCCGCGCACGGCGTCCCGCACCTGCCGGATGTCACCGCCGGCGCACCAGGCCCGGTCGGAGGCCGAGGTGACCAGGACGTGGCGCACGGCGTCGTCGTCCTTCCACGCGTCCAGGGCGGCCTTCAGGTCGTGGTACATCTGCGCGGTGAGCGCGTTGAGCTGGCGGGGACGGTTGAGCACGAGGTGCCCGGTCCCGTTGCGGACCTCGGCGAGGACGTGCTGGTCGGTGTCCGCGGGCGCGGCGGCGGTGTGGGTCATGGCCCCACCCTGCCACGCGGGACCCGGACGTGTCATGGCTCACGCCACCGACGGCGGCCACTGCCCCCGCTCGGCCAGCAGCCCGGCGAGGAGGTCGGCGCGGTCGGTGACGATCCCGTCCACGCCCAGCTCCAGCAGCTCGGCCATCTCCGCGGTGTCGTTGACGGTCCACACGTGCACGTCGATGCCGTGCCGGTGGGCGAAGTCCAGGAAGCGCGGGGTGACGAGCTCGAGCTCGGCCCCGCCGCGGAGCCGGTGGCGCCGCGGGATCTGGACGGTGTCGAAGGGCTCGATCCACCGGGCCGCGGCCCGCCGCAGCAGACGCCAGCTCGGCCCGCCCAGCCAGGAGCACACGAGCAGCAGGCGCATCCCGCCCTGGCCGGAGGAGGTGGGCACGGAGCGCCCGGCGAGCGCGCGGAGCCGGCGCAGCGTGCGCCGGCGCCGGCTCTCGGAGAAGGACGTCACCCGCACCCTGTCCACGGCCCCCAGCGCGTGCAGCAGCGGGGGCAGGGCGGTCACCGACGCCTCGTCCTTGACGTCGATGTTGAGCTTCAGCTCCGGGAGCTCGGTCAGCAGGTCGGCGAGCCGCGGGATGCCCCCGGCCCCGGCCACCCGCCGGGAGCGGATCTGCTCCCACGTCAGGCGGGAGACCTCCCCGGCGTCGCCGGTCACGCGCTCGAGCGTGCCGTCGTGGAAGGACAGGACCACGCCGTCGGCGGTCGTGTTCACGTCGGTCTCGATCCACTCGTAGCCGAGGTCGCGCGCCGCGCGGAAGGCGTCGAGGGTATTCTCGGCGCCCTCGCGCGAGAAGCCGCGGTGGGCGAGGGCGGCGGGGGCGCGGCGCCGGGGCGCTGGAGGGGTCACCCTCCCATTGTTACCCCGTGGTAGCGGAATGTCCCGCCCGTGACGCGCCGGGGCGGCGGCCGAGCAGCAGGGCCTCGATCACCTGGGCCACCCCGTCCTCCGCGAACGGCGGGGCCGTGCGGCCCACCGCCCGGGCGACGGCGGGGTGCCCGCTCGCCATCGCGTAGCCGTGGCCGGCCCAGGTCAGCATCTCGAGGTCGTTGGGCATGTCCCCGAAGGCCATGACCTCCTGCGGCAGGATCCCGCGCTCGGCCGCGTACTGCTCCAGGGTGCGGGCCTTCGTCAGCCCGCGCTGGCCCATCTCCACGAGCGGGGAGGCCGCGACCGAGTGCGTGACGGACAGCCGTCCGGCCACCAGGTCGGTGAGCGCGCGGTAGTACTCCTGCGGGTCGGCGGCGTCGAGCTTGGCGAGGAGCTTCACGAGTCCCGTTCCGGCGGGCAGGCGCTCCCGCAGCGGCCCGACCCGCGGGGCGCCGGTCTCCATGCGGTCGGTGCGGGCCCAGCCGTGGTCGGTGTAGACGCCGTCCAGGGTCTCGGCGGCGAACAGCGTGCCGGGGTGGCGTGCGGCCACCTCCGCCATGATCGCGAAGGCCTCGTGCGCGGGGAACAGGCTGGACTCGACCACGACGTCGGCGGTGAGGTCGTAGACCACCGCACCGTTGGAGCAGATCACCACGCCCTGGTGCGCCAGCTGCTCGCGCAGCGGGTCGAGCCAGCGCATGGGCCGGCCCGTCACGAACACCACGTGCAGGCCCGCGTCCTGGGCGGCCCGGATCGCCTCGACGGTGCGCGGGCGGAACCGGAAGTCGTCCCCCAGCACGGTGCCGTCCAGGTCGCTGGCGATCAGCTTGACGGGTGCCGCGTCGCCGGGCACCTGCGGGGCCGGGGTCACGGGAGCGGGCTCACGGCTCCTCGCGGCGCCGGTCCGGCCGCACGCGGGCCGGCGGACGGTGCGCGGTCGGGCACGGGGTCCTCCTGTCGGTCGGGCGCGGACGGATCGGTTCTGCTCAGGAGGAGGGCAGCTCGTCCGCGCGGGGCAGGTCGGCACCGGCGCGCGAGACCGTGACGCCCGCCGCCGAGGCGGCGTAGCGCAGCAGCTCGCCCACCTGCTCCGCGTCGAGGTCGTCGAGCCGCTCGCGGGCCGCGGCCCCGGTGAAGCCGTGGTCGGTGAGCCAGGCCAGCAGCGCGGCCATGAACGAGTCGCCGGCGCCCACGGTGTCCACCACGTCGGCCTGGGCGGCGGGCACCTGCACCCCGCGCGGGCCGGTGGCGCGGGTGAGGGCCCAGGGCCCCAGCGGGCCGCGGGTGACGACGACGAGCTCCGCGCCGGCCCGGAGCCAGGCCGCGGCGCTCTCCTCGACGCCGCGGTGGGGATAGAGCCACAGGAGGTCCTCGTCCGAGGCCTTCACGACGTCGGCGAGGGCCACGAGCTGCTCGGCGCGCGCCCGGGCCCGCGAGGAGTCGGGGATGATGGACGGCCGGCAGTTGGGGTCGTAGGACACGAGCGCGGTGTGCTGGGCCAGCTCCACGGCGTGGCGCACCTTCGAGGCGCCGGGCTCGAGCATCGCGCCGATCGACCCGACGTGCAGCAGGGTGGTGTCCCGGAGCAGCTCGCCCAGCTGCTCGTCGCCGAGGTCCAGGGACCAGTCCAGCTGGAAGTCGTAGGTCGCGGCGCCGTCGTCGCCGATGACGGCCTCGGCCACGGAGGTCGGCCGGGCGTCGGCCTCGAACGGCAGGAGCACGCCGTTGTCCCGCAGGTGGGCCTCGACCTGGGCGCCGTACTCGTCCTCGCCGTAGCGGCCCAGGAACTGCACCCGGTGCCCGAGGCGGGCCAGGCCCACGGCCACGTTCATGGGGCTCCCGCCGGCGTGCGCGCGGGGCTCCTGTCCGCGCTTGGAGACCACGTCCACGAGCGCCTCACCGATCACCGTCAGCATGCCCTCACGGTAGCACCCGCCGTTCCCGCCGCACCGGCGTCCCGGGGGCGTCATGAGGCCCCGCCCCGGGCGCGCGGTGCCCTTAGAATGGGCGGTGGCACCCTGCGCGACCCGCAGCGGCGCGCGCACCCGAGACCGCGCAACGAGGCGCGGCCCGTCACGGCCGGACACGATGACGTCCCCGGCCGAGGAAGAGAGTCATTCTTGAGCACTCCCGAAAGCTGGTCCGACCGCGAGGCCCTCGCCGAGCTCATGGTTCCCCTGGTCGGCCGCCTGCACCGCGAGAACAAGGTCGTGCCGACCGTCTACGGCCGCTCGCTGGTGCACAAGTCCGTCACCCAGATCCTCAAGGCCCACCGCTTCGCCCGCCGCATCGACGGCCAGGAGCTGCCGCTGGAGGACACCACCCGCCTGCTCGAGGTGATGTCCGGGCTCAACCTCGGCACCTGCGCGGTGGACCTCGGCAAGCTGAACCGGCTGGCCCAGGAGTCGGACCAGGACCTCGAGGCGTTCCTGCGCGAGGAGCTCGCCCCGGTCGTGGACCGCAGGGCGCAGAACCTCCCGGAGTCCCAGGACGTGGTCCTCTACGGGTTCGGCCGCATCGGCCGCCTGCTCGCCCGCATCCTGGTGAACCGCAACGACGGCACCGGACTGAACCTGCGCGCCGTCGTGGTGCGTAAGAAGCCCGGCAACGACCTGGTCAAGCGCGCGTCCCTGCTGCGCCGGGACTCGGTGCACGGGAAGTTCGACGGGACCATCCACGTCGACGAGGAGAACAACGTCATCACCGCCAACGGCGTGGCGATCCAGTTCATCTACGCGAGCGACCCGTCCGAGATCGACTACACCGCCTACGGCATCGACAACGCGATCGTCGTGGACAACACGGGCGTGTGGCGCGACGAGGCGGGCCTGTCCAAGCACCTGCAGTCCAAGGGCGTGGCCAAGGTCCTGCTCACGGCGCCGGGCAAGGGCGAGCTGAAGAACATCGTGTGCGGCGTCAACGACGACATGATCACCCCGGAGGACACCATCCTCTCGGCCGCGTCCTGCACCACCAACGCCATCACCCCGGTGGTGAAGGTCCTCAACGACAGGTACGGCATCGCCCAGGGCCACGTCGAGACGGTGCACTCCTACACGAACGACCAGAACCTCATCGACAACTGGCACAAGGGCGACCGCCGCGGCCGCTCCGCCGCCCTGAACATGGTCATCACCGAGACCGGCGCCGCGAAGGCCGTGGCCAAGGCCCTGCCGGAGATGGCCGGGAAGCTGACCGGCAACGCGATCCGCGTGCCCACCCCGGACGTCTCCATGGCCATCCTGAACCTCCAGCTCGAGGAGGCCCCGGAGTCCGAGGCCGCCGTCAACCGGTACCTGCGGGACATCTCGCTGAACTCGTCCCTGCGCAAGCAGATCGACTACACCGACTCCCCGGAGGTCGTCTCCACGGACTTCGTCGGCTCCCGCCGGGCGGGCGTCGTGGACGGCCTGGCCACGATCGTCAACGGCAGCTCGCTGGTGCTCTACGTCTGGTACGACAACGAGTTCGGCTACTCCTGCCAGGTGGTGCGGGTGCTCGCCCGGATGGCCGACATCGCCATGCCGCAGTTCCCGGCCGAGCGGGTCGCGGTGGGCGCGCTGTCCGGCTGATCCCTGCCCGGGCGGTGCCCGGGGAGGAGGGGCCGTGCCGGGTCGGGCACGGCCCCTCCCCGTGTCGGCGGGGCCGTGCCCCGGCGGTGCCGGGAGCCGGTCTCAGGCGGTGAAGAAGGCCCCGGCGACGGCGCCGAGGGCCGCGACGTCGTCCACGTGGCACAGCTCCCGGGCCGAGTGCATGGACAGCAGGCCGATCCCGACGTCGATCGTGCGGATGCCCAGCCGGGCGGCCGTGATGGGGCCGATCGTGGAGCCGCAGGGCACCCGGTTGTTGGAGACGAACTCCTGGTAGCCGACCCCGGCGCGCCCGCACGCCTCGGCCCAGATCCCGGCGCCCACGGCGTCCGTGGCGTAGCGCTGGTCGGCGTTGATCTTCAGCAGCGGCCCCGCTCCCGGGACGGGCCGGTTCACCGGGTCGTGGTGGCCCTGGTAGTTGGGGTGCACCAGGTGCCCGGCGTCGGCGGACAGGCACACGGACCCGGCCAGGGCCCGGCGGTGCTCGGCCGCGGTGCGCCCCAGTCCGTCGGCGACGCGCACCAGCACGTCCTCCAGGAACGGCCCGGCGGCCCCGGAGCGGGTGCCGGAGCCGATCTCCTCGTGGTCGAAGGCGGCGAGCACCGCGATGTGCCGCCCGTCCTCGACGGCCTCGGCCTCGCGCAGCAGGGCGCCGAGCCCGGCGTGCACGGAGGAGAGGTTGTCCAGCCGCCCGGAGGCGAGCAGGGTCCCCCCGTGCCCGAACACGGCGGGCGGCTGGGTGTCCGCCAGCACCACGTCGTAGCCGAGGATCCGCGCCGGGTCCACGGGACCGCCGGCGGCGTGCTCGGCCAGCAGCGCCAGGACGTCGGCGCCCTCCGGGCGTCCCACGCCCCAGATCGGCTGCACGTGCTGCTGCCGGTCCAGCTGCAGCCCCTTGTTGACCTCACGGTCCAGGTGGACGGCCAGCTGCGGGATCCGCGCCACGGGGCCCGTCGCGGTGAGCCGCTCGACCGGTGCGCCGTCCTCGCCGCGCAGCACCAGCCGCCCGGCCAGGCGCAGCTCGCGGTCCAGCCACGAGTTCAGCAGCGGCCCGCCGTAGACCTCCACGCCCGCCTGGTACCAGGTGTGCGCGGTGGTGGTGGGCCGGGGCTTGAGCTTGAAGCCCGGCGAGTCGGTGTGCGCGCCGAGGATCCGGAAGCCGGCCGCCGGGGTGACCTCCGCGGGAGTGGCCCACGCGATGAGGGCCCCGTCGCGCAGCACGTAGCGCCGCCCGCGCACGCCGGTCCCGGTCCAGTCCACGGTCTCGTCGAGCCGGGTGAAACCGCCCTCCTCCAGCCGTGCGGCCGCGGCGTGGGCCGCGTGGAAGGAGCTCGGCGAGTCCAGCACGTAGCGGCCGAGATCCTCGGCGGTGGACAGCGGGTCGGCGGTGGGGGCGGGGCGGGGGTCCATGGCGCCAGTCTACGGAAGGCGCTGCGGCACGGGCCGGGGAGCCCGGCCGGTCCAGTGGCCGGGGCAGGCGGGAGGGCCGGGGCACGCCCACGCGGCGTCCCCGGGACCGCCCCACGCCGGCGCGCCCGGGCCGGGCACGGCCGGGCGCGGCGGGTGCACGGTGCGGGTGACCTCCAGCCCGTGCCGGCGCGCGGAGCGGACCACGAGCCACGCGAAGAGCACCTGCATGGCCGCCGAGAGCGCGAGGGCGAGCCCCGTGGACTCCTGGGCGTCCGGATCCGCCAGGCCGAAGGCCCCGAAGAGCGTGGCCACCACGTTGTTGACCACGTGCAGGGCGATCGCGGCCTCGAGCCCGCCCGTGCGCCAGGTCAGCCACCCGGCGACGACCGCCATGACGGCCACGGCCAGCAGGCCCCAGACGTCGTACAGGTGCCCGAAGGTGAACAGGGGCACCGGCAGGAGGACGGCGAACACGGGCCGGCGCAGCCAGCGGCCGACGGTCTGGAGCAGGTAGCCGCGGAAGACGAGCTCCTCGGCCGCGCACTGCAGCGGCACCACGAGCACGATCATCGCGATCAGCCACCAGAACCCCTCCACCGGCCGGGGCGGGGGCGGTGTCCCGAGGACCGCCAGCTCCAGCAGGAGCGCGGCCGCGTGGCCGAGCGCGTAGACGGCCAGCGCCACGAGCAGGCACCGGCCCAGGAAGCCCCGGCGCAGCCGCCCGGTGACCGACAGCAGCAGCCCGACCGGGCGGGGCCCCATGATCGCCCGGGCCGCCAGCAGCGCGGGGATCATGAGGACCAGGGAGAAGAAGAGCATGAAGAAGACCGCGGGGTCCATCATGTCCAGGGCCGCGGGGTCGAGGGCGAGGTCGTCCAGGGCCTCCTCCCCGCGCACGGCCAGCATGCCGACCGCCCACACGACGCTGAACAGGATCGTCAGCACCAGGTAGAAGGCGCCGAAGAGCAGCAGCTCCACGAGAGGCTTCCACCACCGGTGCGCGGGATCGGCGTGGGCCAGGCGGTGGTACGGCAGGACCCGGGGTGCGGGCTCCGGGCGGTGGTCGTCGAGGGGGCCCGGGCTCCACGGGGCGGCGCGCATGGTCATGCCCCTACGCTATCGGCCCCGGGCGACCCGCGGGCGCGGCAGCCCGGGGCGGCCGCGGCGGGCTCAGCGGGCGTAGCGGTCCACGAACGCCGCGAGGAGCTTCTCCGGCTCGGTCACGGGCGGGCCCCGGCGGATCCGGTCCTTGACCTCCTCGACCCCGTCGGCCGGGAAGTAGCCGTGCTCCTTGTACGCCTCGATCCGGTTGAGCAGGGCGGGGGCGTCGAGCTCGGGGTGGAACTGGGTGGCGTAGAGGTTCCGCCTGATCCGGAACATCTGGACGGGGCACCCCGTGCCGGTGGCCAGCAGCACGGCGGCGGGCGCGAGGGCGCGCGTGCCCTCCTTGTGCCCCACGAACCCGTGGAAGACGTCCGGGAAGTCCCGCAGCAGCGGGTCCTTCCGCCCCTCCTCGGTGAGGGTCACCTCGATGACCCCGATCTCCTCGCCACGGGTGCGGTCCACGATCCCGCCCTGGTGGGTGCCCAGGGTGCCGACGCCGTAGCAGGCGCCCAGGAAGGGGAAGTCCCGGGCGACGACCTCGTCGAGCAGGTCCCGCATCTCCGACTCGGCGCGCCGCTGCGTCTCCGACTTCAGCTCGGGAGGGTCGGAGGAGTTGAACGGGGAGCCGCCGATGATGACCCCGGAGTAGCGCTCGAGGTCGATCGGCGGCATGGGGCCGGCCTCCAGGCGGACCCGGTGGAGCGAGCTCTCCTGCAGACCGCTGAAACGGCGGATCGTCTCGTACTCCTCGTCCGCGACGTCGTCCTCGGCGCGGGTGGCGAGCAGCAGGAAGGGCTTCATGCCCCCATCGTAGTCAGCGCCGGAGGGCTCCCCGCCCGGTCAGGGGACGAGGCGCTCCCGGTGGGCGTAGGCGTTGAAGGAGGTCCCGCGACTGAATCCCAGCAGCGTGATGCCCACCTCGTCCGCGAGGTCGACCGCGAGGGCGGAGGGCGCCGAGACCGCCGCGAGCGCGGGCACACCGGCCATGGAGGCCTTCTGCACGAGCTCGAAGGAGGCACGTCCCGAGACCTGGAGGACGGTGCCGCGCAGGGGCAGCAGGCCCTCCCGCAGCGCCCAGCCCACGACCTTGTCCACGGCGTTGTGCCGCCCGACGTCCTCCCGCACGCACAGCAGCTCCGGCTCGGCCGGGCCGTCTCCGGCCCCGGCGGGGTGTCCGGGCCAGCGGAAGAGCCCGGCGGCGTGCACGCCGCCGGTCGTGGCGAACAGCTTCTGCCCGGTGCGCAGCCGGTCCGGCAGGGTGAGCAGCCCCGGCACGGGGAGCCGGACCGGGTCCGCCGCGGGGTCGAAGGAGGAGACCTTGGTGACGGCCTCGATGGACGCCGTGCCGCAGACCCCGCACGACGACGACGTGTAGACGTGGCGCTGCATGGAGGTGTCCGGCAGGGCGACCCCCGGCGCGAGCCGGACGTCGACCACGTTGTAGGTGCGCTGCCCGTCGGGGCCGACGCCGCTGCGGTAGTCCATCTGCGCGAGCTCCGACGGCGCCCGCACGACGCCCTCGGAGACGAGGAACCCGGCCACGAGGTCGAAGTCGTGGCCCGGGGTGCGCATGGTGACGGTGAAGGAGCTGCCGTGCAGCCGGATCTCCAGGGGCTCCTCCCCGGCGAGGGTGTCCGCGCGGCCGCCCCCGTCGCCCTCGGCCGTGTACCGGTGCACCCGGCGTCGCTGGGATGCTCGGGTCATGGGGTCCTCCGCTCCGGGGCCCTCCGGGTGGGGACCCTCCCCTCGGCATCCTAGGCCCGGGACCGGACCGGCCGGACCGAGCCCATTACCGAGCAGTAACGTCAGGTGAAGTGGGGACAACCGGACTCTGTTCGAATTCATAGACTTTTGTCTAGAGTTGACACGTCAAGGCGATCCGGCGGCGGGCTACCGGCGGATCGCCCGGCGATCCACCGCGGTCCCGCGGACCAGCGCCCTCGGGCGCACCGGGGACGCCGGCCTCCCTGATCCCGGGGCGGGCGCCCCTGCTCCACCGGGGCCCGCGCGGTGCGCACCGCACCCGCGCAGCCCTCCTCCCACTCCTCTTGCACGAAAGCGGAACCATGTCCTCTGCAGCACAGCACCTCCCGTCCGAGTCCCCCGCGCGGGGCGCCCAGAACCGCCGCACCGGCAAGGCCGTCCTGGCCGGCGTCGTGGCCGTCGGCCTCCTGGCCGCCGGCGGCGGCACCTTCTCGAAGTGGTCCGACTCCGAGGCCATCGCCTCCGACGACACGATCGCCACCGGCGAGCTGAGCCTCGCCCTGGAGGAGGGGGTCATCTGGACCGACGGCAACGACAAGGTCATCGACATCAACAAGTACCAGGTCGTCCCGGGCGACACCGTCAAGCTGAAGGTCTCCCCGACCATCCAGGCCGAGGGCGACAATCTCCAGGCCGCCTTCGCCCTGGAGCTGCCGGCGAACCTCAAGTCCGCCATCGGGACGTACCTCGACTACACCCTGCAGGTCGACGGGCTCTCGGACGGGGACGGCGACAAGGTCTACGACGTCACCGAGGCCAACGACGGCAAGCAGGTCGACGTGGTCGCGGCCTTCACCTGGAAGGCCGGCAGCGTCTCGGGCGACCAGGGCCAGAACATCCCGGCCCAGTCCCTGGCGGGCTTCAACCTGGTGCTCGACCAGAGCCTCTGAGCAGCTCCGGGAGTCCCCGGTGCGGCGGCAGCGCCGCACCGGGGACTCCATCCACAGATTCTCCGTCTCACCCCCAGAGGCCCCCGTGACACAGCCCGCCCGCCCCCACCCCTCGGCCGCCGGCCGCGCCTTCGCGGCCACCGCGGCCTCCCTGCTCGCCCTGACGCTGCTCGGCAACAGCATGGGCACGGCCGCCCGGTGGTCCGACGCCGTCCCGCTCGAGACGCAGGCCGTCAGCACCGGAACCCTCGACCTGGTGCTCGAGCCGGCGCGGACGGCCCTCCAGCACACCGACTTCGACCCGGCGACCGGCGCCGTCCGGCGCGCGACCACCGACCTCACCGGGCCGGCGGGCGCCGTACCGGCACTGGCTCCCGGCGACACGGTCGTCGTCACGACCCGCGCACACCTCGACCTGGCGGGCGCCAACCTCACCGCGACCCTCACGGTCGATCCCGGTGTGCCGGCCGGCGGCGCGGTCGTCCCGCGCGTGGAGCTGGCCCCAGCGCCCGGCACGGCGCCCCCGGTCCCGGGCCCCGGACCGTCCGCCTAGACCGTGACCGAGGCCCAGGACGGCGCCGTCTACGACGTCACCGTCTCCTACGACGTCCCCGCCGACCCCTCGGCGCAGGGCACCGCCCTCGCACCGGGCCCGCTGACGCTCGCCCTGACCCAGAACTGAACCCGGGAGCCCCCCTATGAGGAAGTACCGCACCCCCGCGACCTATGCGCTCGCCGTCCTCCTCCTGCTGACCGTCGTCGTGCTCACGACGCCGAACAGCGGCACCCGGGCGCGCTGGTCCGCCGCCGGGCAGGCGGAGGTGCCCGCCCTCACCATGGGCCGGATCGGGTTCGACGTCGCCGTCGACGGCAGCGCGGCGACCCTGACCAACACGTCCGGCTTCGGCGTCCAGTACCGGCCCCGGCAGGTCTCCCTCACCGACACCGCAGGGACGCCCGTGGCACCGCCGGCGGGACTGCGCCTCGCCTACCGCACCGGCACGGACTGCAGCTCCCCCGCGTCGCCCGCCACCTGGAGCGCCGTCGCGCCGGGCGGGTCCGCCGCGGTGGCCGTCCCGGGGACCACCCGGGCGCCCCTGCAGCGGGACCGTCCCGCGGGTGTGTGCCTGACGGTGTCCACGGACGGCGTCGCCGAGGACGCGCTGCGCCCCCTGGCCGGGCGGGCCCTGCAGGTGGTCACCGAGCTGGAGGCCTCCTCCCTCGACAACGGCAGCTGGTCGGCAGCCCGCTCGTGGTCGGTGCCGTGGACGGTGGACCTCCCGCCCTCGGCTCCGAAACCGGAGTATGCGGCGCGGTGCCGGGCGAACGACGGCACGGCGGCGCTGCGCTGGACCTGGAGTGGCGCTGCCGGCACCCCGGCCGTCACGCAGTGGCAGGTCCTGGTCCGCCCGAGCGGCAGCACCGGAGCGCCCACGCCGGTCAAGGTCGTGCTGAACGGGTCCACGAGGGAGATCCGGCTGACTTCCGACGAGGTCCGGGGCCTCCCGGGATACGAGAAGAACCAGGACTACGAGGCCCTCGTCCGGGCCGTCCTCGACCCCGGCACCGGTCGCCACGTGGATAGCGCCTACGCCTGGCGGATCAAGATCGCCGGCGCCAGCAACAACCTCACCTGCGAAGGACTGCCGTCATGACCACCGTGCTCCGCAAGGCCCTCCACCCGCTGCTCGTCGTGCTCCTGACCGCGGTCTCCGCGCTGCTGCTGGCCGTCGTCGTCCTGCCCCTGGTCCTGGGCTGGGTGCCGCTGACGGTGCTCTCCGGCTCGATGGAGCCGACCGTCCCGACCGGCAGCCAGGTCGTCGTCGAACCCCTCGAGGGCGAGGCCGACGCCGCGCGGCTGAGCACCGGCGACGTCGTGACGTTCATGCCCCGGCCCGACGACGACACCCTGGTCACCCACCGGATCGTCTCCGTCGCCGTGGACGGCGAGGGCGCGCGCAGCTTCACGACCCAGGGCGACGCCAACGCCGTCCCGGACCCGGAGCCGGTCACCGCCACCCAGCTGCGCGGCGTGGTGAGGTACCACGTGCCCTGGGTCGGCCACGCCGCCACGCTGCTGGACGCGGAGCAGAAGCGCGGCGGGGTCGTGCTGGTCGCCGCGGCCCTGTTCGGCTACGCCCTGTGGCAGCTCGTCGGCGCGGTCCGCGACCGGGGCGGTCGCGCGGCGGCGGCACCGGTGCCGCCGCAGGCGGCCCGGACGGAGCGGCCGGCCCTGGCGCCCGGCGGGGCCGCGGCGGGCTGAGCGCCGCGGCGGCCCGGCGGGCGTTGCCGGTCCGCGCGGCGCGGGCCATGATGGGCACCATGACCGAGACGCCGCTCACCGCCCTGCCCGAGAACTGGAACCGCGCCCTCGTGGTGGTCGCCCACCCGGACGACATGGAGTTCGGCGCCGCGGCCGCCGTGGCCCGGTGGACCGGCCAGGGCAAGGACGTGGTCTACTGCCTGGTGACCAGCGGGGAGGCCGGGATCGACGGGATGGCCCCGCCGGAGGCGGGCCCGCTGCGGGAGGCCGAGCAGCGGGAGTCCTGCCGGGTGGTGGGCGTGGACGAGGTGGAGTTCCTGCGGCTGCCGGACGGGGTCCTGGAGTACGGGGTGGCGCTGCGCCGCCGGATCGCCGAGGTGGTCCGCCGGCACCGGCCGGACGTGGTGCTCACCAACAACTTCCGCGACACCTGGGACGGCGCCACGAACCTCAACCAGGCCGACCACATCGCGGTGGGCCGCGCCACTCTGGACGCCGCCCGGGACGCCGGGAACCGGTGGATCCACCCGGAGCAGGTCGAGTCGGGGCTGGAACCGTGGCCGGGGGTGGTGGCCGTGTGGGCCGCGGGCTCCCCGCAGGCCCGGCACGCCGTGGACGTCACGGACGACTTCGACACCGGTGTGGCGTCCCTGCGGGCCCACCGGGCGTACCTGGACGGCCTCGGCTGGGCCGACTTCGACCCCGACGCCTTCCTGCGCGGCAACGCGCAGGCCGTGGGCGCACGGGCCGGGGTGCCGCTCGCGAGCTCCTTCGAGGTGTTCCCCCTGCGCTGGGGCGGCACGGACGACTGACGGCTCCCCCGGCCCGGCGCCGGGTCAGGTGCGCTCCGGCTCCCGGAGCACCGCCAGCACGAGCAGGACGGCGACGACGACGAGCGCCGCCACGAACGCGACCGCCCCGGACCAGCCGGCGGCGGTGTAGAAGACCCCGCCGGCCGTGCCCAGCACGGACGAGCCCCCGTAGTAGAAGAGCGTGTAGAGGGACGACGCCTGGGCCCTGCCCGTGCGCGAGCGCACGGGCACCCAGCCCGAGGCCACCGCGTGGGCCGCGAAGAAGCCCGCGGTGAACAGCAGCAGGCCCGCCACGATCACGGGGATCGAGGGGACGAGGGTGGTCAGCAGCCCGGCCAGCATGACCAGTCCGCTGCACACGAGCACCACCCTCCGGCCGTGGGCGGCCGCGAGCCGCCCGGCCGTGCCGGAGGACCACGTGCCGGAGAGGTAGGCCAGGAACAGGAGGCTCACCACGGTCTGGGAGACGCCGAACGGCTCCTCCCCCAGGTGGAAGCCCAGGTAGTTGTAGATCGCCACGAACCCGCCCATGAGCAGGAAGCCCTGCAGGTACAGCACCAGCAGGCCCCGGTCCGCCAGGTTGGCGCCCAGCCGGCGCAGCAGCCCGGACGGCCCGGTGAGCCGGACGGTCTGGCGGACGAAGCCGCGCTGGCGCGGGGCGATCAGGACGAACACGCCGGCGGCGAGCGCGGCGAGCACGCTCACGGTGACCGTGCCGGTCCGCCAGCCGAACGCGTCCCCCACGGGGGCGGCGACGATGCGCCCGGCCAGCCCGCCCAGGCTCGTGCCGGCCACGTAGGTGCCGGCCGCGACGGCCGCGTGCCGGCGGTCGAG
The DNA here is from genome assembly GCF_053711175.1 of Kocuria sp. KH4. Lineage (NCBI taxonomy): Bacteria > Bacillati > Actinomycetota > Actinomycetes > Micrococcales > Micrococcaceae > Kocuria > Kocuria sp. KH4. The sequence continues at coordinate 153,365 of NZ_JBSJYX010000006.1, forward strand.
CTCCTCCGCGAGATAGGCCATGGCCACGGCGGGGATGCCGCCGAGGGCCACGCCCTCCACGAAGCGCAGGGCCACCACGGTCTCGAAGGTCGGGGCGAAGGGCATCACGAGCCCGAGCGCCGTGGCGGCCACGACCGCCATCACCATGGTCCGCAGCCGGCCCCAGCGGTCGGAGACCACGGACCAGGGCAGGACGCCCACGGCCAGCCCGAAGGTCGCGGCCGAGACGCCCAGGGACGCGCGGGCGGCGTCGATCCCCAGGTCGGCCGCCATGAGCGGCAGGACGCCCTGCACGGAGTAGAGCTGGGCGAACGTGGCGACCCCGGCGCACAGCAGGGCGAGCAGGACCCGGCGGTAGCCCCGGCTGCCGCGGTCGTAGCCGGTCCACGCCCCCGGCGGGACGCGCTCAGCCACGGCCGGGACCGGCCGCCGGGACCCCGGCCCGGAGCCCGGTGACCACCCAGAGGCCGAGCAGCAGGAGCAGCGCGAGGTAGGGCACGGCGGCCACCACGTCGATCACGGGCCCGGGGGCGCCGAGCGGGCGCAGCCAGGCGTCCCAGCGGATCGGCCCCACGTACAGGCCCACGAGGGCGACCGCGCCCAGCGCCGCGGCCGACCGGCGCGGGCCGTCGCGCAGGAACGCGGGCCAGGCCTCCACCCACAGCGCGGTGAGCACGAGCCCCCACCACAGGTGGTGGTGGGACCAGGTGACCGGTGACAGGTAGAGCATGACGAGGGCGTTGACGGCCACCACGGAGAGGACCATCCCGCGCGCGGCGAGGACCCGGATCAGCAGGGCGGCGCCGACCAGCAGCACGAGCAGCAGCCCCCAGCGCAGCAGGGGCTCGGGACCGACGGGAACGCCGAGGTGCAGCAGCACCCCCTGCAGCGAGGTGTTGTCCACGTAGGCGGGGCTGCCCACGCGCTCGTCGCTGACCACGGCCCGGGTCCAGAACACGACCGCGTCCCGCGGCAGGACGAGGAACCCGGCGAGGACGGTCGCGGCGAAGGTGAGGCCCATCGCGAGGATCGGCCGCAGCTGTCCGCGCACCAGGAACACCAGCCCGAAGGCCAGCGGCGTCAGCTTGATCCCGGCGGCCAGCCCGATCCAGAACCCGCGCGGCACCCGGCCGAGCGGACTGTCGTCGCGGGTGCGCAGGAGGTCGTAGAGCACCAGGGCGAGGATCAGCGCGTTGATCTGCCCCAGGCCGACGTTGCGCATCCACGGCCCGGACCACAGCAGCACGGCGGTGCCCGCCGCCACCGCCGTGGCCGGGTCCAGGCGGCTCTGCAGGGGCAGCGGCCGTCCGTGGTCCGCCGCGTGGCGCAGGAGGAGCCACGACAGCCCGGCCGCGCAGCCGATCGTGAACAGCGCGAGGGCGAGCTCGGTGAGCCACTCGGGCAGATAGGCCAGCGGCACGAACAGCAGGGCGGCGAACGGCGGATAGGTGAAGGGCAGCCCCCCGTCGCCGTCCCGGCTCAGGCCCGGGCCGTAGAGCTCGTCGTCGAACCCGTGGCGGTTCACCACGGCCATGCCGCCGAGCCGGTAGACGTCCAGGTCGATGCTGCCGTCGAAGACCAGCCAGACGGAGCGCACCAGCGCGCCCGCCAGCAGCAGCCACACCGTCCCGGTGAGCGGCGCGGAGCGCCGGGGGCGGGACGCCACGGCGGCGGAGGCGGAGGGGACGGTCACCGGGGCCCCGGCTCCCGGGCGGGGGTGCCGGCCGGCGCGCGGGAGGAGCTCCGGCCGACCGCGGCCACGATCCCGTGGCGGTCGGGACCGGTCGCGGTCGTGCTGGCGCGCATGGCGGGACTCCTCGTGCGGCGGGCGGGGCGGTCCCCACTCTAAGCCCGCCGCCCGGGGGGCTCGCACCGTCGCGCACCGGGACCCGCCCGCACGGGCGGGCCGGCCGGCGGAGCGCCGGGCGGTCCCGTCCGGCCTAGCCCCTGCGCCAGTCGTCGCTGGTGAGGTGGGAGCCGGCCTGCGGCCCCATCTGCACCATGCCGCCGTCGACCACCCAGGACGCGCCGGTGACGTAGGCGGAGGCCGGGGAGGCGAGGAAGGCGATGACCGCGGCGATCTCCCGGGCGTCCCCGGGCCGGCCCAGCGGCACGCCGGGACGGCGGGTGCGCCGGGGGTCCTCGTCCTCCTGGCCCGTCATGGGCGTCGCGATCTCCCCCGGAGCCACCGCGTTCGCCGTGATCGCGTGCTCCCCCAGCTCCAGGGCGATGGTCTTCACGAGCCCGCCCAGCCCGTGCTTGGCGGCGTCGTAGGCGCTGGAGCCGACGCGGGGCAGGTGCTCGTGCACGCTGGTCACGGCGATCAGCCGTCCCCCGCGCCCGGCGGCGACCATGTGCCGGGCGGCCGCCTGGAGACAGACGAAGGCCCCGTCCAGGTCGGTGGCCACGACCTGGCGCCAGGTGCCCAGCGGGGTCTCCAGGAACGGGACGCCGGCGCCCGTGCCGGAGTTGTTCACGAACACATCGAGCCCGCCGAGCTGCTCCACGAGGTCGTCCACGACGCCGCCGCAGCCGTCGAGGTCCGCGGTGTCCAGCCGGGCGACCACGGCGCGGCGGCCGTGGGAGCGGACCTCCTCCGCGGTGCGCTCGGCACCGGCCTCGTCCTGGTGCCAGGTGATGCCGACGTCCATCCCGGCCGCGGCCAGAGCGACGGCCGTCGCGCGGCCGATCCCGGAGTCCGAGCCGGTCACGATGGCGGTGCGAGGGGTGAAGTCCATGGTCGTGCCTCTCCGCCCGCCGCCGGCGGGCCGCTCTCGAGGTGGTGCCGGAACCGTCAGGCTACTCCCGCTGCCGGGCGGCGGCACCGGTTCCACCGGGTCCGCGGCGCTCGGTTGCGCGCCCCGGACGTTCGGAGGAACCTGTTGACCCAGCTGATGGCCCGAGGTGAGGAGAGCGCCATGGTGCACCAGGAACCGGCAGGGGCGTCCGTCCCCGAGGGCCCCGGGCGGAGCGCCCCGGACGGTGCGGGCGCCACGACCCCCCGGGCGCGCCGCCACGAGGTGGTCGCCGCGCAGAAGCAGGAGTACGGGGGCGTGAAGCTCGGCTGCGCGTTCTTCGGCTGGATGACCGCCACCGGCGTCGCCGTGCTGCTCACCGCCCTGCTCACCGGGATCGGGGCGGGCATCGGCGTGGCGACCAGCACCGACCCGGCAGAGATCGCGGACCAGGTGGGGCAGAACGCCGGCGCCGTGGGGATCGTCAGCGGCATCGTCCTGGCCCTGATCCTGTTCGTCGCCTACTTCGCCGGCGGCTACGTGGCGGGGCGGATGGCGCGCTTCGACGGCGCCAGGCAGGGCGTGGCCGTGTGGGTCTGGGCCGTCGTCGTCGCGGTCGTGCTCGCCGTCCTGGGCGCCGCGGCCGGCGAGCGGTTCGACGTCCTGCGTGACGTCAACGGCTTCCCGCGCATCCCGATCGGCGAGGGCGCCCTGAGCACCGGGGGCGTGATCGCCCTGGTCGCGGCCGTGGTCGTCCCGCTGGTCGCCGCGATCCTCGGCGGGCTGGCCGGGATGCGCTTCCACCGCAGGGTCGACCAGGCGGGGATCGACCACCAGTACCGCTCCGGCCGCTGAGGCCCCGAGCGTCCGGGCCGCCGGGGTCCGGGTCGAGGCGCGGTCCCGCGGTCAGAAGCGCAGGACCAGCCGCCCCCGGACGCCGCCGGCCTCGAGCCGGCGGTGGGCCTCGGCGGCCTCCGCGGCGGGCAGGACGTCGGCCACGCGCAGCGTCAGCACCCCCTCCTCCACCCAGCGGCGCAGGAGCTCGAGCTTGTGCCCGGACCGGTGCTCGCGCGGCGCGCTGATCCGGTGCACGGTGATGCCCCGGCCCGGGTCCCCGTCCCAGTTCCGGACGGTCGCGAAGCGGCCGCCGTCCCGCACCGCGGGAGCGGCCCTCTCGTTCAGCACGGCGGCGTCCACCAGTGCGTCCACCCCCTCCGGGAAGAACTCCCGGATCCGCTCCGCCACGTCGTCGCCGCGGGCCACCACGTGGTCGGCGCCGAGGCTCTCCACCAGCTCCAGGTCCTGGTCGGCGGCGTCCGCCACCACGGTGAGGCCCTGGTGCTCGGCCAGCTCCACCACGTAGTTGCCCAGGGTGCCGGCGGCCCCAGTGACGGCGAGCGTCTGCTCGGGTTGGAGGCGGAGCTCCTCGAGGACCTGCAGGGCCGTCAGCCCGTTCATCGGCAGGGTCGAGGCCGCGGCGAAGTCCGTGTTCGCCGGGATCCGGGCGATCGAGTCGTCCGGGGCGACCAGCAGCTCCGCGTAGGCGCCCCCGTGCTCACCGCGGGGCAGGGCGATCGCCATCACGGCGTCCCCCACCCGCCAGGCGCTGCCCTCACCGACCTCGTCGACGGTCCCGGCCGCGTCCATACCCGGCACGTACGGCGGGCGCCGCCCGCCCAGCTCCTGCCCCCCGGCGCGCAGGAGTGTGTCCGTGGGGCTGACGGCCGCCGCCCGCACCCGGATCCGGACCTCCCCGGGACCCGGGTGCGGATCCGGCACCTCGTGGACGGCGAGGGCCTCCGGCCCTCCGAACGACACGACTCCGATGACCAGCATGACCGTTCCAACGGCGCAGGTCCGGCACCCATTCCGGGGCCGCTCCGACACCGTGCCGTTGCCGGGGCGTTGCCACGGCGACATGCGCGCCGATCTCCCGTCACACGGTTGCAGCGGCACACACCCGGGACCATCCTGGACCCGAGCTCTGCCGCACTCTGGAGGAGACGTCATGATCACGGCCGACTTCGTCGCCCTTCCCGTCGCAGACCTGGACCGGGCGAGGCGGTTCTACTCCCGTCTCGGCTGGGAGCTGGACCCCCCGAGCCCGAACGTCCCGGAGGGCGCCACGATGCTGGTGCGGGGCGCGGCGCACGTCATGGTCCTCAGCGAGGACCGGCACCGGTGCCCGGTGGGCCCGGAGTCGCCCGGCACCGCGGCCGACTCCTCGGTCGTCACCGCGATCGACGTGGGCTCCCCCGCGGAGGTCGACGCCGTCGTCGAGCGGGCCGTCCGCGCCGGTGCCACGGAAGGCGAGACCATGGACTACGGCTTCCTGCGCTCGCGGGGCTTCCAGGCCCCGGACGGGCACCACTGGGAGGTCCTGTGGGTGGACCCGGCGCCGGTGCCGGCCCGGGCCGGCGGGGCGGGTGAGCACTCGTGGCGCCCGCCGTCCTGATCCACCTGCCGGTGGTCGACCTCGCGGCGTCCCGCAGCTTCTACACCGCGCTGGGCTGGACCGCCCACCCCGGGTTCTCCGACCGGCACGCCGTGACCGTCGTGGCCGGCGAGGACCTGTGGGTCGTGCTCCTCGACCACCTGACGTTCCGCGGCCGCGCGGACAAGGACGTCACGGACACCAGGCGCTGCGCCGCGGTCATCGCCTCCGTGACCGTGGCGAGCCCGGGAGAGGTGGACGCGCTCGTGGTCCGCGCGGTGGCCGCCGGCGCCGCGGAGGGCCGCCCCCAGGACCGGGACTTCCTGCGCTCGCGCAGCTTCCAGGACCCCGACGGGCACCTCTGGGAGATCGTGTGGATGGACCCGCTGGCCGGCTCCGGGGACTGGACGGCGGTGCAGCAGAAGCGGCCCCTGGAGGGCTCCGGGCACGCCTGAGCGGCACCGGACGCACGCCGCCCCCGGCAGCGGTGCGGCCGGGGGCACTGTGCGTCAGCCGGTCACTTCTCCGAGACGGCCGCCGCGAGCCGCTCGAGGGAGTTCTCCAGGGCGCCCTCCTCGAAGAGCGGGAAGGACACGGCCTTCCTGGCCTCGGGGCTCGCGTGCTCCCAGGAGTACGTCTCGGTGACCAGGGTGGCGCCCGGGCCCTGGGGCTCGAGCTCCCAGATCCACTCCCAGCCCTCGAGCTCCGCGCCCTGCGGCTTCGGCCGCCAGGCCAGGAGCTTGTTCTCGTCGAAGCCCGAGACGGTGTTCTCCATGACGTAGTCGCCGCCCATGTGCTCACCGTTCATGTTCATCACGAACACCTGGCCGACCCGCTGGATGCGCTGGTCGTCGCCGGAGACCACGGTGCCGGAGCCGTCGATCTGCTGGTGCCGGGACGGAAGGCTGAGGACGTCGAAGATGGCGTCGGCGGGGGCGTCGATGAGGCGGCTGGCGGAGATGCTGTTCTCGGACATGCGGGGAATCCTTTCGTCGGTACGGTACGGCCCCACCGTAGGCACGTGCGGGGGCGGACCCGCCAGCGGATTCCGCTCCGCGCGTACCCGGGCCGGCCGGGCGCTCCGGACGGTCAGTAGGGCCGCTGGGCGGGATCCACCTGCTCGATCCAGGCCAGCACCCCGCCCTCCAGGTGCGCGGCGTCCGTGTGCCCGGCCGCCCGCAGCAGCCGCAGGGCCCGCTCGGAGCGCGCCCCGGCCTTGCAGTGCAGCAGCACCCGGTGGGCGGGGTCGATCTGCGCGAGGGCCTCGCCGGACTCGAAGCCGGCCAGGGGGAGCAGACGCGCCCCCGGGATGGCCGCGAGACGGGCCTCGTAGGGCTCGCGCACGTCGATGAGCTCGAACTGCGCCTCGCCGCGCTCCCGGGCCGCGAGCAGCTCCGCGAGCCGGGGCGCCGTGACCGTGGGCAGCTCCTCGGCCGGCTCCTTCCCCGGCGGCCGCGCCGGGGCGGGCGCCGCGCAGGAGGGCTCCCCGGCGTCGTCCTGCAGGGCGCGCACGGGCGGGCGCCCCGGCGTGGGCGCCAGCGGGATCTCCCACCAGCGCGCGGACAGGGCGTCGTAGGTGGCCACCCGGCCCAGCATGGTGGTGCCGACCCCGGTGACCAGCTTGACGGCCTCGACCGCCATGGCGGTCCCCAGCAGGCCCGGCAGCACACCGAGCACCCCCGCCTCGGCGCAGTCGGGCACGCTGCCCGGCGCCGGCGGCACCGGGTAGAGGTCCCGGTAGGTCGGCCCGTGCGCGCCCCAGAAGACCGAGTACTGGCCGTCGAAGCGCAGGATGGAGCCCCACACGTGCGGGACGCCGCCGAGCTCGCACGCGTCCGAGACGAGATAGCGGGTCCCGAAGTTGTCCGAGCCGTCCAGCACGAGGTCGTAGCCGGCCAGGACCCGCCGCGCGTTCGCCGCCGTGAGCCGCTCGCGGTGCTCCACCACGCGCACCAGCGGGTTGAGGTCGGCGATCCGCGCCGCGGCCGAGGTCGTCTTGGGCACCCCCAGGACGGCCTCCCCGTGGATCACCTGGCGCTGCAGGTTGGAGGACTCCACCACGTCGTCGTCGACGACCCCGAGGGTCCCCACGCCCGCGGCCGCGAGGTAGAGCAGCGCCGGGGAGCCCAGTCCGCCCGCGCCCACGCACAGCACCCGGGCGTTCTTCAGCCGCCGCTGGCCCTCCTCCCCGATCTCGGGGACGGTGAGGTGCCGGGCGTAGCGGCGCAGCTCGGCGTCGGTGAGCGCGGGGGCGGGGTCGACGAGCGGGGGCAGCTCCACGGCGCTCAGGCGTCCAGTCCGACCCACTCGGTGGAGCCGTCGGCGAAGGACTGCTCCTTCCAGATGGGCACCTCGGCCTTGATCCGGTCGACGAGCGCGTCACAGGCGGCGAACGCGAGCTTGCGGTGGGCGGCGCCGACGGCGGCCTCCAGGGCGGAGTCCCCGACCTCCAGGTGGCCGATCCGGTGGGCCGCCCAGATCCGGGTGCCCGGGAACTGCTCGGCGACCGCCCGGGCCACGTCCTTGACCGCCCGGTCGGCGCCGGGGTGGCAGGTGTAGTCCAGGCTCGTGACGGAGCGTCCGCCGTCGTGGTCGCGGATCACGCCGCTGAAGGAGACCACGGCACCGGTGCGCTCGTCCTGCACGGCCGAGACCGCCTGTCCGTGGTCCAGCGGCTCGTCCGTCACGAACGCGGCGACGACGGCGGTGTCCGCCTGGATGGGTCCGGGAGTGCTCATCGGTCGTTCTCCTCGCGCGGTTCGGGCTCCTGCGGGGCGGGTCCCCGCGGTGGCGGGGCCTGCGGCCCCGGAGCCTGCTGATCGGGGTCCTGCGGGTCGGCGGCGGGGTGCCGGGGCCCGGGGCCGGTGTGCCCGCGGTCGCGGTGGCCCTCGAGCTGGTCGCAGACGTGGTCGAGCAGGGGCTCGAGCACCTTCAGCCCGTCCCACACCCCGCCGGTGGAGCCGGGAAGGTTGACGACGAAGGTGTGCCCGCTGACGCCGGCGTGCCCGCGGCTGAGCACCGCCAGGGGCGTGGTCCTCCGGCCCTCCGCCCACAGTGCCTCCATGATCCCCGGCAGCTCCCGGTCGAGGAAGGGGCGGGTGACCTCCGGGGTCAGGTCGTCGGGGGACAGGCCGGTGCCGCCGGTGGTCACCACGACACGGGGCCGGTCCTCCGGCGCCCGCGCCACGAGCAGGCGCTCGAGCTGGGCGCGGACGTCCTCACCGTCGGCCACCACGAACGGGCCCTCCACGGTGAAGCCGTGGGAGCCGAACCAGTCCGCGGCGATCCGCCCGCTCCGGTCCCGGTAGACCCCGGCGGCCGCCCGGGTGGAGGCGACGATGACGGCGGCGCTCCTCATGCGCGGTCACCGCCGTCCCGCGACCAGTCCCCCGACTTCCCGCCGGACTTGGCGAGCACCCTGACCCGGTCGATCTCGGCGAGCTTGTCCACGGCCTTGATCATGTCGTAGAGCGTCAGGGCGGCCACCGACGCCGCGGTCAGCGCCTCCATCTCCACGCCGGTCACCCCGCGGGTGCGCACGGTGGCGGTGATCCGCACGCCGTCGGCCAGCCGCTCGAAGTCCACCTCCACCTTGCTGATCGGCAGGGGGTGGCACAGCGGGACGAGCTCCGGGGTCCGCTTGGCCGCCATGATCCCCGCGACCCGGGCCACCGGAAGGGCGTCGCCCTTCGGGAGGTCGGCGGCGAAGACCTGCTCGACGACGTCGGGCCGGGTGCGCAGCGTGGCCGTCGCGGTGGCCTCGCGGGTGGTGACGTCCTTGTGCGAGACGTCCACCATGTGCGCGGAGCCGTCCGCCCGGACATGCGTGAGGCCCTGCTGCTGGTCGGTCATGTCGGTGCGGTCCCTTCGGGTCTCCGGTCGGTGCGTCCTCCTATTCTGGCCCACGCCCTGTCCGGCGCCGGGCCTGGTTGCCGGTCGGGCGCGGTGCTAGCGTGGCCGCACGCCCTCCCGCGCCGCCGAGGCCGCCGACCCGCGAAGGAGCACCCGATGACGGACGAGCACGCCGCCGGCGTCGAGGACCCGCCGGTGCGCCCCCGCGGGGAGCCGTTGCGCGGCGCCGGACGCGGCGGAGCGGCGCACCCCGGTGCCGCCGGCGCGGCGGACCCCGGATGACCGAGCGGGTGGACGACGGCACCGTCCGGCCGGACGGGACGGAGCGGCTCGCCCGGTGCCCGTCGGCGGGCCTGCTGCTCGACGTCCGCGACGAGGGGCCCGTCGACGGCGCCCCGGTGCTGCTGCTGCACGGCTTCCCCCAGGACCGCACGAGCTGGGACCGTCTCGCGCCCGCGCTGCACGCCGCCGGCCTGCGCACCCTCGCCCCCGACCAGCGCGGCTACTCGCCCGGGGCGCGGCCGCGCGGTCGCGGGGCCTACCGGCTGGAGCTGCTCGTCGAGGACGCCGTGGCGGTGCTCGACGCCGCCGGGGTGGCGCGCGCGCACGTGCTCGGCCACGACTGGGGCGGGATCGTGGCGTGGGCCCTGGCGGCGCACCGGCCCGAGCGGACGGCGTCCCTCACGGTGGCCTCGGTGCCCCATCCCCGGGCACTGTCCCGGTCCCTGCTCCGCTCGGGGCAGGCGCTGCGCTCCGCCTACGTGGCCGCCTTCCAGCTGCCCCGGCTCCCGGAGACCGTGCTGGGCCCGCGGCTCGGGGACCTGCTGCGCCGCTCCGGCCTGCCCGCCGCGGAGGCCGCCCGCTACGCCTCCCGGATGCAGCAGCCGGGGGCCCTGACCGCGGCCCTGGACTGGTACCGCGCCGTGCCGCTGTCCCGGCTGCGCCCGGGGACGGTCGACGTCCCGACCACCTACGCCTGGGGCAACCGGGATCCCGCCCTGGGCCGCCGGGCCGCGGAGCTGACCGCCGAGCACGTGCGCGGCCCGTACCGGTTCGTGGAGCTGGACGCCGGGCACTGGCTGCCCGAGACCCGCCCGGAGCAGCTGGCGGCGCTCGTCGTCGCGCGTGCCGGCGGGGCCGGGTAGCCGCTCAGCGGCGGGACGGCTCCTCGTCCGCGGGGGTGCCGCGCCGCCGGCCGGGAGTCCCGGCGATCCGCAGCGCGGCCTCGACCGCCACGAGCGCGAACGCGGCGTAGTAGACCCACACCGAGGGGTACAGCTGCGGGACGGTGCCGTTCCAGCCCACCAGGCTGAGCACGAACAGGAGCGCGCCGGCCACGAGCAGCACGAGGTGCGTGGTGCCGAAGGCGCCCTCCGTCCCCCGCCGGGCGAGGAAGATCGCCAGGACGGCGAAGAAGATGGGGAACAGCATCTGGCCCACCACGGTGATCGCGTTCTGGTGGTACGCGTAGCGGCCGAGCGCCTGGATCACGGCGGTGGCGGCGAGCAGCAGGGGCGCGGGCAGGGACGTCATGGGGGCCTGTTCTGTAGCGGTCGTCGCCGCGGTCCCGGTCCCGGACCGGGGCCCGCGGCGAGGGGCGCGGACCAGTCTAGTCAGCGGGGCGGACGGGCCCGGCCACCGTCAGTCGAGCTCGAGCAGCTCCACGGGAGCGCCCGCCGGCAGCTCCGCGTCCCCCGGCGGCAGCAGGGCGAGGGCGTTGGCCCGGGCCGCGGCGGCCAGCAGGTGGGAGCCGGGACCGCCGGCCATCCGCACCTCCGTGCCGTCCCACACGCCCCGGCGGACCTGGGTCCGGCCGGGCAGCGGGCGGACGGCCTCCGCGAGCCGCGCCGTGCGGAGCGGGCGGGGGACGGGGGCGCCGACGACCTCGGTCAGGGCCGGGCGCAGGAACATCTCGAAGGACACCAGCGTGCTCACGGGGTTGCCGGGCAGGCACACGAAGGGCACCCCGTCCCGGTGGGCGAGCCCCTGCGGCCCGCCCGGCTGCATCGCCACGTGCACGAACGCGCCGTGGGGCCCGAGCACCTGGCGGACGACCTCGTAGGCGCCCTCGCTGACGCCGCCGGAGGAGACGAAGAGGTCGGGCCCCCGGGCGGCGTCGGCGGCCAGCCGCGCGGCGAAGGCCCCGGGGTCGTCGGGGACGAGGTGGGCGGCGAGGACCTCCACGCCCGCCTCCGTCAGCTGGGCGCCCAGGATCGCCGCGTTCGCGTCGAAGATCTGGGCGGGCCCGCGCGCGGTCCCGGGGGCCACGACCTCGTCCCCCGTCGTGTAGACCACGGCCCGGGGCCGGGACCGCACGCGCAGCGCGGCGCACCCCAGGGCGGCGGCGAGACCGATCCGGGCGGGCGTGAGCCGCTGCCCGGCCGACAGGGCGGTGGCGCCCTGGGCCAGGTCCTCGCCCGCCCGGCGCACGAACCGTCCCGCCGGCTGGCCGGCCGGCACGCGGAGCACGCTCCCCGGGGGCGGGAATCCGCCCGGGAGCGTCTCCTCGACCGGGACCACGGCGTCCGCCCCGGGCGGCAGCGGCGCCCCGGTCATGACCGGGGCGGCCTCCCCGGGCGCCAGGGGCCCCGGGACGTGGCCCGCCGGGACGGGGGCGACGACGACGAGCCGCGCGTCCTCCTCCCCCGGTGCCCGCCGGGTGTCGGCGGCGCGCACCGCGAAGCCGTCCATCTGGGAGTTGTCGAAGGGCTGCAGGGCCAGGGGCGCCACGAGGTCCTCGGCCAGGACCCGGCCCGTGGCCTGTCCCAGGGGGACCGTCTCCACGCGGGGGCGGATTCCGCGCAGGGCCTCGGTGACCGCACGGCGGTGCTCGTCGACGCTGCGGACCGGGTGCTCGGCGTGCCTGCTCATGCCCCCAGCGTAGGGGCCCGCCGCGCGGCCCACGGAGACGGGCGGACCTGGCAGGATCGGGGACATGGCACAGCGGGAGGTGGAGCACACGCCGGACGGGCGGTGGATCGTGGTGGACGGACGGCGCTGGCGGCGGCAGGACCCGGCGCTGCCGGAGGACGTCGCGGCCCGGCTCAGGTCCCACCTGGGGCGCGCCCGCGCGGCGGTGCGCACCACGCGGCGGGAGGGCTCGGAGGACGAGCTGCGGGCCGTGCGGGACCGGGTCGGGCTGGCGAAGCGCGGTCTGGGCGAACGGGGCACGCCCTGGTGGGAGCAGAGCCCGGCCGAACGGGAGGCCCGCTGGACGGAGGCCCTCGCCCGGCTGGACGAGCAGGCCCCGCCGGAGCCGGCCTGACGCCGACCGGGACGTGCCGGGCACACGGCGGGCACCCGGCGCGGACCGCCGGCGGAGGACCCGGCCGGGGCACGGCACGTCCCCGGCGGGGTGGGGACTGACTACACTGGGCGGACCATCCCGGCACGCCGAGCACCGTGCGGGCCGGACGCGACCATCGAGGCGGTGTCATGAGCGTTTCCCTGGGCATCCCGCAGCTGCGCAGCACCGGGCCCGCCCCCAGCCCCGCCCCACCCGCAGCCGGACTGCTGGACCGGCACGGGCGGCG